>DAIQRD010000048.1:0-16840 GCA_036786445.1 Bacillota bacterium
GATGATTGACAACCCTGCCGCAGCAAGATCTCGACCTAACCGATGGGCCCAACCTAGACCCCGGGGACTTGCCCGCCGACGTCCCACAATGGCTACCACCGGTGCATCGAGGCAGGTAAGATCGCCCTGGCAATACAAAACCGGTGGCGGATCAGCGATCTGCTGTAACCGCCATGGGTAGTCCTCATCTAACCAAGTGATCAATTGCATTGCCCCTTGTGCATTGAGCCGCTCCCAATCCCGGGTTATCTCCATGCCGGATCGTCCCATTACTATTGCTTCAGCTCGAGCCAAGCTCATGCCAGTGGCCTGCTGCAGCTCTGTTGCAGTAGCCTCGAAAGCCGCTGCTTCACTGCCGAGAGCCTTCACCAAGCGCTTTATGGTGATACTCCCCAAATGCGGCAAGAGACTCAAACCCCAAACATACATCCGTGCTGACATGTAAACTCCCCTCCCGCTTATGCAAAGCCCTTCTAGTCGGGATGCCGATCATCATCTAGTCTGTGTTCCAGACTCCCCAAGATCTGCCGCAGCTCCTCCTCCCAGTGCAGTTGATACAAATACAGTTCATCATTTTGCACCAAGGAACCGGTACTGCAGTTACTACACAGTAAAGCAAAAGTCTCGCCTTTTTGCCCTTTGATCACATGGGGAGTATCGGCCTGACAGGTAGGGCAGCTATATATCTTGGTCTTCCCCACACTCTGCTCACGTTCCAAGGGTTGTCCTCCCTTTCGCCAGGTTCTAACTGGCTGGACTGATCGCTTCCATACACCACCTGCTTTAGCATGGCTAAAAGCTAGGCTTGATATCCGAAGCAGCTGGTACCAAGCACCCCTGGAGCTTGGTAGGCGCACCGCAGATCAAAGGGATAGTCGGTAGGTCAAGGCCTCAGCCACATGATCTTGGTAGATCTCCCCAGATTCATCTAGCAAGGCAATGGTCCTAGCCACCCGTACAGCTTTCGATACAGAGCGAGCCGAAAGCTGGAAGCGCTCTATGGCTCTTTCCAACATAGTCCGTGCTGTTTGGGTCATCTCACTGTTATCAGTGGCCCAACTGGTAGATGGCCGTTTGCCTTGGTTTCTCTGCCATACTCGAACAACTCGCTCCCTAACTAAAGAAGAGGATTCTCCGGGCTCCCGATAGTCGTCTCTTTTTAGGGCTCCCATCCAGACCTGGAGTTCGACTCGATCCAGCAAAGGCCCAGACAGACGCCGCCTATAGGCAGCAAACTGCTGGGCACTACAAGTACAATCTTTGGTGCTAGAACCCAAAAAACCACAAGGACAGGGATTAGCTGCCATGATTAGCTGACACCGGGATGGATAGGCGACACTATAGCCATGGCGAACCAATGAGACAACACCATCCTCCAAAGGCTGTCTCAACACATCCAGGACTGAACGGCGAAACTCCCCTGCTTCATCCAGGAACAGCACACCATGGTGAGCTAGAGTCACCTCACCGGGACGTGGCCATACTCCACCTCCGATTATGCCAGCCTGGGTAGAAGAGTGGTGCGGACTACGAAAAGGCCGATTTAGTGTAAACCTCAGCGGAGCAAGCCCTCCTTCCGCCACAGAGTAGATTCGAGCCACCTCTATGGCTTCGTCAGGAGAAAGGGGTGGTAGAATCCCCGGCAGGCAGCGGGCAAGGAGAGTCTTTCCACACCCTGGTGGTCCCAGCAAAAGCAGATTATGCCCTCCAGCCGCAGCTATTTCTAGGGCCCTTCTTGCCGCTATCTGCCCCCGTACCTCCACGAGATCGGCCCCATCCGAAGGTCCTGCTCTAAATTGCACCGGACTGGGTTTCAAAGCCTCACGTCTGCCCTCAAGTACTGCGACAGCGTCTTCCAGGCTGCCGATGATTGCTGTGGACAAACCAGGCACTAAGCTAGCTTCCTTCCCATTATCCGCGGGTACTAGAGCCTTGGGTATTCCCCCTGCCGCAGCGGCCATGGCCATTGGTAGTACTCCGGCCACGCCCCGGACACTTCCATCTAAAGATAATTCTCCCAAGACCAACACGTCTTTGAGCTTCTCTGACGGCAACACGCCACTGGCAGCCAAGATTCCTAAGGCTATGGCTAGATCGAAGGCAGATCCAGCTTTCCTTAGGTCACCGGGGGCCAAATTCACGGTCAAACGCTGCAAAGGAAAACTAAAACCAGAGTTCTTCAGAGCCGCCCTAACCCGTTGACGGCTTTCCCTAACTGCCACATCGGGCAACCCCACAATCTCAAATCCCGGCAAGCCCCGGGATAGATCAACTTCCACATCCACCAAGAAACCGTCTATTCCCAAGACTGTAGCAGCCTTCACTACAGCAATCATAGAAAAAGTCACCCTTCTTTAATCCTACCTCTTCGGATCAAAGGCTTGGTGACATCTGGTATGTACTGTATTCTCGCTAATTCAACCTATTCCTGCCACAAATAGCAGGCTTAGCCACAGCCCGACAAGCCACTTCGGGAAGCAGATATCTCGAAAAGCTAGCAACCAGAGAAAGCTCCTTCGATATGTCGAATGGAGTGATTACCGGAGCCCGTGCTAGAAATGGCAATCACGTCGAATCGGCACAGGCTTTCCGATTGCCGGTTCGACCATAAGAAATGCTGAGCTACTCGCCGAATGCGCTGTTGTTTCCGTAGATCAACTGCTTCTTGAGGCAACCCAAATCGAGCGCTCCTCCGCCCTTTCACTTCGATAAAGACAATGTTTTCGCCATCTCGAGCAACTAGGTCAATCTCTCCTTGGCGACAGCGGTACTGTCGAGCTATGATCTGGTAACCTTGTTGTTCCAGATAAGCGGCAGCCAACTCCTCGTACCAATTGCCCATTTGCCTCGAGTTCATCCCACCATGGCCACCTCCTCAATGCTCTGGCACCGAGATCAGACGATGCGTACAATGTGCTTATCTGGATACTGCATCAAATCGATCTCTCGATATTCTTCAGCTGACGGCTCCGTGTCATCTGACTCTATCTCCACAACTAGCCTTCTAGATTCGCGGTTATCAACAACTAAGCCCACTTCACCGGTTCCTAGCTCCACCCTACACCCCGGCGGATATGGAACCACAGAGGTCATGAAAGCATCGACCACCTCAGGATCGAACTGCCGAGATCGCAATCCGTCAATTACCTGCAAAGCTGTACAGGGAGTGACTCCCCTGCGATACACCCGATCAGAAGTCATGGCATCATAGGTATCTGCTACCGCCACGATCCTGGCGAACATATGGATGCCACCATCTTCCAACCCTCGGGGATAGCCACTTCCGTTAAGCCGTTCATGGTGCTGATACGCTACATGGGCAACCCGGGCAGGAAGCTCCGTAGCCGCCCGAAGTACATCGAACCCGTGGCGGGTGTGTCGCTTCATCTCATCCCATTCCAGGGCATTAAGTCTCGTTGCTTTCAGTAGAATTGCATCAGGCGTCTTGATTTTGCCGACATCATGCAATATGGCCCCCATGGCTAGTTCCCGCAACTTCAGCTGATCAAATTCCAAGGCCATACCTACCATTAGGGAAAGCATGCAGACATTGACCGAATGACCGAAGGTATAATCATCATGGCGACGGATATCTGTTAGATGGACTGCAACATCTCGATTAAGGGTCATTTCGTCTATCATGGAATTCACTACATCGCTAATCGGTTCAAGGTGGAGTGTGCCACCGAACTTCACTGAGGTGAAGCTTTCCTGCAAAACCCCAATGGCCCGGTATCTTGTAGTCTCCGAGATGGCCTCCGTTAAGTCAGACGCTGCTAGAGGGTCCCCTATGTAGACAGCAGGAAAACCCAGCGCTCGAAGACGATGTATGTATACATCTTTAAGGATGACCCCGGCACTCAGTAAGACTTGACCTTCGGCACTGTATACTGCCCGGGCTAGCTGCATACCAGGCTTGAGGGCTTCAACCCGTACGATTTGCACGGCTGGAATCATCCCCTTCCAAATCTAAGCTACACTGCCCTGCAAGCCGCACAGGTGCAAAAGAATACCGATGGATAGGACACGGACCATATGTTTCCAGTGCCTGCAAATGCTGGGCTGTGGGGTAGCCTTTATGAGCCGCAAAACCATAGTGCGGATACCGGTGGTCCATTTCCACCAACAGCCGATCCCGGGTCACTTTGGCTATGATGGAAGCTGCTGCCACACAGTCAACTCTAGCATCCCCCGAAACGACGGCTCTCTGGGGTAAAGGCAATTGTGTGATGATGAATTTGCCATCCACCAGGCAGAAATCCGCCATGGGATCCAGCGCTAGCACTGCTTGGCACATAGCCTCCAGAGTGGCGTTATGGATATTCATCTTGTCGATCTGCTGGGGCCCCACGACTCCAACCCCAATGGCCACAGCCATCCTATGGATTTCCTCATAGAGTTTAGCTCGCCGAATTCCACTGACGCGTTTGGAATCAGGGATGTCTAGGGAGGGCAGACCAAGCGGGAGAATAACAGCAGCAGCTACGACGGGGCCGGCCAACGGACCTCGGCCAGCTTCGTCAATGCCAGCTATCTGATGGTAGCCCCTTCGATATAACACGTGTCTGAATCGATAGAGACGCTGCGTTGAAGTTAACATTGTATCACCCGAATGTATAGACAATTACTTCATCTACTTCGGGTGGATTCTACAGATCCCTGCTAAATTTGGCAAATTCCTACTCGCTTCCGGAAAGAACTGGTGGTTTCTCCAATGTAAAGGGACCGAGTACACCCTGGCGAAATTCCCGCAGCAGCAGGGCAGCAGCCTTCTCCTCATCCACCCTAGCCCCTGTCAGCAAAAACCCCCGTTGCTTGCCAATGGCCTGTAAGATGGGCATGCCTTGCTCAAGATGGCTATCCACACCATATCGTGCCGGTAAAGTCTGGGGATTAATCTTCACGATATGTTCAGCCAGTACTGCACTGACCTCAATGTAGTCAAAAACATCATCACTGATAGCTCCAGTTACAGCCAACTTGAAGCCAGTGGCTGGATCATCGAATTTGGGCCACAAGACTCCCGGCACATCCAGCAGCTGCATGAAAGCACCAGCCCGCACCCACTGCTTCCCCCGGGTCACCCCGGGTTTGGCCCCAGTCCTCACCACATTTCGCTTAGCTAATCGATTGATCAAAGTGGATTTACCCACATTGGGTACACCCACGACTACCCCCCTCAAGCCCGGATCCTGCCTGCCCCGTTCCCGCAGTCGCTCCCGATTAACTCCATGCAGGGACTTGATTATCCGTTCCAATTCCGCCAGACCCCGACCACCCCGCAGGTCCACCGCCACCGTCGCAAGACCCGCACCCCTTAGAGTCTTAACCCAAGCTTCTGTCAACTCTCGTTCCGCCAAATCTGCCTTGGCCAAGACGGTGATCACCGGCTTGTTAGCTACAAGGTTGGCTAGGTCAACGTTGTGGCTGCTCACAGGTATGCGGGCATCTCGTATCTCCAGTACAATATCGACAACTGCCAAGGCCTGCCTAAGTTCTCTTTTGGTCCGTGCCATGTGACCTGGATACCACTGGATATTGGCTTGCATCTACCCACATTCCTTTCGCAACATCCTAACTTATCGGGAAAACGAGTCCGGCACTGGAAGAAAGCCTAAAGCTCCCACCGGCCAGTAGCTAATCACAGCCCGACCCATAAGTAGGTCTCGGGCCACAAATCCCACATCGGGAAACCGGCTATCGTCGCTGTTGTTGCGGTTATCTCCCATGACGAATGGCACCTTGCGTGGCCCCCAATCGCCGTAAGTGGGGCCATAGATATAGGCTTCCTCCAAGGGCCTGCCATTGACATAGACCACAGTGTCCCTGATCATTATCTCATCCCCAGGTATACCCACTATTCTCTTGATAAACTTGCGCCGAGGATCGGCAGGATAGCGGAAAACCACAATTTCACCAGGAGCTGGCGGGCGAAATCGGTAGGTCAGCTTATCGACTAGGAGTCGTTGCCCATGATGCAACGTTGGCTCCATAGAGCGGCCCTGCACTACGAAGGACTGAGCGATAAAGGTAATAATGAATAAAGCCAGGACTATTGCTATCACAAAAGCTTCCAGATATTCCCGCAGCTCCGACTTCTCTCCAACCATCTCAGACTCTCCCTTCAGCTACGAAGCAGCATAAAAAAGGGACTGAAATAGTCCCTTTCTGACTTCAACCATACCAACTACCACGTCCGGCGCTCTCTGATGCGGGCTGCCCTACCTACACGCTGGCGCAGATAATATAGCTTAGCGCGGCGCACCTTACCTCGCCGAATCACTTCAATATTCGCAACTCGGGGGGAATGCAGGGGGAATTTTCTCTCCACACCCACGCCTTGGGTCACCTTCCTGACAGTAAAGGTCTCCCGTACCCCACCACCGGAGCGGGCGATGACTACCCCTTCAAAGATCTGTATGCGTTCCCGTTCGGCCTCCACAACCCTAACATGGACCCGTACGGTATCTCCTGGTCTGAAATCAGGGATGTCCTTTTTTAGCTGTTCATTCTCTATCAACTGCAGAATATCCATGGCTTTCTGCCTCCCTTCCATACCTGTCTCAAGATTTGCTGAATTCGTCTCGAACAGACGTCAAGAACGCTAGATCCTCGGGATCCAACTTGAGTCCATCAAGCAAGTCCGGCCGCCGCGCTAGAGTGCGGCGCAGGGATTCGTATCGACGCCAATCGGCTATCCGCTGATGATCTCCAGAAAGAAGCACTTCCGGCACTTCCATGCCCTCAAAATCCCGTGGGCGTGTGTACTGAGGATACTCCAAGAGCCCTTGGGCAAAGGAATCAGTATGCACAGCAGTAGCCTCACCCAAGACGCCGGGCAGAAAACGCACAATGGCATCAATCATTACCATTGCAGGAAGCTCTCCCCCAGTCAGAACATAATCACCAATGGAGATCTCTTTGGTCACCAGGGACTGCCTAATGCGTTCATCGACACCCTCATAATGGCCGCAAATCAAAATCAGCCGTGTTTCGGCAGATAACTCTTCTGCCAAAGCGTGGTTAAATGTCTCACCCTGAGGCGTCATGAGCAATACCGGGGCTTCATCTTCCCCCAATACATGGCGAGCGGCAGCGAACACCGGCTCCGGCTTCAGCACCATACCTGCACCACCCCCAAAGGGGTAGTCATCCACTTGGCGATGCTTATCTTCTGTAAAATCTCGGATATTCCAAAGGCGCACATCCACTAGGTGCGCGGCTTGCGCACGTCCAACAATACTGGTTTCGAGAGGCCCCTGAAACATCTCAGGAAATAATGTGAGTACATCAATCCGCACAGTTTGGTACCTCCCGCCTACGGGTCCAGCATACCCGGCAACAAGCGAACTAGCATACGACCTTTTTCCATGTCTATGTCTAGTATTACATCGGCAATCGCCGGTAGCAAAATCTCTTCACCCAAGCCGGCTGGCTCCACTACATAGACATCGTTAGCGCCAGGCTGCAGCACTTCTTTTAGTTTGCCCAGATACTCTCCATCCTCGGTATAGACAAGCAATCCTACAAGTTCGAAGATGTAATAATGCCCTGGCGGCAATTCCACAGCTTCCTCCCTGGGCACCACGATAAGAGTTCCCCGTAGATCGGCAGCCTCATCTCGGGATTCAATCCCTGCTATATGGCAGACAAGCTGGTCTTGCTGCCTACCGACCACCGTGAAACCACTGAGTTCAGGTTCCATACCATCCCGCTGCAGATACACCTCGGTGAGGGGATCGAACCTGTCAGGGTAATCGGTATGCATGCGGACTTTGACATCACCCTTGACTCCATGGGGTCTGGCAATCTCACCAATGACTACCCAATCCTGCGGCAGCCTCATAGTTCTAGCCGCCCTTCGCGAAATTCCACTACTTGATCATCCTTTGTGACTATCTCCACGTAAAGAATCTTAGTGAGATCGTCACCTATAGCTACTTCTGCCATACCTTCTAGCGTTCCTCGGGCTATCTCTTCACCATTGGCCAGATCCTGCAATTCTTGCATCTGATCGGCAAGCCGATCCCGGCTGTGTCGACGCTTTTGCTTTTCTTCCTCAAGTTCTTGGCGCATCTCCATAGCCCTCTTGAGATTCTGTCTTTCCAAATCCGGCAAGACCCGCTTAGCTTGGAACTCCAGCTGCTGAATCTCCATGTCTAGACGACCAATGGCCCGCTCCAGCTCCTGGCTTAATTCCTTTTTTAGCCTGTCAGTAACTATAGCCTTCCAAACAATTGGTCGATTGATGGTGATTGTGTTCGTACCATCACCTCCCTGGGAAGAGTGCCAGCGATGCCGCTAAGTTGAGAGTCAACGGAGGAAGGTTAATCGATGATCTCCACATGTACCATCTTACCTTCCTTGGTAGCAGCTGCTTTTACCACGGTGCGCAACGCCTTGGCAATCCGTCCCTGCTTGCCGATGACCTTTCCCATATCGTCAGCCGCCACCCGTAGTTCCAAAATGAGGGATCTTTCCCCCTCTACTTGACTTACCTGGACAGCCTCCGGGTGGTCAACTAATGCTTTGGCAATATACTCTACAAGGTCTTTCATGTGATTGCCCTCCTACTGCGCACTCTTGCGCAATGCCGCGAACTTATCCATAACTCCAACCTTGGCAAGCAATTGCTTGGCGGTATCCGAGGGCTGAGCACCTTTCTGCAACCAGTCGATGGCTTTATCTTCGTCAACAACGATCTGCGCCGGCTCTTCCAAGGGGTCATAGAATCCCAAGGTATCGATGAATCTACCATTACGGGCTGCCCGTGTATCAGCTACCACCAAACGGTAAAAGGGCCTCTTTTTGGCACCCATTCTTTTCAAACGAATCCGTACTGCCATAGAACACATCCTCCTCCCTTCCTGATTTCATCTATGCTGATCGCCCTAAAGTCCACATCTAGCGAAGGCAGATCAGTGATTAACCTAGCATCGCCTAGCTGCCAAACTAACAACATGGCGATTCCGGTTGACCATCCAATTCATGCTACTGGAAAAAATTGAGCAACCCACCACGACGCCGCTTAGCCTTTTTATCAAGGCCTCCCAATTGCCGTAGCATTTGCCGTGTCTGAGAAAACTGTTTAAGAAGTCTGTTGACATCCTGTACCCGGGTACCACTACCATCGGCAATGCGCCGCTTTCTGCTACCGTCGATGAGCTCGGGTCTTCGTCGCTCTGCCATAGTCATTGACTGCACTATGGCTTCTACCTGACCAAATTGCTTTTCATCCACCTGTAGACCCTGGAGTCCCTTCATCCCAGGCACACCTGGCATCATATCCATCAACTGATCTAGTGGCCCCATTTTCTTGACCTGCTGCAACTGTTCGAGGAAATCTTCCAAGGTGAAATCAGCAGTCCGCAGCTTGTCAGCCATTTCCCTCGCTTTGTCTTGATCGATCTGGGCTTCTGCCTTCTCAATCAGAGTGAGGACATCGCCCATGCCCAAAATACGTGAAGCCATGCGCTCTGGGTGAAATGGTTCCAGACTATCCAGTTTCTCTCCAGTGGCTGCAAACTTAATGGGTTTTCCCGTAACTGCCTTAATGGATAGTGCAGCTCCACCCCGGGCATCGCCGTCTAGCTTAGTCAAAATCACACCATCTATATCTAGACTCTCGTTGAAACTAGTGGCCACATTGACCGCATCCTGCCCCGTCATGGCATCGACTACCAGCATTATCTGGTGTGGCGCTACGGCCCCATCGATAGCCTTCAATTCCGCCATAAGCTCTTCATCGACATGAAGCCGTCCAGCGGTATCCAATATAATTATGTCATTGGCATGGCGGTTAGCATGTTCCACAGCTGCCTTGGCAATGTCCACGGGACTTATTTGATCTCCTAGGCTAAAAACGGGGATCTCAAGCTGTTCACCTAGTACCTGCAATTGCTTGATTGCTGCAGGCCGGTATATGTCTGCCGCGGCCAAGAGGGGTCGATGCCCCTGTCTACGCAACAGGTAGGCCAATTTCGCGCAGCTCGTAGTCTTGCCAGCTCCCTGCAACCCCACCAACATCACTACAGTAGGAGGTTGGGATGCCACTTCCAGCTTGCTTTGGCTACCACCCATGAGCTCAGTAAGCTCTTCATAGACAATCTTAATCACTTGGTGGGCCGGTGTTAGTGAGGCGAGGACTTCCTGCCCTACCGCCCGTTCCCTGACTCGGCCAGTAAACTCCCCTACCACTTTATAGTTTACATCAGCCTCCAAAAGTGCCAAACGCACTTCTCGCAGAGCTTCTTTGACATCCTGTTCTGTCAGTTTCCCCCTGCCCCGGAGTTTGCCCAACGTCTTTTGGAGTTTTTCTGCCAGGTTTCCAAACACCGCCATATAGGGCCCTCCTCTAACCTTGACCTATTAAGAATCTTCTATCAACTGGGCCACAAGTTGCTCAAGCGCAACTAGCTCCTCTAAAGCTTTGCCCTCTACTTGTCCTAAGCTCCCCTTAGTCAAATCAAGCAATCGGGTTTGAATCAACTCCAATCGCTCCCGCTGCAAGGCGTACCGTTTCTCTAGCCCCAGTTTACCCTCGAGGTCCATCAAAGTTTTCTGTGAGCGCTGGAGAATATCATAGACAGCTTGCCTAGTCACGCCATACTGCTCAGCTATCTCTCCTAAGGACAGATCTTCTTGATGGTACAAAGTAAAATAGAGGCGTTGCTTCTCTGTCAGTAATTGGCCATAGAAATCCAGGAGCAATCCTAGGTGCACAGTCTTGTCGATCACGTTATCCGCCCCTGTTAAGCATAAATGCTTTACAGCAGTAGTATACTAGGGCGAATTGCCTTTGTCAACACACAGATACAAGTTTGGCAGAAGCTTGCTTGCTCAAAGGTTATTCATCAAAAAGTGCAGACACGAACTCATCGGGATAGAAATCCCGCAGATCGTCATAGGCTTCTCCAATGCCAATCAGTTTGACGGGCAGTTCCAGCTCGGCTGCAATGGCAACAATAATGCCACCTTTAGCAGTGCCATCTAGCTTAGTCAGCACCAATCCGGAAATATCCACTGCTTCACTGAATAGTCTGGCCTGGGATAATGCGTTTTGCCCCGTGGTAGCATCCACCACTAGCAGTACTTCTGTTGCCTTGTGACCTAGCTCCCGCTCAACCACACGACCTATCTTCTCCAATTCGCGCATGAGATTAGTCTTGGTCTGCAGGCGCCCAGCGGTATCAATGATCACCACATCGGCTTGACGGGCTCTTCCTGCCTGAATAGTATCAAAGGCAACGGCTGCCGGATCCGAGCCAGGTTGGTGTTTGATCATATCAACACCTACTCGATCTGCCCAAATCTCCAACTGCTCAATGGCCGCAGCTCGGAAAGTGTCTCCAGCACCCAAGATAACCTTCAAACCTTCTGATTTGAAACGATGGGCCAGTTTGCCAATTGTGGTTGTTTTACCTGCACCATTGACTCCCACCACCAATATCACTGAGGGCCTTGGCTCAGATAAGTGTAGTACTCCGCCGTGGGCAGTTAGGATCTCATGGATTTTCTGCTGCAAGACGGGCCTCACTTCAGCGGGATCTGTAATTTTCTTGGCCTTTACAGTTGCCCGCACATCATCCACCAGCCTCAGTGTCGTGTCCACTCCCACATCTGATTGGATCAGCAACTCTTCTAACCGCTCGAACAGCTCCTCATCCACTGTTTTGTGACTAGACAAGAGCGTGTCTACTCTGGTTACAAAAGATGATCTTGTTCTAGCCAAACCGTCTTTCAAACGTGCTAAAAAGCCTTGGCCCATTACCTCCGGGGTTTCCGGGGGGCCTTCCACAGCTTTAGTTGGTGTTTTCTCATCTGCCGGTTGAATATGATCTTTATCAGGTTTTTCTCTACGCCCTAACCATTTGGGGAATGCCATGGATCTGCTCCTTTCTCACATAGGACCGCTAGGGTCTAGACTATTCCTCAAGACTCGCCGCCACGGCATCAAGCTGGACTGAAACTAGCTGGGAGATATTTGCCTTGTTCATTGTAACTCCATACAGTGTATCTGCCACTTCCATGGACCCAGGCCGGTGGGTGATGACTATAAATTGCGTGTCTTCGGAGAAATCCTCCAAGAGCCCGGTAAAACGCTGGAGATTACTCTCGTCTAGAGCCGCATCGATCTCATCTAAGACACAGAATGGGCTGGGTTTGACCCTCAGTAAAGCAAACAGCAAGCTGATAGCGGTCAAGGCTCGCTCACCGCCTGAGAGAAGACTAATGTTCTGCAACCTTTTGCCTGGAGGCCTTACGACAATCTCCAACCCACCATCTTCCTGGTGGGGAGCTGGTGTCAACATCAGCTCAGCTGTGCCACCACCAAACAGTTTGACAAAGATCGCCTGGAATTCTTGCTGCACTCGGCGGAACGTCTCAGCAAACCGAGCACTGCTAATCTCATCCATCTCTTCAATAACCACGTTTAGCTGTTCCCTAGCTTCCACTAGATCCCCTTGCTGTTCCTTCAGAAAACCATAGCGTTCTTGCACCACTGCATATTCGTCAATAGTTCCAATGCTAGTCGGTCCAAGGTCCTGCAATCGCTTTTTCAGAGTGTGCACTTCAGCTCGCATCTGCCCAATGTCTCCGGTAGGCACCGACTGATGGGCTAGAGTCTCCGGCTGCAATCCGTATTCATTTTCCATTGTCTCGATTAGTCTAGCTTTCTGAGATGTGATCTTGTCCAATTCCCGCTGAACAAAGGACAAATCGTGCTGCAGTTTCTCTTTGGCTTGTTGTCTAGCTCTAGAAGTTTGCTCCTTGACGGCTACGTGGCTTTGCTTGTCCTTGCGCAGCCTATTGCTTTCCCTCAACTCATCCTCGATGTCATGCAGCTTTCCCTCCAGTTGGCGAAGCTCTGTTGCCGATTCCTCCATCTTCTGTCGAAGCTGCAACTCATCTTGCTCCACGGCGGCCCGGGACTCCTCTAGACCAGCTAGCAACTGGGTGAGTTCAGATAATAGGTGTCTATGCCTCTTTATTTCTTGTTCTGCTGCCTGAATTTGGCTTTCTCTAGTCGCCACGCCGACTTTGTGGGTGGTAAAGCTTTCCTGTGTCCTGGCCTGGTCATCGTCTAATATGTCCAGTTGATCCTGTACTGCTAGCACTTGGGCCTGCCACGCAGCTTCGTCGGCTGTCAGGTGATCTATACTTAGCATATCCTGGGATTGCTCTTTTGCCTCAGATTCGATCTTAGTTTCTAACCCCGCCATTTCTGTCTCAATTTGAGCTTTCTCCCGCTCCCACCGGGTTATTTCGCTCTTGCCCAGCCCAATTTCTTGCTCCTGGTCTCTTATCTCTAACTCCCTTTGGTGCAAGTCATCTCTGAGACTCTTGGTTTCCAAATCGATCTCTTGTAGCTTGACCTCCTTGGCTGCCGCTGTTTGTCGCTCTTTTGCTAAAGTATCTCTAATCGACTGCACAGCTTTGGCCGAACGGCTCACCTGTTGACGTCTCTGGAGTAACCCACTTTTCTCACCCATGGGCAAGCTGCCGCCAGTAATGGCTCCCCCCGCCGACACTGTGTCCCCGTCCAAAGTCACGATCCGATTGGCGCCCCGCAGCTCCTTACTTAAAGCAACAGCAGTATCCAGGTCCTTTGTCACTATCACCCTACCGAGCAGATACTCTACCAATCTTTGATACCGAGGCTCATATCTGATGAGCTGAGAAGCCAAACCTATGACATTCTCTTGCTGCAAGAGAGCCAGATCTCCCTTAGGAAACGGGCTCACCTTCAGTCCATCCAGGGGCAGGAAGGTGGCTCGACCTGCTTTACGTTCTTTTAGATAGCTTACTGCTTGGCGCGGACCTACATCTGTGTCGGTCACTATGTTTTGCAGCCCTCCGCCCAGGGCTATCTCAATGGCCACTTCCAGTTCCTTTGGTACTTCGATGAGTTCTGCTACTACCCCACAGATGCCAGGGAAGCGCTCTCGATTCTGCAGAACCGCTTTAACCCCACGGTGATATCCCACATAGTCCTTTTCCATGCCGGACAGAGCCCGCAAACGGGACGACTCCATCTGTAACTTTTCCTCCCAGGAGCGAACCACCTCTAGCTGTTTGAGCCACCGAGCCTTAGCATCATCAGCCATGATCTCTATGCTACTTAGGCTCTGCTGCATAGAAACCTGCTCCCGACGGTTTTCTGAGACGGCAGCCGCCTTCCGGGAGACACTCGCACTAAGCCCCTGCAATTGTCGGGTTATTTCCTCCAATCGGCGAGACAAGACTAAGATCTGGTCTTGCCATAGAGATTCACGGCTCTGACTTGCCTGAAGATCAGCCTGAGCCGTAGCAACCTTGTGCCGAACCAGCTCTTTGGCGGAATTGATAGTCTCCAGTTGTGCCAATAGTGTTTGGCGTTCCTGGTGCCGTTCTTCTTGCGTCTCCATGAGTCCCGCGATCTTCTGGAGTTCCTGGTTCCAGACTCGTCGCAACGATCTGAGCTGCCAAAGACACCGGGCCAAGTCCTGCCGGATTGTCTGTCGACGACCTAGACCGTCAGTTGCCTGATCTAGCAAGCGATGTGCCTCAACATCCACATATTGGAGCCGTTCTTCAGCCCTGTCTTGGCGCCTCTGAATTTCCGCCCGTTCCTCTACAGAGGCATCACGTATCTGCTGTAGATATTCTAGCCGCTCCTCCAGGTCTGCTATTTCTTGTCGCAGTATTGCCACTGCGGCGTCCTCCTGCCCTTGGGCATCGTTTACCTCTATCAATGACGCTGTCAACTCCGAATGCCTCTGGGAGAACCGATGAGCACTTTCCTGCAGCTCCGCCCACCCATAGGCACACACCGCTTGTCCCTTCACCTGATACTCTTGGGACAGCGCCAGATATGTCTTGGCTCTAGCCGCCGCCTTTGCCAAAGGCTCCAATTGCCTTTCCAGCTCACCGATGATATCCTCTAGACGCAGCAGTTTACCCTCCGTATCGGCCAGTTTCTTGGCAGCTTCAGCTTTCCGGGCACGGTATTTGCCAATACCGGCAGCTTCTTCTATGATTAAACGGCGTTCTCCCGGGCGGGCCAGCAAAATAGCATCTATCTGCCCTTGTCCAATCAGGGAGTACCCTTCGCGACCAAGACCTGTGTCACGAAATAGATCATGAATATCTCTTAGGCGGCATGGCGATTTGTTGATCAAATATTGGCTTTCACCGGATCGATATACTCTCCTCGCCACGGTTATCTCATCAAAATCCAGACCCAGACTCCCCCGGCAGTCACTTAATGTGAGAGATACCGAGGCCATCCCCAAGGGGCCCTTGCCATCACTACCAGCAAAAATGACATCTTGCATGGTGTCACCCCGCAGAGTTCTGGCACTTTGCTCGCCAAGGACCCAGCGAATGCCATCGGCGATATTGCTCTTACCGCTGCCGTTTGGTCCCACAATAGCCGTTATGCCTCTGCCAAACTCCAACTTGGTCCTGTCTCCAAAGGATTTGAACCCATGAATCTCCAGCTGTTTGAGAAACATAGAGCCCCTCCTCTCCAATGATTTGATCCAGCAAAAAGCCCGGCTGTCATGCCGGACCCATAAAGTATTCGCTAAATTGCCTAGTCATCCCTTTTTCCCACCAGCCCTTTTCCCATCCTCTATTCGGCCCTTAGACGGAGAGCAATCTGCAGATACAGATCTTCCCGGCGACGAATTTTCGCCGGCAACTTAGGACTAAGCAATGACCCGTGCTCAGCGAGAATGCGGCGCAGCTTCAGCCTTACCCGGGTGCGGGCATTATCTACTGCCTTGCTATTTACTCCAATGGTAGATTCAATCTCGGAGCTTGAGTAACCCCGCAAGAACAGATTAATGACGGTATACTCCAACACAGAAAGATGATCCTCCAGCACTGCATCTAGGGTTTGGTTTGTCATTTTCTCTTCGATTACTTCTAAAGGATCAGCAGAGGCATCGTCACATATCACCGAGTCCAGCACTGTGCGGGTCTGTTCGTGATTAACAAAGGCATGAAGAGATACGGCGTCATTGAGTGCCCTATGCTTATTGCCGTTAGTCTGTTTGATGACATTATATATTTTGCGAATGATACAGATATAGGCAAATGATGAGAATTTCACCTGTTTCTCAGGCCTGTATTCATCAATGGCGCTCAATAGACCAATGAGCCCCTCTTGGAGCAGATCTTCAAACTCCAAGAAACTGGCATAGTGATTGCGCACAATGTGCTTGACCATGGGGGTATATTTTTGCACAAGTTCCTCACGGGCTTCTGAATCACCTTGTCGAATCCGCCGGATCAACTCTAGATCCCGTTCCTGATTCTTTGCGCTCAATGGCCACTCCTCCTTGTCCAGCGATAGACCCTTAACATATATATTGCTTGTCTATCGCGAATAGACCGGGAAGGTGGAAAAAGCTCCCACCAGAGTGGGAGCTGGAGTGTATGAGTTGAAGAATATAGGCTAATCTTGCTTTCCTGAGAGAAGCTGCAAAGCGTGGCGGGCCGCGGCTTGCTCGGCGTCTTTCTTGCTTTTGCCTTGGCCTTTACCTAGAGTCTCTCCCTGCCACTTCACTGCCACATGAAATATTTTGTCGTGATCCGGACCCTGTTCATGATAAACATCATAGGTTGGAGCAAGATGACCACATTGCTGCACCTTTTCCTGTAGGGCACTTTTTGGATCAACGAAGTCTTTAGTATGCCAAAGAGTCTGTATGTCATCACCAAGCAGATCCAGTATGAAATCCCGACAGGTGACATAATCTGTCTCCAAGTACAGAGCCCCAATGACGGCCTCCAGGGCATTGCTGATCAAAGAGTCTAAGTTGCGCCCCCCTGAATGTTCTTCCCCATGACC
>DAIQRD010000049.1:0-16684 GCA_036786445.1 Bacillota bacterium
AACCCAGACAGCCATTGCAGGCGCGTGCGCCTCCACGAAGTGCTTCAGCTACTCCGGCGGCGATGGCGCACGCGCCTGCAATGGCTGTCTGGGTTCCATGGGTGGGCAAGGAAGCATGCACTGCTAGATTTATGGCACGCTCGACATCACCAGGACAAACCAGACCTATGGGAGAGATTCTCATACCTGAGCCATTAGATGCCCCATGGACCATTTTCGAGCCAGCAGTTCCCACCTTGATCGGATCATGCCCGTCTATGAGCATTTGCAGTGAGGCTTTTGTTGTGGGGCCAAACATCGGACTAATCTTCCAGATGTCGTTTTTCTTTGCCCATTCCGCAAAAATACGGCCGAAAAATCTTGCATCCTTGGGCTCGGTCTCATCTATCATGGCTTCGGCAAACAGGAGAGTCATCATGGTATCATCGGTGATGCTTCCCGCTGTTACACCTTCGTGATAGGGGTTATCTGGAAATGCATCGTGAAAATCCGTCAGCGGTCCATTGAACCGCTCCATGATCTGACCCTGAGTAAGGTCGTGACCCGGAAAACCGAGAGCATCTCCTACTGCTGAAGTTGCCAAAGAGCCTTCGACCTTCTTTAACATTATCTGATACTGCACCATTTCATTTCCTCCTTGTTTTAGGGTCTTCGCACTATGTGAAAACCAATCAAATCGCTACGATAGAAAGCCCTTGAATACCAAAGTGCTTCACCGGTCGTTGTGTAGTGTGTCTGCTCCAAAAGCGTAAGGAGATGCTTCTTAGGTACCGAAAGCCTGTCTCCTATCAGGCTATCAGCAAGATAGGGATACATGTATGTCACTGCCTGGCCTATCATCTGACCCTTTTCTTGAGTAAGGTACTCGAAAAGGGACTCCCCAAGTTTTTGGACGTCAGTCTCGGTGAAATGCTTCGTAGGCACAAAGCTAATATCAAAACAGAATGGAACTTCGTTTGCAGTACGCACGCGCTCCACTACAGATATCTTTGTACCGACCTTTAAGTTCAGATGTTTAGCTACTAGAGTGTTAGCCTGTTCATACCGCCAGGACTTTAGAGAAGTACCCGGCTTCATCCCTGCATTTGTTATAATGCCAGTAACAGAATTGAGCGTTTCCAGCCCACCCTCGATTTTTGGCCGACTTGCGACTACCATGGTGCCTACTCGGCGTCTACGAGTAATATAGCTTTCCAACTCCAATCGCTGAAGGGCCTCACGTAGAGCTGTCCTGCTTACTCCCAACTGGGCAGCCAACTCTGTTTCAGGAGGCAGCTTCCCATCACTGAACTTACCTTGGGTGATGTATTCAAGCAGACTGTCATATGCACGCTCTGGCACTGAACGGCCATCTCCAACAGGTTCTATCACACTCATGGTCTCTACCCTCCTCCGCCTTTCCGGCAATATGGCTCATTTCCTGAGCAGACCTAAGCTCCAATGGTCATACGTAATACTTATTCGCCAGCCTTGCAGGTTCTCCTTCTAGCCTGTGATTTTTCTCGCCTACCTGTATTTGCTTGTCCAGAATGGACCATTGCATAAAGGCCAGAACAAGTCTGGTGAAAACAATCCGTCCGTAGTAGGGGATACGCCAATAATCGATGCAAAATATCTCAGGAGCATGGTAGTAATGAACGACCTCGGGAACGTGTGCATAAAATATCCCTTGCATTGCATATACTTCCATTGTATAATTGGGCACATAACATATTTCGAAGGTGAAGGGAGTCGTGTTGGAATGGTCTCAAAGATGAAAGTCGCCATATTCCTCCTTATGCTAGTGGTGCTCGTTCCTGCAGTTCATGCCTCAGTACCCCAGATCGAGGTAGTCAAAGAAAGTGCACTTGGGTTTGCTGAGGCGAAAGCTGATCTTACGGAGGATATAGCAAAATCGTTGTGGGAATATGCAGAGATCGGTCTAGATGAGTACAAATCATATGTGAAGGTTCGGGATGTGTTGGCAGAGGCTGGTTTCGAGATCCATCAGGCAGCAGCTGGAATCCCAACTTGCCTTGTAGCCACTTGGGGTTCAGGATCGCCGGTGCTAGGAATCTATGAAGACATCGACGCTCTGCCGGGCATCGGCCATGGTTGCGGCCACAATTTGAACACTGCGGCCGGGGTTGTCGCGGCCATGTCCATCAAGAGTGCCATGGAAGCCCACTCTGTTCCCGGCACCATCAAAGTGTTCATCAATCCCGCTGAAGAAGTGTGGGACGTCGCCCCGCTGGTAGCAGCGGCTGGTTTCTATGATGATGTAGATGTGCTGATCAGCACCCATGCTGCTTCTGACAACACTTCGGAATTCGGTAGCACAATGGCCATGGATCACGTGGAATACAAATTCAAGGGTACACCTGCCCACGCGTCAGCTGCTCCGGAAAAAGGCGCCAGTGCCCTCGATGCCGTGGAACTCATGAATATTGCCGTGAATTTCCTCAGGGAGCATCTGATTCAGGAGATGCGCATCCACTACGTGATTACCGATGGAGGAGCCGCTCCCAACATCGTGCCGCCTACAGCCGCCAGCCGCTACTTTATCAGGGGGCCGAAATACCCCGATGTTACGTATGCCCGTGAGCGCATCGATAATTGTGCTAAGGCAGCAGCACTGGCCACAGGCACAGAACTGGAGATAGGCTTTAGCTCAGGGATCTACAACAAAGTACCAAATCAGGCATTGGCCCTCATGGCTATCGAGGCCATTGAGCAAGTAGGGCCCACTGAGTTCGCCGCGGACGATCTAGCTGCCTTGGAAGCCCTGGGAGTGAAGGGCATGCCTACCAAAGAGGTGAAGCAGCCAACAGGTGGCCAAAGTTTCGGATCTAACCCCATTGGCGATGTCACGTGGAAAACACCCAGCACCACCATTAATGCCGCAACTTGGGTGCCTGGCACAGCAGGGCATTCTGTAGAGTCGGCTCTACAGTCGGGATCGGTATATGGGTTCAAGGGCGCCGTAACTGCATCTAAGACCCTTGCACTACTAGGCCTGGAGATGTTGATGAACCCCGAATCCCTGGCCACAGTCAAAGCCGAATTTGAAGACAAAATGAAGGGAATGCCCGAATACGAAGGCAAGGCCATGATCCCGGCTCTAGCATATCCTGAGGCACCGGGAGTGATAGTCACTGCACCGAGTGAGGTCAAGCTCATCACAGCCGAGACCGCCTTTGTGGAAGCAGATGGTGATCAGATCATCATAGCTACTGAAACCGACGTCGAGCTAGGCAGCTTTGCCGTAGCGGATGCCACTTCCCCGGAGCTAGGTTTCTCTCTGACTGACCCAGTATCAGCAGGTCAAAGGCTCAAAATTACCTACGTTACCGCCCATGGTGACACATGGTTTTACGGATACGTACACGCCAAATAGACTATAGCAGCCATACAAAGGGCGGGCACTACCCACGGATTACGGAACGTGGATATGCCCGCCTTGTTTAATCAGCATGATGTGAGGATGTGGATCCCTATACAACCACCGTATTATTGGAGTTGATGGCCCCCGCCTTGGTACACTTGGTCGCCAACATATACAGTGACGGTGGTTGGGAACGCCTCACCGCTCATGGTATCGTTATATGGTGTCTCTTGAACGACTGCCCTAAGATCTACTACTTCTGTTTGTGCAGAATAAGTCTTGCTCCCTGTCTGTGGATCGACCTCTACCTCGGAAACAGGGGCCACTATCTTGAGCGTTCCGTAGTCCCCGGTGAAGGCGAGGGTCTCATTTTCCCGTATCTCCAGGACCCAGCCAGGTTCCTGCCCTAGGGCCCGAAAGTCGATTCCAGTCCGCCTGGCTTTCTCCCATGGGGTAAGAGACTCTTCAATCAAATAGGTTTGGTATCTGTCGCCACCCACTTCGATGAATGCTTCATCGCCTTTATTCCAAAAAGTTGTTGAGCCATCGGTATATTTCGCACCTGATGCTGCTCGCACCTCCGGTAGGATCACCATACCACTATCCGGTAAGATCAGATGCACCCTTCCATCTCCGAAGTATGCAGTAAACTGGGTATCGTCAGCTTGGAAAATATGACCCGGCAGCATACTGATCTGCTGCTTAGAGCCTTCTTTAGACAGCAGTATCTCCATCTCCTGGGCATTATCGAAATCAGTAATCGGAAAAGGTTCAACAGTAGTCCACAGCGTCTCTCCATCAGGGCTCTTGATCACAGCCCGAATTGCGTAATCCCGCTCAGGCTGAATAGCGTCAGGCTCATACTCTAGAGCAAAAGGTATGGGCACTTGCCCTGAAGGCTCGATTATCTCCTCAGCTATGATGAGATATTCCTCGCTGCTGACCTCCACCAATGTGACGGTAACATTACTTCCAGGTGGCAATGCCATACGCTCTCTATAACTTACTGTCCCGGCTAGTTGCCGGAGCTCTGTACTCTTGGAGCGATTGTCTGCCATGGTATAAGCACTGAGCAAGAGCACAAACAAGGCCGCCGCAAACAAGCGAAAACCTATGGTGCTGCGTTTTCTGATCATATCATCTCACTCCTCGGTTTCAACTATATAGAAGCACTGATGATTCCGCAACAAATCACGCCTGTTAGTATCTGCTCAGGTGTGCAGCAGTTGTCAAAGGTGTTTGCCCAATCCAATGATGCCGCGCCTATCCAACTCGGCTTGGCCGCCGATTACTGCGCCAAAGACATTGAGTCCTGGGAATGGGGATGGCCGTATAAGTACCTTCATCTCCAGGAAATACTTAGTCTGGAGGTGAACATGATGACACTACAACTAACCCAGAAGGAAAGAATGCTACTACAAGACCAATTGAGCCATGAGGAAGCCTGCATCAAAAAGTATGGTAGTTACGCACAACAGGCACAGGACCCAAGACTGCAACAGCTATTTACCCAGCATCAGCAACACGAGCAGCAGCACCACAATACCATCAACCAACTGCTGCAAGGTGTAGTACCCAATGTGGCAGCCGGTGGGCAAAGCCAAAAGCCGCAACAGCTCCAGGCTCAGCCCATGGGAGTGCAAGTCAACCAGACAGATGATTTCATGTGCCACGATCTATTGATGACGGAGAAATACGTTTCCGGTACCTATGACACGGTGATCTTTGAGTCTACCAGCCCAGCACTGCGCCAAGTTCTGCAGCATATTCAAAAGGAAGAACAACAACATGGCGAAGATCTCTTCAGTTACATGCAGCAGCAGGGCATGTATGGCGTTCAGTAGATTGGATATTTGACCGACATGCTAGAAATAGCGGCTTGATGGCTCACATACCCAAAGCGTCATTAGGCCGCTCCCTCAGCCTCGGCCAGTGCCTTCCTATGGGCAGGAGCTATGATTCCGCAGCTGACAATTCCCCATCGCAGGTCTCCTTGATGCATTATCACTCTCGTCTCTATCATTGGGCAATAGACTAATCCAATCGATTCCCGAGCTAAACTGCGGCTTCCTCGACAGCAGCAACCACCGAGTGTAATACCCGAATTGGATCCAGCAATTGGTCGTAAGTAAGAGGCATCCTTCCAGTTCTCATCATTTCCACGAACACTCTAAACCCATTGGCATAGCAAGACGAAAGATCGATGGGCACAGATTCCCATCCTTCCGTACCATAGGCTACTACATGAAACGCGTAAGCTGCATTGCCCAACAGATTGAGATTGATGAGAGCACCAGATTCGTATTCTACAGTAGCTATACAGTTGACTCCAACCATTCGGCCGGTTACGTTCTTAACAGAATGACCGAAGACAGCCAGCATGGTTTCGATCGCATGGGTACCATAGAAAAATGGCCCCCCGTATTGACTGAGAAAATCGCAAGGACCCGTGGACACCCCAGCAACTAAGGTGCCCAGATTCTCTAGCCTATCCTGAAGCCCCTTAACTTGATCAGCATAGCGCAAAGTAGAATAAGAGGTCAAAAGGGTGTTATGCTCCTTCGCCGCATCGATCATCTGATGGCAATCATCCAATGATATGGCAAGAGGCTTATCCACAAATGTAGGGATACCAGCCTCAATAAAGGGCAGGGCCAATCCGGCATGTTTACCCCCGTGCCGAGCTGTGATCATTACAGCATCAATCTGGCCTAACATATCAGCAGGGTGGTCCACAACATGGGGCACAACGCCCTCTTTAGCAGTAGCTAATGCTTGCTCCCGATCCTCACCATACAGCATTGTCACTGCTACACCGTCAACCCGTGGACCAGAGCTGGAGTTGTCTAGGTTGGCTAGTTCTGAAAACTTAAGTGCGTGGGAGTTCTCTGACCCGACTATCCCAATGTGTATCATGCAATCCGCTCCCTTCAATGCTGCTATTCTACTGCGGTTAGCAGACGCTTCAGGACTATTTGCCTAGAGTGCGCCTTTCCCCAATCAATCTTTCAAGAAAGCCTGCGTTAGACCTGCAGCCGATTATGCGAATCTGGAGTTCCACTAAAACCAACCAACACAATGGGATCTCACTCACTTACCCCAAATTCGTGCCCTGCATATCATGTGAATAGTTGTGGCCATGAAGGAGGGAGACAATGCGACTTTTTGAAGCGGTAAAAACCATCGTATTCTTCTTGTATTTCTTCATCCAGATGGTGGAAGAGCCGGGCCATGGAGAGGAAAAACGGCAAAAGGTTATTGAGTATATGCAAGAAAGCCTTGATCTTTTGGGGCAGCGATTGGGATTAGCAGGCTGGCTGATCTCACTACTCAAGCGAGAGGAATTGCTGGGACTTCTCGTCGATATTGTTGTGCGATTCTTCAACCAGATCGGTTTTTTCCAGAAGGGGCAGAGCCCCTCACCAGCCACAGCATAGCGGAGGATATCTACGATGTTTTGGTGTCTTTCTTGCGAAAGGAAGATATCGAGAGACTAACGGAGACTAAACAGGAAGAACCGGTTTTCTGGAAGGGCAGGTATTGGACAGGATCAAAGTATCATGCCTTTCAAGAAGCGCTGAATCGTTCCCAAGGGCAATGGGCAGAGGCCGATAAGCGTCTCAAGGAGCGGTATCTAGGGGATATATCTATCCGATTCGAGGATATGCAGGATGGGCCATAGATTCCACCCCTACAAGCCAAAGGTGGGCAGTCTCAAAGGCTGCCCTTTTTCCACAAGGTACCGAGCTCAATGGTGAGACCAGGAAAATCCGTATGGGTGAAAGCTTCACTTCCCTCGGCGCCGCTGCGTACGGCGTATTCACCGGTATCCAAAAGCGCAAAAGCTTCGATAGTTTGCACCTCGGGGTCTACCAGCCAATAGTGGGGAATACCAGCTTTGAAGTATATCCGTAACTTACTCAAACGATCCGCTATTCACTCCAGTTTCAACCACTATAGAGCATAACTCATACCTACCGAAAGCACTGCCTGTGGCACCAGTCCACCCGGGGCGAATAGAGTGATATCCGCCTCCTGAACGTAGTTAAGGGTCAGATCATAGCCCCGTACTCCTAATCTACCCAGAACCCCCCATTTCATCTGATCAGTAGCAGTACCGAACATCTGGGGAAATGACAGTACAACATCTACGCCGGAATTCCAATTCACGGGAACATACGCTTCCAAGGCATCGGTGTATTGGCTGCTACTATCCTCATCTAAAGCCACCGCTTCCAGCGCATAGTCCACGGGGCTTATGTCATCCACTATATAGCGGGTTTTTCTCCCTAGACCATCAAAAGGAACGAGCCATGATTAGTACGCCCTGGGGGGGGAGTCCTATGCAAAGCTCATCCCTTCTACCAGACCCTTCCTCTGATAATACCTCCGGTGAGCTTCTCCAGACTTCCCCGTGTACGCTAAGTGTATCGGGCAGTTCTAAAGAGAAGTCTTCCCACTGGAAGCCTGCATTGAAAGCTACGAGGACTGCATCTTCCTCATACTGACGGGCCAATGCTAAGACCCTCCCCGATGCCATGATCACCTCTACATCTCCTCGGCGCAAAGCGGGGTGTCGCCTCCTAAGATTGATAAGCGCCCTAGAGGCCTCATATACTTTATGATTCCAGGTTTCCTCACCCCAAGGCATACTCTTGCGGCATCCAGGATCATTGCCTCCTGTTAACCCCACTTCATCGCCGTAGTAGATCAAAGGCACACCTATATCCGTTAAGAGGAAGGCTAAAGCCTGTATGGCCTTGGCACTATCACGGCGACAGATAGTCATGAGTCTAGGAGTATCGTGACTTCCCAGAAGGTTCACCATAGTAGGCCCATAGGGGGCATAGAGCTCCCTAAGAGCCTGGATCTCCCGCACAAAAGTCTTGGCATCAGTACATTGGTTTATAAAAAAGCGAAATACAGTGTCCCTCCAGACATAGTTCGTTGAGCTGTCCAGTTGGTCAGGGGCTAGCCACGGCGTGGCATCCCCCCAAAACTCGCCCAGTAGGAATGCTTCAGCCTTCGCAGCCCGTACCCTAGCTGTAAACTTGCTCCACGCCTCATGGGGGATTTCCCATGCCATGTCTAGACGCCAGCCATCGATATTTGCTGTTTGGATCCAATACTCGCCGACTTTACACATGAGCTCGTGGATTTCTCCATTATCCACATTTAGGCGAGGCATAGATGCCAATCCTCCACAAGCGCGATAAGTAGGCTGAGGATACTGCTTTATAGGGAAATCATCAACAAGGAACCACTGGGAATAGGGTGATGCAGCCCCACGGGTGAGCACATCCTGGAAAGCAGGAAACTCATCACTAACATGGGCAAATACACCATCTAGGATGATTTTCATTCCCCTGGCATGTAGTGCCTTGGTGAGAGCCTTTAGCGTATCCGTTGTGCCGAGCATCTCATTTATCTGAAAATAGTCTCTTGTCTCATAGCGATGGTTAGAAGGTGCATCGAAAATCGGCGTGAGATAGAGACAATTGACCCCAAGCGCCTCTAGGTAATCAATATGATTGATGATTCCTTGGAGATCACCTCCAAAAAAGTTGGTTCGAGTTGGCCTTGTGCTCCATGGCACCACATCGATAGGATCATTGGATGGATCACCATTGGCAAAGCGATCGGGAAAAATCTGATAGATAATAGCATCATTTACCCATTTGGGAACTGTGTTTTTCTGTTTCATGTATCTACCCTTTCAAACCTGATGTTGCGATACCTTCTACAACCTGGGATTGGGCTGCAAAGAAAAGTATCAATACTGGAATAGTACTAGTGGCCACCCCTGCCATGAGCAGAACCCACTGGGTCCCGTATTTACCCATAAAAGTTCTCAAACCAATCTGTACTGTGTACATCTCCGGCGAACGTGTGGCAATCATGGGCCATAGATAGTCATTCCACGCAAACAGAAAAGCAAAAATACTTAGTGTCGAAACAGCCGGTTTGGCCAACGGCATGATAACACGCCACAGGATCCCCATCTTACTACATCCATCGATGAGGGCTGCCTCATCTAGCTCCTTAGGTATGGACAGAAAGGATTGACGCATGAGGAATATACCGAAGGGACTTACAATCCTAGGTATAGTGAGCCCCCAATAGGTATCCACCCACCCAATCCTATCCACCATCAGAAACAGCGGGATCACCAGCACATAAAAGGGTACCATCATGGTCCCGAGAAATACGAGAAAAAGCGCATCCCGTCCAGGGAAAGACAATCGAGAAAAGGCATAGCCCGACATCGCAGAGGTCAGAATCTGTCCCACCATGATGACCAAAGTAACGATGCATGTATTTAGATAATACCGTGGGAAAGGCGCAGCCTGCCATGCATCGACATAGTTTTGCCAAACAAAGTGTACCGGAACTAGGTAAGGGGCCTCAAAGGTGCTTTTTATGGGCTTTAGAGAAGTAGTTATCGTCCATAGAAAGGGAGAGACCACCAGTAATGCCCCCGCCAGCAAAAGTATCTGAAGCATGATCATTTTCCATAATGGATGCTTTCGAGTATTACGCCCTCTATTGTGCTTTGCTCTATTGTGTCGCCCCATACATACTGGCACCTCCTGAACCAGAAACCCTCCACTGTAGCAATGTAGCGATAAATACTAAAAGAAAGATCACCCACGCGATGGCCGAAGCATATCCCATGTGAAAAAGACCAAAAGCTTGCCTGTATAGATACAGCCCCATGACCTCCGTGGAACCCATAGGTCCCCCCGATGTCATAACATGGACCAGGTCAAAAACTTGAAAAGAGTCTATTACACACATGATCAAGAGCAGCCACGTTGTGGGTAAAAGCAGTGGGCAGGTTATGTGGACAAATCTCTGCCAGCTATTTGCTCCATCGACTAGCGCGGCTTCATAGAGCTCACCTGGAACTTGCTGCAGTCCGGCTAGGTAGATCATGGCATTGAAACCAAGCCGCTTCCACGCTCCTACCAAGATGACGGCTACTAGCGCCCACTCCGGGCTTGACAGCCATGCTGGGCCAAAGATTCCCACGACCCTAAGAAGATGATTAACCAACCCATCATAGGGATCGAAGAGGCGGGTCCAGACGATCCCAGCAGCCACAGTGGCAGTCACCGAAGGAGTAAAATACAGTGATCTCCATAGGCTATTTAGTGGTATTTTGACATTAAGTCCCAGAGCGACCACAAGACCAAAGGGCAAGCTAAGTGCGGTGACCCCCAGTGTATAGACTAGGGTAACCTTAAGAGAATTCCAGAAATACGGGTCCCGAAGTAGGGCAAAGTAATTAGATACCCCCACAAACCCCTTTATGCTACCCATACCCCACTCTGCTAAAGACAGTACAGCGGAGTATATCATGGGTATTATGTAGAAGGTTGTAAAGATCAGGATGACCGGAGCTAGGCAGATAAAAGCCGCCCGGATATCATCTTTCCTATAGCCACTTTTTGACCAATATGATTTTGCCTGCAACTTTAGGCTCACTCCTACCGGAAGCTAGTTCCCGGCCCCAAAAAAAGACCGGGAACTAGATACTTTGTGGTCGATCTGATATTAGGCTTATCTGCTCTTCTCGAGAATGTCTATGAGAGCCTCTTCAGCATTGGCGAGGGCTTCCTGAACAGACACTCTACCATAGTAAGCCTTCTCCATTTCTTTTGCGAAAGCCAAGGAGCATTCAGCGTATTCAGGAATGGGTGGCCGAGCATGGGCGTAGCGCTGCTGATCGATGAACACCAAGAGGCGGGGTTCGGTATCCTCGATAAACCCTCGATACTCAGAGCTATTAGCCACAGATGCCTTCACAGGCAAAGCGCCGGTCTCTTTATCCCATTGGACCATGTTTTCCGTGCTCGTTAGCCACATGAGAAAATCAACAGCAGCCGCTTCCCGAGCAGCATCGGTTTTAAAGACAAAGATCTGCTCACCACCCATGTTGGTGGCTGGCTTACCCCATTTGGGGTATGGGATAGGAGCAGTGCCAAATTCAAAAGAAACGGAATCCTGCCAAATACCTATCATCCAAGGACCATTGACCACCATGGCAGCTCGACCCATACCAAAGGAATCTTTGCGGGCTAAACCTGCCACTTTATCCTTCTGGAAAAGGTCCACAATAAACTGGAGAGCCTTTTCCCCTTGTTCATTGTTAAAGCCCGGCCTCATGTAGTTGTCGGTAAGAAAGTCTGCACCAGTCTGCCAGAAATATGGCTGCAAATTCCAGGTAAGACCTTCACCGGTCTCATCTACTTGAGAGTACATCTCAAACCCGAAGACAGAACCATCGGTTTTTGTCAGCTTCTTGCCATATCCCATCAGTTCATCCCAAGTTGTTGGTGGACGATTTGGGTCGAGACCAACTGCTTTGAAGAGATCTTTGTTATAGAACAGTGCTAGGTTGTTAGTTGTAATGGGTAGAGCCAAAGTCTGGCCTTGATACATGCTGTACTCTAGTAGTGAGGGATAGAAATCGCCCAAATCAAAGCCCTTTTCCTCCATATACCCATCCATGGGCAAGAGGAAATCGGACCGGAGCAAGCGACCCATCCAAGCTATATCCGCTATGGCAATGGCGGGAGGCTTGCCGGCGGCTGCCGTGGCTTCCATCTTTGGTAGTAGTTCTCCAGTCGGCACAAAGATAGGCTTAACCTTGACGTTTGGGTTTAACTCGTTATAGGTAGCGGCAAACTCCTCTACTGCTTTGGCATTGTTGCCATCCCAGTAATGCCAAAACTCTAAGACAATCTCATCCTTGGCATGGGCAACAAGAGAACCAAACATCATGGTGCACAAAAGCGCTGTAAGTATCATGGAGACGAACGAACGACTGACCAATTTACGCATCAATACACACCTCCGTTTTTTCTAGAGCATCTCTAATACTACATGAACTTCTTTCCCGAGATCACTGGTCTAGCTACCGCTACCCACTAATCTGAAACACGACTGGTACATGACTACATGTGATTGTACGTAAACGTTTACGGCTTTAGCAAATAACCACCCCCCTTTTTCTGGAGCTAACTGCTACACTAGAATCTAAGCAGGTGGAAGGGGTCTACCCAAGGAACCACGTTCTACCACTCGAGTCTGGAGAATCACTTGGCGTGAGTCTATCTGCTCTCCGCTGATTAGCTTTAGTAGCATCTTGGCTGCCTGCATACCCATCTCATAGATCGGAGCCCTCACCGAGGCTAGTGGCGGGTTCAAGAACTGAGAAGCCTCATCGTCATCAAAGCCTATTACAGAGACATCATGGGGGACTTGTAGCCCGAGATCAAGTAATGCTCTAATGACCGGGATGGCGAAGAAGTCGTTGAAGGTGAAAACTGCTGTGGGCCCTCTGTCTTGATCAATACTCTCAAAGAACTTCCGCACCGAAGCATATACCTCTTTGCGGGTCAAACCTGCATCTATTACTAGGTTCTCGTTATACCCAAGGCCTGCATCTAGTAAAGCTCGCCTATAACCCTCAAGCCGCTCTACACCCAGATTGGTCTGCTGCGAGCCACATACATGGGCAATGCGTCGGTGCCCTAGACGTATGAGGGATTCCACCGCCGAATACGCCCCGAAGACGTTGTCTATATCTACATAGTGGCTATTGACTAGGCCAATCGCTCTACCGATTATGACAAAGGGGTAATTGCGTCGAGTGAGCTCTAAAGCCAAAGGATCATTGAGCTTGGCTCCATTAAGTAGTATGCCATCAACGCTACCACCCTTGACGAGGCGCAGTTCCGACATATCCTGGGCAAACTCATCCCGGGAGAGGATGGTGCACCTATATCCCCTATTTGTCAAAACGGTCTCTATGCCCTGCAGCATGCGACCTGATGCTGGTTGGGCATGGAGCTGTCCTAAGGTTTGCATATTAATCACAGCTATGGTCCGTGTTGATTGATGCACTAGATTTCTAGCGGTGAAGTTAGGCTGATACCCCAACTCCTCAATGAGCCTAGCTATTCTTTCCCGGTTCTCATCATTAACACCAGGCGAATCGTTAATCACCCGGGACACAGTGGCCACAGAGACACCAGCCATCTTCGCTATATCAGTCATTGTGATTCTCTTAACACCGGCTTTATTAGCCTGGTTCGTCATAATGTAGCACATCCTCATAGGCATTGGTCCACAAGGGCCACCACATGGAACGGAGCAGAGTTTGATCAGGAGCTGGCATACAACGTAAACGTTTTCATGGCATTTATTCTGCAAGAAAGTCGACATTCCTTCTTTGCGGGAGACAATAAACTGCTTTTCTTAGTCTCGGGTTTCGACAAACTGCTGATCTAACACATATCTAGTAGGGTGACGCTAGGTGATCAACTTAGCGTCACCCTATTGTGTTAATCTTGACGTAGATAAGTACCCGGTGAATTCGAGGCCTAGACTACGCACATAGCAGGTGGGGTTCCATCTCATGGTAAACCTCAGCAGGAGCATGATAACCTAACGATTGGTGCGGTCGCCGGTTGTTATACGAATCCACAGAGCTAGCGATCTCCTGCTTTGCTTGCCTTGGAGTAATATACGCCTTGATGTAGACCTCTTCCGTTTTCAAAGTCCGCCAGAAACGCTCTGTAATTATGTTATCCAGGGCCCAGTTCTTGCTGTACTCGCCCAATAGCATGTTAGTGCCGATGACAATCGGCTTATCTAGAGTCTAAATTGGTTTACCACCCGTTGCAGTTCCTGGGCCATATTACTCAAAAGCTGGGAGGAAGAAGCTACCTGTTGAATGGCAGCTGACTGCTCTTCGGTCGCCGCAGCGATTTCCTGACTACCACCACTCATCTGTTCCGTTCCTGCAGAAATCTGCCGGATCTCACTGGCAACTAGATCGGTTTCTTGCAAGATCTCTTGGAGACGTTCCCCACTGGCTTTTACTACACCAAGAGTGTGCTCCACTTGGACAACACTCTCTCTCATACCCACAACTGTACCCTCTGTCTCCCCCTGAATCCTCCCAATGAGTAGGCCAATCTCCGCCGTGGCCTCAGAAGATTGCTCCGCCAGCTTCCGAACTTCCTCTGCTACTACAGCAAAACCGCGCCCAAACTCCCCGGCACGAGCTGCTTCAATGGCCGCATTTAGAGCCAGGAGATTGGTCTGATCGGCGATATCACTAATCATTTCTACAATCCTCCCGATCTCCTGTGATCTATCACCTAAACTCTCCACCTTGCCTGCCAGATTCGTCATGTGCCCCTGCAGCATGGTGGTTTCATCTACTGCTTTACTCACTGCTTGGTCCCCGGCAGAAGCCGTATCAGTAACGTGTCTAGCCGAATCAGCCATTCTTTGTACATTACTGCTCATCTCCGTTGCCATGCCAGCAAATTCGTTGGCACTAGCCGCCACTTCCTCGATAGAGGCGCCAGCCTCTTCCGATGAAGCAGACAGCTCTTGGGATGTGTCGGCTACTTGCTGGGAGTACTGCCTAAGATTGCCGATGATGTCTCTTAGTCCCTCGGTCATCCGTACAAAACTGGCCGCCATATTACCAATCTCATCTGAACCACTGGCAGCAAGATTGACCGTCAAGTCACCCCCGGCCACCTGCTCTGCCATGCCAGCCAATTGCCTCAGGGGCGCGACAGAACGTTTCGCTACCTGAAATGTGAGGAAACCCACACAGATAATGGCGATCAGTGAAACAGCAACACTGATAGTTACCCGATTAGTGACTGGTTGAGTTACTGCTTTCTTCGGAACCAGAGTGCCAAGAGACCAGCCCATCAGCTCTACCGGGTTATAGAAAACCAACTGCGGTTCTCCCTGGTAGACTGCTTCACCCAGGCCGCTTTTGCCAGATACCATATCCTTGCAGATGGCGCCTAGCTTTCCCTCCAACTGGGTCCCATTTGTTGAAAATACCATTCTCGGATCCGGATGAACAAGAATCGTTCCCTTCCTATCCATCACAAATGCATATCCGCCCTCATGAGTGGCGACACTTGATACCACATCATTGACTGTATCCAGCAACAGATCCATACCCAGTAGGCCCTGTAACGATGAACCTATGTAGATAGGATAGGTGATGGAAAGCACTGGTTTGCCGGTTATAGCATCTAGATATGGATCTGTGAAGAATAGACTATCGGCCCTCTTACCTTCCCGATACCAGTCTCTTTCACTAACTCGGTAATCCGCAGAGGCCTCCCATTCGTCCGTGTCAAAAATAGTCTGGGTCCGCTCGGAGCCAAAGTATATGTTGAGTATGTTCTTATCTGACTGTGCCGTTCTAGTAATACTGGCCAGGTATCTGGCATAGTCCTCGTTACCCGAATATGCCGAGGGATTTCGTTCAGCAATGATGGAGGCAAAGGATCGAACATCCTCTGATTGGGCCAAAGTACCTAGTACAGCTGCGTATTTATCGAAGTAGCCTTCCAGCGCGATAGATGCCCTTAATGTAGCTTCCCTACCCTCCTCGCTTGCTCCCTCCCAACCTACATCGTATAGCCAGAATCCGTTCAAGACAGCTACAAGTCCGTACCCCACCAGCATCAGCAACACGATGGGCAACATCAGCTTTCCAATAACAGAATCTCGATACCAGCGCATTTACATCTCCTCCTTGATTTGGAAAACCACGACTTCTCCATTCAATCAAATCCAACTGATGCCATCTACTACACTAAACACTATCACCCTGGACTAGATAGTTCAAGATTTATGTATAACCGTGATTCTTCGCGCAAACTTGACCATTATCCTTTGTTTAGTTTCACTATTACTGCGATTCCACAGATACGTTTCCGGAAACACATTTTTTCTTGCTCTTCTAGCCCCATTGGCATAAGTCAGTGAAATTAACCCCTTGAGCAGCTCGGGGTTTTTCGGCCTCGAGCCCTGTCTTCGATCTCTATGTCTTTGGTAATATGAAAGGACATTGAGTGGCAGATACAAAGTCATGATGTGGCAAAAAAAAGAGCCACGGCGCAGCATCCTCGAAATACGCCTCTAAGCGAGTCAGGGGAACTAGACGAATGCTGACAGTGACTCAAATAGACATATCAAAACCTGAAGAATAGACTCTCGTGGAAAAGCTGGGGCACGGAGAGGAAAAGCGGCAATAGATTACAGATTGGTTTTTTCCAGAAGGGGCAGAGCCCGTCATCAGCAACAGGTTGGGCAAGAGTAGAACGAGAAAACTCTTGTCACTCGCTTACTGTCAAGGCCTGCCCTTTATCCACAAAGCACCGAGCTCGATGGTGAGACCAGGAAAATCCACGTGGGTGAAAGCTTCGCTCCCCTCGGCGCCGCTGCGTACGGCGTATTCACCGGTATCCAAAAGCGCAAAAGCTT
>DAIQRD010000050.1:0-6189 GCA_036786445.1 Bacillota bacterium
GCCTAAGTACGGAATCAAATCAAATACACCAGCCAGCAAGCCTAAGAGGGTGGCAAATTGAACGTCCAAAGCGACTAATCCCAGAGTCACCAGAAACCCCACAATACCGGATACGATTAGACGCCCCAACACAAAACCGGTAAGGACCCCATCAATCTCCTGGACCAAGAGGACGAAGGCCGGCCGGTAGGAAACAGGAATCATGTTGAGCCATTTCTCACTGATCTCGTCCCAGTCTAGGATAAGATAATATGCTATAACTGGAGCCAGCCAAAACCAGAAGAGTTTTGAAAAAAGACCAACCAGGAAGTTCACTAATTTCCTGGCAAATCCCTGCACCAGGTGTTCTGATCTTTGGATGGCATCATTGATTATCTCTTGCAAGTTCGCCGGTAAAGGCAGGCGTTTGATATCTCCCACTGCGTCGCGGGTAATGCTCTCCAGTCTGCCGGTTTGGCCGGGTATCCGGGCAAGCACCTGATTGAGCTCTACCAAAAGGCTAGGGACAAAAGCATAGAGCATCAGACTGATGATAGTGGCAAAAGCCAAATAAACCAGGATGATAGCTGTCCGCCTCGGCACCTGCCGTTGTTCAAGCCTAATCACCAAAGGGCAAGCTAGATACGCCACCATCCCTCCCAAGAAGAAGGGGCCTAAAATCCCCCTCACCCAATACAAAAAGAGCAAGCCTAGAAGGATCCCGACCCCACACAAAATATTCCTCAGCCGGTGCATAGTATGATCACCATCATCTAGCTCAGTCTTTCCAGGCATGCCAACCGGCCTTAGCCGCACCCTTGCTGGACTGCCAAGCTGAGCCTACACGCCGTGCGCCATCTCGGAAGGCAACCGCTGTGCGCCGAGCTGACCTGCGCATCTGCCGATCCCGGTCGAGCAGCATCCTTTCTGTGGAGTTATCGGTTTTCAGCATCCAATATGCTCCCATTGCTGCACCAACGAGGCCCCCATAGATGAGCCCTTTGGTAAAACGTGAATTCATAACGCAGCCTCCTCCTATGTGTCTAGCCAATAGCATACATGTTTATCCCACCATATTATGCCCGTAAGGAGGCTCCATAATATTAGGAACCAAATACCCTACTAGGAAGACATTGGTTCCTCGATAGTCCCACCACCGATGACGACATCTCCTTGGTACCAGACAACGGATTGCCCCGGTGTCACTGCCCTCTGGGGTTCTTGGAACAAGGTGACCACCTCACCTAGCCCGTGGGGGCGAATGCGAGCCGGTGCCGGCCGAATATTATATCGTATTTTGCCTTCTACCACCAGTTCCTCTGCCAAATCACGTATCGCGATCCAGTTTACCTCCCTGGCCTTAAGACCAGGGGCGTAAACATCCTCGTTCTTACCAACCACCACCTGATTGCTCTCGGCATTGAGCCTCACAACATACAGGGGTTCCGCCGTAGATAGACCCAATCCTTTGCGTTGTCCTATGGTATAGAAAGCCAAGCCTATGTGCTGACCTAAACGATTGCCCTCCAAATCCACAATATCTCCTGGATGGCAACTCTCCGGCGCCTCTTCCCGGAGGAATGCCCGGTAATCGTCTTTGGGCACAAAGCAAATCTCCTGGCTATCAGGCTTGTTGGCCACAGCTAGGCCTAGTTCCCCAGCCATCACCCTGATCTTATCTTTCTCGAAATCCCCTAGGGGGAAGAGAGTATGGGCCAACTGCTCCTGGGTCATGTTGTACAAGGCATAGGTCTGATCTTTACCCTTGTCCCGCCCCCGCTTCAGCAGATACCTATCTGTTGTGGTATCCAACTCGATACGGGCATAGTGACCGGTGGCAACATAATCAGCACCTAACTGCCGGGCTTTCTGCCACAATGCGCCAAACTTGATCCGCTTGTTACATAGAATACACGGATTGGGAGTACGACCCTCTAGATACGCTTTGGTAAATGGCTCAATTACTTCCTTGGCAAAGACATCCTGCAGGTTCATGACATAATATGGGATGTCTAGCTTGGCTGCCACCCGACGGGCATCTTCCACTGCCGTCAGTGAACAGCAGCCCCCTTCAGTTGCTTCCATATTGCTAGGCCAAATCTCCATGGTCACACCGATGACTATATAGCCCTCTTCTTTAAGCAGGGCAGCCGCAACCGAGCTATCAACACCACCGCTCATGGCCACAACTACCCTTGTATTCCCCTTATTACCCATTATTGCCGTCTGCACCCTTCTGCTTGGATAGATAATCATCTATGGCTTTTCTCAGAGCAGCAGCCGCCAGATTCGAGCAGTGCATCTTCATGGGAGGCAAACCATCCAAAGCATCAGCTACAGCCTTATCGCTGATCTGCATTGCTTCCTCTAGGGTCCTGCCGATCACCATTTCTGTAATCATACTGCTGGTAGCGATGGCTGCCCCGCAACCGAATGTCTTAAATCTAGCATCAACGATGTGGTCTCCCTCAACTTTGATCCACAATTTCATTATGTCCCCACATACCGGATTGCCTTCAGCACCCACTCCATCAGCATCGACAATTTCGCCGACATTGCGGGGATTGGTAAAATGATCCATCACCTTTTCGCTATACATGATCCCAGTTTTCCCCTTCCCACTCTATCTGTTTAGCTCATCTTGCTAAGAGCCTTAGCATCATATAACGGTGACATCTGCCGCAGCCTGTCCACAATGCCTGGTAAGACTTCAACTACTGTGTCAATCTCTGCCTCCGTTGTATCTTTGCCCAATGTTAACCTCAAGGATCCGTGGGCAATCTCATGGGGGAGCCCCAGGGCCAACAGCACATGGGAGGGCTCAAGAGAACCGGATGTACAAGCCGATCCACTAGAAGCAGCAATACCGTGCATGTCCAGGTTTAGAAGCAAAGACTCCCCCTCAATGAACTCGAAACACAGACTGACATTACCTGGTAACCGCTGCTCTCGATGACCATTGAGCCGTGTGTGGGGCACTACCCCCAGCACCCTCGTGATCAGCTTATCTTGCAGAGGACGCAGATGCTCTGTAACACTATCGATTTCCGCTATCGCAAGCTCCAGAGCAGTAGCCAAGCCCACTATACCGGCCACATTCTCCGTACCAGCCCGGCGATTGCGCTCTTGCCCACCCCCGTTAATCAAGGGGTCAAGCCTAACACCCCTGCGAACATAAAGGGCACCGACTCCCTTAGGACCGTAAAACTTGTGAGCTGATAGGCTCAAAAGATCTACGCCAAGGTCCTTCACATTAACGGGTATATGACCTACTGTCTGTACTGCATCAGTGTGGAAGAGAATGGACTTCTCCCGCAGAATCTCACTGATCTCAGCGATGGGTTGAATAGTACCGATCTCATTATTGGCATGCATGATACTAACCATAATGGTCTCTGGCTTAATGGCCGCGGCCACTGCTGCTGGATGGACAAGCCCTTGGGCATCCACTGGCAGGAAAGTGACTTCAAAACCATGTTTCGCCAAGTATCTGCATGTATCTAAGACTGCAGGATGTTCTATGGCTGATGTGATGATGTGGTTGCCCCGGTGGCGTCGGGCGAATGCCGCACCCTTAATAGCTAGGTTATCGGCCTCTGAACCTCCCGCTGTAAAGATTATCTCCTGGGCATCAGCTCCCATCATTGCTGCCACCAGATCCCGGGAGCTATCTAGCGCTTTGCGAGCTTCCCTGCCGATCTGGTAGATACTAGAGGGATTGCCATACTGCTCTCGGAAAAAGGGCAACATCGCCTCTAGTACTTCTGGCCGCATCGGTGTCGTAGATGCGTGATCCAAATATATCTGCTGTTTCAAGCTTACCCCTCCTATTCTCACCGGAAATACCGAGAATATCGTCTCTGCCTTACTTATCTGCCGCTTCCTGGCAAAGGTCTGCCAAGGTAGTGGAATCCAATACCTCGGTCATGCTATCCCGTAGCTTCTTCCACAGACCTCGGGTAGGACAGTTCCCCAAGCGCTCACACTCAGAGGTCCCGTCTTGGTCCACACAACTGACGGGAGAGATGGGTCCCTCCAGAGCTCGGATCACATCTCCCACCCGGATAGCCTCTGGTGCAAAAGCAAGCTCATATCCACCCCGGGCACCCCGAATACCATTGACAAGCCCTGCCTTGCGAAGCATGCCCATCAATTGCTCTAAGTAATTCTCCGAAATAGCCTGCCTAGCCGCGACAATCTTAAGAGGCACCGGACCCTGCCCATGGGCCATGGCTAACTCGAACATAGCCCGAATGCCGTATCCACCTTTGGTAGAAATCCGCAATCTGATACCTCCTCAATTAATCCCGAGTGTTTCACTAGGAAATACAGTGACATAATAACACTAGCTATCCCCGGTGTCAATAGGTTTGGGCGCGTTTGTCTTGCTCAAATGTGTCACTTAGTCCCATGGTCTTTAGGCCTCTTCTTGACGCTTTGCCATTAATTCAGCAATCTCCGCCTCATAGCCTTGGTCAGAAGCCTCGTAAAAAACTGCATCCCGAAGCTCATCAGGCAAATACTGCTGTGCTACCCAATGCCCGGGAAAGCTATGGGGATATTTGTAATCTGCGCCGTGACCCAACTGAGCAGCCCCTTGATAGTGGGCATCCCGTAGATGCCGAGGAGGCTCTACTGTACCAGTTTTTTCTGCCATTTCCCAGGCTCTGCTTATACCCACACACGCTGCATTGCTTTTGGGAGCGGTGGCAAGATACGTGACAGCTTCGGCGAAAATAATGCGGGCTTCAGGCATCCCCACTCGTTCAACGGCTTCTGCTGCGGCATTGGCCACAACTAGGCCTTGGGGATCAGCTAGGCCAATGTCTTCTGCTGCCGAGATCACTAGCCGCCTAGCAATAAATCGCAAATCCTCGCCTCCCAAGAGCATCCGGGCCAACCAATATAATGCGGCCTGAGGGTCGGAACCCCTAATGCTTTTGATCAGACAGGAGGATAGATCATAGTGCCCATCGCCGGCTCGATCGTAACTAACCAAGCGGGTCTGAAGAGCTTCAACTAAGAGGGCGTTATCGATATAACGCTTGCCGTCATCTCCTACCTCCGCCACCTGAACTGCCAAATCCAAAGCATTCAAGGCGACCCGGGCATCACCACCAGCCGCCTCGGCCAAAAAGGCCAAATCCGTTTCACCGATAACTACCTGATATCCTCCCAGGCCTCGGGCATCATCCTGCAAAGCTCGCTCAAGAATCCTCATAATACTCTCCGCAGGCAGTGGCTCTAGCTGAACCACCCGGGACCGAGACAGCAGCGCTCGGTTGATGGTAAAAAAGGGATTTTCGGTAGTTGCTCCAATAAGCACCAAAAGCCCTTCTTCAACGAAGGGCAAAAGGGCATCTTGCTGGGCCTTGTTGAAGCGATGAATCTCATCGAGAAAAAGAGTCGTGCTTTGACCGTAAAGTCTCCGCCGTTCCTGGGCTCCATCTACAACTGAGCGGATATCTTTGACAGTAGCCATGACAGCATTCAGTTTCACAAAATAAGAGCGTGTTAGATTGGCGACAACAGCAGCCAAAGCAGTTTTCCCGGTGCCCGGAGGCCCGTAAAGGATGAGTGACTGCAACTGATCCCTAAGGATAGCACGCCGTAACATGCTTCCTTCTCCTAGGACCTTCTCCTGTCCCTCGAATTCTTCCAAAGTACGAGGCCGCATCCGCACAGCTAACGGGGCCTGCTTTCTACTTTCCTCTTTTCCAGCATGCTCAAATAAATCCACCATCTATGTACCTCCCCTGCCCTGGCCGGCATCACTTCGGACCCCATGAATCGCCAAGAGATCCCTGACAACAAACCCAGCCATCACCAGTCCTGCCACAGGCGGTACAAAGGCGATACTGCCCGGCACCGGTCTGCCTGACACTGGCGTGCTTGTCTGGGGCAATTCTGGGGAGAAGACCACTTGAAGCCCTTGCGTAATCCCCATCTCCCGCAATTTCTTGCGGACCACTCGAGCTAAGGGATCATTGTATGTTTTGGAGATGTCCACAACCTGAAAACCAGCGGGATCTAGTTTGTTGGCAGCACCCATACTAGATATGATGGGGATGTGACGCCTCAGGCATGCGGCGATCAAGCCCACTTTGGGCCCTACGGAATCAATAGCGTCGATGACATAATCATAGCCTTGGGTGAAAAACTCGGCTTCCTTCTCTGGTTCAAAAAACTCCCTGTGGGTTTCTACTTGGC
>DAIQRD010000050.1:6199-16190 GCA_036786445.1 Bacillota bacterium
GGATTAATATCCGCAATTCTCTCTCCCATCACATCCACCTTGTGCAAACCGACAGTGCTATGCAGTGCATGGATTTGCCGGTTGAGATTAGTCAGATCAATCAGATCGTGATCAACTAGAATAAGGGTGCCGATGCCGGAACGTGCCAAAGCCTCCGCGGCAAAGGAGCCCACACCACCTACACCAAAAACTGCCACTTTGCTAGCCGCTAGAGCCTCAAGTCCTGCCCGGCCCACTAGAATCTCTGTCCGACTAAACATATGTACCATTTGCACCACTGCACCTTTCGGCAAATAAACGAAGGCTAGGCTTTTCACCTGCCAGAATCCCTGACTGATGAAAACCCTAGCCTCTAAAGATCCCCACCATGCCGCTATTCCTGACTGTTAATGAACCTGCCTAAGCAGGTGGGTGCCGTCCTGACTGTCTTATGTGTCCTCGCTAAGAGGCATGCATGCCACCATCAGAGATTAGGCTCCCGATGTTATGGTGTTGGCTCATAACATAGTCAGGTTGACCACGCACACGGTAGGGCAAATATGCTGCAATGCCCTTAGGTCCAGCTCACAGCGGTGTTTTGCTGCAACCCCATGATACCATAGAACCGTGCTGCACGCAAGCTAGGATTTCCCACCAGATCTTGAGGAAAATCACATCCCTTACTCTGATCTCTTGGGATGAGCAATGGGTGTACCCTGGAGCCGTCTTTCCGCCTCAGAAGTCAATTGAATATGCAATTCCCGCAACTGCCCGCCCATGGCTGGTGATGGAGCCTCGGTCATCAGATCCTGGGCGCTGGCGGTCTTGGGAAAAGCTATGACGTCTCTTACGGAGTTCTTTTTAGCCAAAAGCATTATCCACCGGTCCAAGCCAAAAGCAATCCCACCATGGGGGGGTGTTCCGTAATCAAAGGCATTCAAGAAGAATCCGAATTTTTCTTCGGCTTCCGCCGGCGTTAGCCCTAAGGCTGCAAACATCTGCTCCTGGATCTCCCGGCGATGGATACGAATACTACCTCCGCCCAACTCAACGCCATTCAGTACTAAGTCATAGGCCTGGGCCCGGACCATTTTTGGATCTTTAGTCAAGAGATGGAGATCTTCCATAATAGGAGCGGTAAAGGGATGATGGGCTGCCTGCCAGCGCCCTTCCGTTTCATCAAACTCAAAAAGTGGCCAATCTACCACCCATAGCAAATTCCACGCATTCTGATCAACTAAGCCAAGCTTTTCTCCCAAGAAGAGACGGAGACGCCCTAGCACTTCGGCACAAGTCCTAGATTCATCAGCAACAAAGACCAGCAAGTCTCCGGGGCCGGCATCCATGGCCCGCGTCAATTCAGCTAATGCCCCTGGGCTAAAGAACTTAGTGATCCCGCCCCGGCCACCCTCATCGGTGACAACTAGCCAAAGTAGCCCCTTGGAACCGTAAGTAGATGCTAATTCCCCTAGTTCGTCAATTTCCCGCCGAGCGAACCGTTCACCGGCCCCAATCACATTGATACCCCGAATGACCCCGCCTTGCGAGGCTGTCTCAGCAAACACCCGAAAGTCAGCATCCTTGACTACTTCAGTCACATCCTGGATCTCCAAACCAAAACGGGTGTCTGGTTTGTCTGAGCCATAGCGTGCCATGGCATCAGCATAGGAGAGTCGGGGTAATGGGAGCTGGATTTTTGCACCGACAGTTCTCTCAAAAACAAAAACCATCATTTCTTCGATGATACTCAAGATATCTTCCCGCTGAACAAAGGCCATCTCCATATCTAGCTGGGTAAACTCCGGCTGCCTATCGGCTCGTAAATCCTCATCCCGGAAACAGCGGGCCACTTGAAAATACCTGTCTATCCCACCCATCATCAAAAGCTGTTTAAACAGCTGGGGTGATTGTGGTAGTGCATAGAACTCTCCCGGTTGCACTCTGCTGGGGACCAGAAAATCCCTGGCTCCCTCCGGTGTGCTCTTGGTCAACATCGGTGTCTCGACTTCCCAAAAACCACGGCTATCGAGGAAATCCCGAACTAGTTTGGTTGTCTTGTGGCGCAGCGCCAAAGTTGCCTGCATTTCAGAGCGCCTTAGATCGAGATAGCGGTATTTCAAGCGCAGCGCTTCATCAACATCATTACGGGCATCGATGGCAAAAGGCGGCGTTTTGGCTTCATTTAGGACTACCAATTGGTCTGCATAGATCTCTATGTCACCTGTAGCAAGATTGGGGTTTGACATGCCAGGCAAACGGCTCCTCACCGTGCCATGAACCTGTATGACATATTCATGGCGCAATTTCTCCGCTTCGGCAAATTGCTCAGGTGGGACAGATTCAGGATTGAATACTGCCTGCACAAGACCGGCCCGGTCCCGCAGATCTATAAAAATAACCCCGCCATGGTCCCGCCGACGGTGGACCCAACCACAAACCACAACCTTCTGGTCAACATGGTCGGCCCGTAATTCCCCACAATGGTGTGTACGCTGAAAACTCACGCCGATGTCACTCCTTCATTTCCTGGCAGCTAGTGTATTTCTGCTGTAGCAACCAATCATTTAGTCCATCTAAAGGCACTTCCTCTTGCTGGCCATTGACCATGTGGCGAACTAGTGCCTGCTTTCTAGTCAATTCCTCTTCACCCATGATCACTGTCCAGGTAGCATTCAACCGGTTAGCAGCTTTCATCTGTGCTCTCAAACTTCTATCTCCATAGTCCATCTCTGTGGATAGACCTGCTTTCCGAAGCTGAAAGACGAGTTCCACTACTGCTACCCTAGTCTCCCTGCCTCCAGCTACAAATACGTCGATACTGTTGCTAACGGGTGGCTGCCAACCTCGATCCTCAAGAGTTAGGAGCAATCGTTCCATACCAGCTGCAAAGCCCACCGCTGGCATAGCCGGACCACCGCATTCCTCAATTAACCCATCATAGCGGCCTCCGCCCGCTATGGCGGATTGTGCCCCCAGATCAGAATAGAGGATCTCAAAAACCGTCTTGGTATAATAATCAAAACCCCTCACTAGATTGGGGTTGATGGCATAAGGCACCTGCAACAGATCTAGATAAGTCCTTACCTGCTTAAAGTGATCATCACATTCCGGGCAGAGAAAATCAAGAATCGATCTCAATCCTACTTTGACCCCATTGCAGGTTTCACTCTTGCAATCTAGGACACGCAAAGGGTTGCGGGAAAGTCGCCTCTGGCAATCACCACAAAGCTGATCTGACTTGGGCTCTAGAGCCTGAACCAAGTACTTCCGATACGCCTCCCGACACAGGGGACAGCCGATGCTGTTCAGCTCAACTTGTAGCTCCTCTAGACCTAGTCGCCTGTAAAGCTCCATGGGAATGGCGATCATCTCTGCATCAGTAGCAGGATCTTGGGCTCCTAAAGCCTCCGCGCCATACTGATGAAACTGGCGGGATCGACCGGCCTGGGGCCGCTCATATCTAAACATGGGTCCAATGTAATACACTTTTACTGGCTGTGGCTCGCCATAGAGCTTGTGTTGTAGATAAGCCCTAACCACCGGGGCGGTACCTTCCGGCCTGAGGGTAAGGCTGCGCCCAGCCCGATCTGTAAAAGTATACATTTCCTTTTCTACGATATCTGTGGCTTCCCCGATTCCTCGCTCAAATAGCTCTGTCTCCTCGAAAACAGGAGTGCGAATCTCTTTATAACCGAAAAGCGCGAAGATATCAGCCAATTGCCCTTCAATATATTGCCATAGTTGGCTGGCACTTGGCAGGATATCTGTCGTGCCCCGGGGGGTTTTTGCTAACAAGTCCAACACATCCCTTTCCCGACATGTTTGTCCACACCGCTATGTCAGAATGCATATTAGTAAGAGTGGCGGTCACCCGCCACTCTGCCAGCTCAACTTCTGGTCAGTTTTACTCGCCGGGCTCAGTCTGATCTACATCAGCTGTCACATCGGAGTCGTCACCCTCAACTGATGGAGTGGTTTCCTCCGACGGTGCCTCCGGATCATCCGGGACTTCAGGCTGGGCCTGCTGCTTCTGCAGCTCTTCTGCGGCCCGCTGTCTCTCCTCGTAGAGTTTCTGGATAGCAGTGATCTTGCCCTCTTCAACCTTGACTAGATCATCCTCACCTAGTCTGCCATATGCATCCATGAGCTGCAAATGCAAAAGCAGGTTCATGGGGTCTGCCTCCGAAGCCTGACGGTAGGCGTCTACAGCTTTTTCCTGGTTTTCCCGCTCCTGATGCATCATGCCCACAATCAGCCACAACTCAGCATCTGTTCCGGCTTTCTCTGCGCCTAACTCATACTGCTCAAGGGCCAGATCCAACTCATCTTGCTGCTCATATACCTGGGCCAAGGCCGAGTGCAGGTAAGGATCTCCCTCATTGGCCACGATGGCCATCTGATATGCATCGGCAGCCTCCTGCCAAGCACCCTCTAGGGCGAACTTATGGGCCTGCATCGCCGGATCTTTGATCTCGATCTTAGCAGCCTCTCGGAGGGCCGTGAACCATTCCATGATCTTGTCCCGGCCTTTATTTTCCCGAACCTTACTCTTAAGCTCTTCTTGGGCCTGTTCAAACTCTGCACCGGTGGCCTCCTTGCGTTCAGTCACCTGGATAATATGAAAGCCAAATTGGCTTTCCACAGGACCCACGATTTCACCTACTGTGGCAGCGAACGCTGCCTTCTCAAAGGGCTCTACCATCTGTCCTCGGCCAAACCAACCCAATTCACCACCATTGACCTTGCTGCCAGTATCGGCTGAGTAGGCCTCGGCAGCTACAGCAAAATCAGTGCCCTCTTCCAGTTCTAGTATCACCTGTTTGGCCTCTTCTAAAGCTGCCTCCCGAGCCTCATCGCCATCTTGCTCCGGCTGAATGAGGATATGCCTGGCATTGACTTCTTCATAGGCGTTTTGAAGATCTGTTTCCGTAACCTCGATATCTTCAAGAATCTGCTCCTGCAGCTTTTCGATTTTAAGATTAGTGCGTAGAAGATTCTTTAGCTCCTTAGTAGTGAGACCTGAGTTGCGGAGCTCTTCCTCAAATATGGCCTTGGAAGGGTAGTTGCTCTGAATCTCGTCGAATTGCTTATTGACTACTGCTTCATCCACTTTGATCTTTGCTTCTTCGGCAGCCTGAATCAATAACTGCTGGTTGACTAGTTGATCTAAGGCGTAGTATTGTGCTTGACCGATCATATGACCCTTAATTGGTTGGCCATACATCTCCTGCTGACGCACAATGCTATAGTATGCTTGATAAAAATCCACATAGGAGATCTCCGTACCATTGACAAGAGCCACCGATGCCGCATTGGCCGTACCCCCACCGGCACCGAAAAAGCTAGCCCCCCCAGCGTAGAGCAATGTAGCCACAAAAGCTACTGCGACTATGATGACAACCACTTTCATCCGCTCACGCATCAGTTTAAACATTATCATATCCCCTCCCGCTTTTTACCCCGCAAAAAAGAATAAAAGACCAGATTCATTGTATGTCATCACCTATTCCCTGTCAACCAAACCGACAAGCCGGGGCAACAGGGGAAACCCTTGGTATGTCGGCGAAACAACATCCTTAATACAAGAACGGGTTTTGCTCCCTCTCTTGCCGCAATGTACTGCAAGGACCATGGCCCGGGTAGATAACGAGATGAGCAGGTAAAGCCATGATCACGTTGTGCAAAGAGTCCACGAGAGCGGCCTGGGAGGAGCCAGGCAAATCCACTCTACCCACCGATCCTGCAAATAACGTATCACCGGTAAAAAGTACGTCACCCACCTGCACACAAATGCAACCTGGGGTATGCCCTGGTGTATGCAGGATCTGCATATCTAAACCAGCCAGATGCAACACCTCACCACCACGGACCAAATGGTCCGGGGGAGGGCTTAGAATCTCCTGAACTCCTGCCCATACAGCTAGATTCTTGCTGGTGTCGGTCAACATAGGTGCATCCTGCTCATGAATGTATAGGGCGGCACCGGTCGCGGCTATTAGGGCACCATTGGCACCAATATGGTCAAAATGTCCATGGGTGTTGATAATTGCTTCCAACTGCAGTCCTCGCTCGTCCAAAGCCGCCAGAATACGTTCACCATCAGCCCCAGGGTCAACTACCATCCCTCGCTTCCCCTGGCCAATAATGTAGCAATTGGCTGCATTTGCACCGACTGCCATTACCGTAATCTCCATAGCAAAACTCCTGTCGACTGTTTTGGCTCGATCATCAAGGGGTCGACGATGCGCTGGGGCGGGCGCTTTCCGATTCCACTAAGAGCGTAACCGGCCCACTATTTACTAGGCCAACAGACATAAAGGTCTGGAATCTGCCGGTGGATACCGGCACACCCAATGCCTCCAGATGATCGGCAAATCGCTGGTACAATGCCTCCGCTACGGCCGGTTGGGCTGCACCATCAAAGCTAGGGCGCCTGCCCTTGCGACATTGCCCGTAGAGTGTGAACTGGGAAACCACTAGGGCCTCACCCTTGGTGTTTAAGATCGAAAGATTCATGCGGCCAGCTTCATCGTCGAAAATCCGCAAATTGGATATCTTGTTAGCCAGCCAGAGGGCATCCCACTCCGTGTCATCTGCCGCTACTCCCAGGAAAACAACCATTCCTGGTCCAATATCACCAACAACTTGTCCTTCCACCTCAACCTGGCCACCACTTACCCTTTGCACTAAAGCTCGCATAATCTATACATCCTCACATATTTGCTGCCCATGGACATGGCTAGGTTTGCTCTTCTTAGGTGGGACGAGCCCGCCTTACCTCAACCACGCCATCCACCCGCTTTAGGCGGCGCATAATGTCGTGCATATGCCCCACATCGCGGATATTCACAACCAAATTGATCAAAGCCACCTTGTGGTCAATGGCCCGAGCATTGACTGCCTCTATATGGGTCTTGGTTTCCGAAACAGTATTCATAATGGAAGTCAGGAGATTCACTCGATCAATGGCTTCGATGGTGAGTTCCACGGGGTATGAGGAATCCTCCTCGGCGTTCCATTGCACATCGATGCGACGTTCCGGCTCTTGGGCCAAGGCTGCCACATTAGGACAATCTGTCCTGTGTATAGATACACCTCTCCCCCTGGTAACATAGCCAACAATCTCGTCACCGGGCACAGGATTGCAGCACTTGGAGATCCTCATTAGCAGGTTATCCATGCCTTTGACACTAATACCCAGAGGCACCTTACTCTGCCGGGGGGCCGGTGGCGCGACCTTGGTCTGCTGGCTAACCTGGGGTGGTTCTTCAGAACCAGCCAATTTGCTCACCACTTGGCGCGGCAGGATTTTGCCATGACCGATGGATGCCAGAAGATCTTCCCGGGACCCTAGACCATACCGCTTGGCCAGCTCTGTCAATACATCGGCCTTGAGTGCCTCACCTGGATCAACTCCAAGTTTGCGACATTCTTTCACCAGCAGATCATGGCCTTTGTCAACACTTCCCTCACGTTGCTGTTCTTTCACCCAAGCCCGGATCTTGCTCCTTGCCCTTGATGTCTTTACGAAATTCAGCCAATCCCGGCTAGGCGAGGGAGTCTTAGAAGTCAGAATCTGCACAAACTCGCCATTGTTCAGCTGGTAATCCAAAGGTACAATGCGACCATTCACTTTGGCTCCCGTGCAGTGCAAGCCTACATCGGTATGAACACTAAAGGCGAAATCCACAGGTGTAGAACCAGCCGGCAGATTCTTGACGTCTCCCTTAGGTGTAAACACAAACACCTCATCTTCAAATAGATCAATCCGGAGAGTCGTCATAAACTCCTCCGGATCCTTCATTTCCCTAAGCCAATCCATTACCTGACGGAGCCAAGCCATCTTTTCTTCAAATTCAACAGCGCCCCGGCGCTGTCCTTCTTTATACAGCCAATGGGCCGCTATCCCTTTTTCTGCGATGCGATGCATCTCCCAGGTGCGGATCTGAATCTCAAAAGGATCTCCTTCCGGTCCTATGACGGTTGTATGCAACGATTGATACATGTTGGATTTGGGCATTGCGATATAGTCTTTGAAACGTCCGGGCACTGGTTTCCATAGAGTGTGCACGATGCCCAAAACTCCGTAGCAGTCCTTCACTGTATCGACTACTACCCGCACTGCCAACAGATCGTATATCTCATCAAAGGATTTGACTTGGCGTTGCATCTTCTGATAAATACTGTAGAAATGTTTGGACCTACCGGCGACCTCAGCAGTGATGCCAATTTCAACTAATGTTTCTCTGATAGTGTTTTTGACTGTCTCGAGTTCGCCTTCTCTTTCCTGCCTCTGTTTGGCCATCTTGTTGACCACATCATAATATGCCCGGGGTTCGAGGAAGCGAAAAGCCAGATCCTCCATTTCCCACTTGACACCCCACATGCCCAGGCGATGGGCTAGAGGAGCGTAGATCTCCAAAGTCTCCCGCGCCAGCCGGATCTGCCTGTCCTCGGGCAAGTGCCTGAGTGTCCTCATATTGTGCAGGCGGTCAGCTAACTTGATCACCACCACCCGCAGATCCTCCGCCATGGCCAGGAACATCTTGCGCAGGCTTTGAGCTTGGTGTTCTTCACGGGTTTGGAATGGTATGCGGGAAAGCTTGGTTACCCCATCGACCAAAAGGACAATCTCTTCTCCAAATTCATGGGTGAGCTCATCCCTGGTGACCTCTGTATCCTCCAAAACATCATGCAAAAGACCCGCAGCGATGGTCACGGCATCATACTCAAACTCTGCCAAAATCGTGGCAACTTCAAAGGGATGCCGAAAAAAAACATCCCCTGAATCACGGTACTGGCCTCGATGAGCCTCTTCCGCGAAGGCGTAGGCCCCTTCGATCAGCTGCAGGTCAGCATTGGGATTGTATTGCAATACGCGTTCCAGCAACTCCTCAACGTTCATGGCCACCCTCCGCCTGTATGGCATAACACTCTTTCCCGGCATGCCCTCGGAAAAGAGTGTCTATCCCATTAGTCAAAACCAATCCTTTTAGGAATCGTACCTAAGCATACTCATGATGTCATAGTCTTCCAGTTTGTCCCTGCCGTTCAAATAGGAGAGCTCCACCACAAACGCGAAGCCGGCAATTTCCCCTTTGAGCTCCTTAACTAGCTGAGCAGCGGCTGCCATGGTGCCTCCCGTTGCCAGTAAATCATCGACTAGCAGGACCCGCTGTCCAGGCTCAATGGCATCTTTGTGGATTTCCAGGGAATCAGAGCCGTATTCCAGCTCATAGGAGGCCCGCAAAATATTCGATGGCAGCTTGCCGGGCTTACGCACCAAGACAAACCCGGTCCCCATTTTGTATGCTAAAGGGGCCCCAAAGAGGAATCCTCGCGATTCAACCCCAAGGATTACATCAACGTTGCTATGGGCAAACCGCTCAGCCATTTGATCTACAACATAGCGAAGTGCAGCACCATCTTTGAGCAAGGTAGTTATGTCCTTGAAGCTGACACCTGGTTTGGGGAAATCGGAAACAACCCGAATTTTGCTGTATAAGTCCATAGTACAATGGGAGCAACCATGCCTACTCGCAGCGATCGCCCACCATGCTCACCTCCAATAATAAGATCCATATATAGAGCCCGGCGTTGCCGCCCCGGACCCGTTACCGGTCCCCTACAGTATCATCTTCTCCCAGGCTGCCTGCCCCACAAGCTCGGAGATGGATGCCTGCAGCGCCCATTGGCCGTACCGTTCTAGATAATCTCGGCATTTCACACAATCATTATAGCTTATGGAACTAATCAAGTCCAGTTTGTTTTCGGGGCTTGGCAATAGCTGGACCATGACAGAACCAGTCTCCTGCCATTCAAGAGACTCCTCCCAGCAGACCAGATCCAGCTCCCTGAAGATTTTCAAAGCTCGGGAAATGCCTACCCAATCTAGCCCCACTCCTGCCTGTTTACAAAGGCTCCCACTAATCTCCAAGGGCCTATCCAAGGCGCCACCCCTGCTTAAAACAAGGTACAACTTGGCCAACTCATCCCATCCCGGATAGAGTCT
>DAIQRD010000051.1:0-16136 GCA_036786445.1 Bacillota bacterium
ATCGCCGGTGGGCCCAAGATGGGAACTACAGAGGAAATTCTAGACTCCATCAAGGGAGCTTTGCAGGCAGGAGCAGTGGGGGTTGCAGTAGGCCGCAACTTATTTCAGGCCGATCAACCCCAAATGTTAGCTCGGCAGATACGCAGCCTCCTGGATGACCACAAGGCTGACAAAAGCCTTTAGCAGCTCACATGCGGGGGGCTTTCTAGTATGAGAGAACATGCTTTCTCAATGAGTTGTGGTTGCTCCCGTCAAGGTCCTGGCCTTGTATCCTGGGCGGGACCTTGACCCGTGGGGTAAGGGAAGAAGAGAGGAGTGCAATGGATGGAAATCAGTGGAACCGGAGCCCGATCCTGGTTTGCTTGGCGCCCATCTAGAGATACTTTGGTTGCCGCTGGGTCAGGGTGTGTGATTCTAGCTCTTTCCGCTCTGATGCGCAGATTTAGCGAGGTTAGCCCAGTAACCAGTATATTGCTGCGAGATGTTGCCATGTTGGGTTTGGTGGGGATCTTGTATCCCTTGTGGTATATGCAGCGTCGTGGTATGGGCAGGGCGACATTCGGCCTCCATGCACAGAGATGGAGAAGATATTTAGCACTGAACTTGTTACTTGCTGGGCTGCTTCTAGCTGTTTTGAGGTTGAGTCAGACCCCTTCCGGATTTTCCCTTTCCGGTCAGAATTGGGGCTATGTGCTCTATGTCATGGTGGCCGGCATATTTGAAGTAGTGTATTTCTACGGTTTTCAACGTACGCTATTTGAGCAGGCATTGGGCATCGTGCCTGCCATATTGCTCACAGCTGTCTTTTATTCATTTCATCATATGGGGTTTCAGACGGAATTCCTCAAGCTATTCCTAGTGGGTATTATGTATGGGAGCATCTATCGGATGGCCAATAGCGCTCTATTGATCTATCCGTTTTTCTGGGGAGTCGGGGCCCTCTATGATGTTCTGGTGCAATCTCAAGACATCTTGCCCATAGCCCATGCTTGGCAGCGTAGCATATTTCTCATAGGGTTCATGAGCATTGCGATGTATTTGGGGCAGCGCTGGGGGCTGATTCTGGAAGAAGCAACCCAAAATACCCTTGACAGGTCTAGTGAGGATTTCTATAATGTAAGACATAAGTGAATACTGATGCGGCTGGATGAAAGCTATAGAAAAAGGACGTTTCCTACCGAAGGGGCAAGGGCTGAGGCCTCAAACTCTCAGGTGTGTCGACTGTATGACACGGAAACTGTAGCTGGACAGACCTCTGGAGAGACCTGGAAGTCAGGCGCCGAAGGAGCAAATCCCAAGTGGGGAGAATCTCTCAGGCAAAAGGACAGGGGGGATATGCTAAATATCTTCTAGTTTATGTCATTTCGGCCAGGTCAAGCGGTATAGCTTGGCCTTTTCTGATCTATGAGGAGGATGTGACCGAATGCTAGATAAAAGCTATCTTTATACGCCGGGTCCTACGCCGGTACCACCGCAAGTGGTGGCGGCCATGGGCCAACCTATGGTTGGTCATCGAGGAGATGTGTTTGCTGGGCTCTATGGCGAGATTGCCGAAAAAGCCAAGGCGGTTTTTCAAACGAGCAATGATCTATATGTACTTACTACGTCAGGAACTGGCGGTTTGGAGACAGCCATTGCCAATACTGTCACATCGGGTGATAGAGTCCTTGCCCTGGTTACCGGCAACTTTGGTGAGCGTTTTGCCAAGTTAGCCAGTGCGTATGGAGCGGAAGTGACAAAGTTGGAGTTCCCGGTGGGAACAGCTCTGGATATGGAGCGGGTCAGCGAAACGTGGCGAACAGAGGGTCCCTTCAAGTTGGTTTTGGCTACCCACAACGAGACATCCACTGGTGTAACCAACGATATCGCCGCTTTGGGTCAGTATGTGGACAAAACCGATGCCTTGCTGCTTGTTGATGCAGTTAGCAGCATGGGTGCTATGGATATCCGTACCGATGACTGGCATGTAGATATAATGGTCACGGGCTCCCAAAAGGCTTTGATGCTGCCTCCTGGCCTAGCTCTAGTCAGTGTGAGTTCCAAGGCTTGGCCTATCATCGAGGCTAATGGGGGGATACGCTTCTACTTTAGCCTATTAGAAGCCCGTAAGAGCTTTGTAAACAAGAATACGCCCTGGACTCCTGCTGTTTCCCTATTCTATGGGCTAAATGCAGCATTAGATATGATCTTGCAGGAGGGTCTAACAAAGGTATTCCTGCGCCATGCTAGGATGGCAGCCGCCGCTCGGGCGGGGGCAAAGGCCCTGGGTCTTAGTCTCTTGGCAGACGATGCAGTGGCATCCCATACAGTCACTGCTATACTGCCCGGAACGGCAACTACCGCTGGCAATCTGTCGAAAATCCTCCAACGTTACATGGGAGTCAGTTTTGCTGGGGGCCAGGGTGAGCTCAAAGGCAAGCTCCTTCGTATAGGGCATATGGGTTACTGTAGCGAGATGGATGTAGTCATGGCCATAGCTGCTTTGGAGATGGCCTTGTATAAAGGTGGCATGACCGTTGACTTAGGAAGCGGTGTGAGAGCTGCAGAACAGGTTCTGCTATAGAATGTAGTATGGTTGCGTGGTTGGTGAAATAGGGAGGGTTACGGGGTGCGAATTCTAGTCCTAGATGGTGTGCAAGAGGCTGGGGTTATGGCATTGCGCCGCCCTGGTTGGCAGGTAGACATAGTGTCCGACAAATGGACAGAGGCGGAGTTGATCGCTCAAATAGGGGCATATGATGCTCTGATTGTCCGAAGTGCTACGAAAGTAACTGCCCCTGTCATTGATGCTGCCCACTCGTTAAAAGTGATTGGGCGGGCGGGAGTAGGGGTAGACAACATAGACTTGGAAGCAGCCACCCGGCGGGGAATAGTGGTTGTCAATGCCCCTGATGGTAATACCATTGCTGCAGCCGAACACTCCCTGGCGTTGATGCTGGCTCTAGCTCGCAACATCCCCCGAGGAGACGCCAGTTTGAAGGAGGGTCGCTGGGATCGGAAACAGCTTGTGGGGGTAGAGCTTCGACAGAAGACTCTGGGGATCTTGGGTCTAGGGCGCATTGGTTCCGCGGTAGCTCGCAGAGCTCAAGCCTTCGATATGGTCTGCATTGGCTATGATCCCTATATATCTGCGGAACAAGCTAAACACATGGGGGTAGAGTTGGTCTCGCTCCAGGAATTACTGGAACGCTCAGATTTCATAACTATTCACATGCCCCTGACAGATGATACCCACTATTTGCTGGATGCTGAGGCCTTTGGTTCCATGAAGCCCGGAGTGCGGATTATCAATGTAGCCCGGGGTGGCATAGTCAGTGAGACTGCTTTGGCAGAGGCACTGAAAGCTGGTCACATTGGCGGTGCAGCCCTTGATGTGTTCGAAGAAGAACCGCTGGTGGCTAGCCCCCTTGTGGGGTGCCCCAATGTGGTGCTCACCCCGCATCTTGGTGCCTCCACCGAGGAGGCCCAGCTGCATGTGGCTGTGGATGTAGCCGAAGCCATCGCATGTCTACTTGAGGGTGGATTGCCCAACAATGCCGTGAACATGGTGGGCATTGCTCCTGACATCATGGAGAAATTGATACCTTATATAGATTTGGGTGAGAAGCTCGGAGCTTTTGTGGCACAGATCGGTGGCGGTATCGATGGCTTGCGTATAACCTACAGCGGTGCCCTGGTGGATCTACAGACAGGTCCCATTACCACAGCTATCCTCAAAGGCATGCTAGCCCGGATCGTAGATGATCATGTTAACCTAGTTAATGCCGATTATCTCGCCCGGCGCCGGGGCATCAAAGTAGAAACTGTGCACAAAGGCAATGGCGAGGATTACCATAATAGGATAGCTGTAGAGGCTGAGAGCTCAGAGGGTGCCCTCAAGGTGGCCGGGAGCGTCTTTCAGCCAGATCTGTTGCGGATTGTGGAGGTCAATGGGTATCGCGTCGATGCGGCGCCCACAGGTCATATGTTGGTGGCACCTCATCAAGACAAGCCCGGCATTATTGGGCAAGTGGGCACGCTTTTGGGGAAGGCAGGAATCAATATCGCAACAATGCAGGTAGGCCGGAAAACCCCTGGTGGCCCCGCTGTAATGGTATTAGAGACTGATGCAGAGCTGCCTGCAGATGTCTTAGCTGCCATCTGCCGGATCGAAGGAATTGAGGGGGCTAAACAGGTGAACTTGGCCAATTGAGGTACACATTGGGTACTCTAGTTGTCAAGTCCTGGATTGGTTGGAGGCAATTCTGACAAGGAATATTCGTTTTTCCGGCGAACTTAACAAGTATTTGCTATTTGCAAGGCCGGCTGATTTTTGCCGAAAAAAGGAGAGCAGGTGGATACTATGCGTATGGTCATGTTGGGGGCGCCCGGCTCCGGAAAGGGAACCCAAGCGAGGCTGATCAGCACTAAGTATGGTGCGGTTCATCTATCCATGGGGAGTATTCTAAGGCAGGAAGTGGCGGAGCAGTCTGAGATTGGCCGCTCTATTGGAGGTACTCTCAGTAAGGGAGACATGGTGAATGACGGTATCGTGAACATGATCATCGAGGGCCAGTTGCAGCGCTATGAAAGCGTCATCCTTGACGGTTATCCTAGAAACTTGCTGCAAGCCCAGCACTTAGATGGCTTTCTCCAGAATCATCCGCCGGAGCTCGATGTGGTATTTTTGCTGGAGCTGCCTCTGGAATCAGTGATCGATCGGTTGTCAGGTAGGCGAGTTTGCGAGCGCTGTAACAAGACGTACCATATCGATTTCTACCGTTTAGAAACGTGTCCTTGTGGTGGTTTGCTTACACAGCGAGAGGATGACAACCCAGAGACTATCCGCCATCGAATGGAGGTTTATCAGGGAGAAATTCAGCCCTTACGGAGCTTCTATGAGAAACACGGAGTGCTCTATCCCATAATTGCGGATCAGGGTGTAGAGGGCACCTTTGCTGATATCAGCCGAGTCCTAGACAAAATCATCTTGCCTCAGATAAAGAGGCCCAAGATATTGAGCAGGATGCGTCAGCGAGCTAGCGGTAGCTCTACTGAGGTGTAGAACCGCCCAAAACAGCATGATAGCGTTCCTACGCCCCGGGATTCTATTGTAGCCCCGGGGTGTTTTGATTTTTCCATAAAGCAGGAATCCTCCCAGGGTATACCGTACATCTCACACGTGGAAATCAAACAACAAATAGGGGGGACATGTGTTGAATAAGTCAAGGATCAAACGATATTCGCTGTTACTGGTTGTAACGATGTTGTTGGTATCAGTTAGCCTAGCTGCTCAAGCCGCCGATACACTGGTGATTTTGCACACTAATGATACCCATGCACGGCTCGAGCCCTTTTCGCCGGGGGCAGATGCAGCACCTATCGGCGGCATGGTAAGGGTCGCTACCCTCGTCAATGAGTTGCGGGGCAGTGGCCTGGAGAATGTTCTGCTATTGGATGCCGGAGATGCGTGGCATGGAACTAATGTCGCCAATATGTTTGAGGGTGAATCGGTGGTAGAAGTCATGAACCTAATGGTTTATGACGCTATGGCTCTAGGCAACCATGATTTTAACTATGGACAGACTGCCTTGGCTGAGCGGCAGTCAGAGGCAGTATTCCCTGTATTGGCAGCCAATGTGCTCCAGGAAGCAACTGGTGAACCCATAGCCTATTCAGCCTTGATCAAACCCGTGGGTAATCTGACGGTAGGCATTATTGGTTTGGTGACACCGGATACACCCTTTGTCACCCATCCCAAAAACGTAGAGGGGCTCGTTATTGCAGATCCCATCGCTCGAGCCAAAAGCTTGGTCAGTTACATGCGGCCCCAGGTTGATGTGGTTATTGCTCTTACCCATTTAGGCTTCGATGCTGATCAAGTGTTGGCGGAAGCTGTGCCGGAGATTGATGTGATTGTCGGCGGGCATAGCCACACCCGGGTGGAAGAACCTGCAGTTGTTGGCAATACCTACATTGTCCAGGCGGGGGAGCATGCCCAGGAACTTGGCTATCTCCAGCTAACCTTGGAGGATGGCCGGATCATCGATGTAGCACGGGAGCTAGTACCGGCTAGTGCCGATGTGCCCGATAACGTCACGGCAGTAGATATCGTGGAGAGATGGAGCAAGGAACTTGAGGCGAAACTGAGCCAGGAAGTTGGTAACACAGATGTCCTCTTAGATGGCGAAAGAGCTAATGTAAGGGTTAGGGAGACAAACCTAGGTAACCTAGTAGCCGATGTAATGCGTGAGGCGGTAGGAGCCGATATCGGTTTCAATAATGGTGGCGGTATTCGGGCTTCCATCGGAGCTGGCACCATCACAATTGGAGATATCTACACTACTTTGCCCTTCGACAATACACTGGTCAAAGTGGAGATTCTGGGAAGCGATATTCTAGGTGCTTTGGAGCATAGCGTGAGATCGTATCCAGAACAGAATGGTGGCTTCTTGCAGGTATCTGGACTTGAGTTTATGTTTGATCCTTCCCGGGAAGCCGGTTCTCGCGTCATGGATGTCTTGGTCGGAGGGGAAGCTCTTGATCTAGACAAGGCTTACACTGTTGCTACCAATGATTTCTTGGCAGCTGGTGGTGACGGATATGCTACCTTTGCTTCCGCCACTATCTTGGTGGAAACCGGTGAGATGTTGCGGGACGCCATGGCCAACTACGTTGCTGCCCAAGGCGCCATTGCTCCTGAGGTGGAAGGTCGCATAGTTGTAATCGAGTAGCAGTAGATCAAGTGCAGACAAATAGAGTGCAATAGCTTCAGCAGATAAAAAGCAGGGGGACCAGAGTATGGCGGGCCCCCTGCTTTTCAATGAATAGCCTTCGATCAATCAATTAGCGCCGCTGCAGCTCCACGTCATAGTGCAGGTCTATGTGCTTACCGCTGGCATATCCCTCTCGCCAAGCTTTATAGGGGATGAATAGAGTATCTACATGGCGTTCGCCATAGCGGGAGCCCCGCTCATGGTCCCATACCTCTATGCGTATGTCCGGGGGATACTGGTAGCGACTAGGGGCGAAATACAGTGAACGGTTAATGTATCTAGGCGTACGCACCGAGACCGCTATGGTATCTCTATCCCCCGGGATAGTGCCAATATAGCTGTTCTTCACATAGACTCGCAAAGAGATATCGTGGGTGAAGGGATACGATCGATCCCAGCTGTCCCACCGGCGGTAGATCTCCATATCCTGGATGGTCAATTTTACTACATCCTTGGGCTCAAAAACCATGTGCACAGTGCCTGTGACTGTACAACCTGCCAAGCCCAGGGTCAGCGCCACCAGTGCTAAAAGCCCCAATATCCGCTTGTTCTTCACTGCCCTCATCCCTTCAATTACGCAAAGTCCTCACCTAGAAACGGTCCCAATGGAGGACGTCCTTAAGTTCCCGCTTCTCTCTAGTGGGTTGTTCAGCAGGATAGCCTAGGGCAATCAATGACACCAATTTGGTGCCGGCAGGCGCTTTCACGATTTTCCCAATGGTGTCGGCATAGTGTTTCTTGTCTCCCGCTATCCAGCAGGTACCGATTCCCAGCGCCCAAGCTCCCACCAAGATATTTTGGGTCGCTGCAGATCCATCTTCTATATAGTATGTTGTGTCCCGGCAAAATACAGCGATACACGCCGGCGCCTGGGCTATAAATTTGCCGTAATCAGTGGCTTCTGCAATTTGGTTTCTTACCTTGGAATCAGTTGCCACCACAAACTCCCAGGGCTGGTCGTTGCGGCCACTGGCAGCAAGGCGGCCACAATCCACAATGCTCTCCAGTACTTCTCGGGGGATAGGCTTCTCCTGGAACTTGCGTACACTTCTCCGGGTCTTGATTGCTTGTAAAGCATCCATGCTATCTCCTCCTTGCTCTGGTGATTGGGTGCCATTTTTGACTCACTTGGTATTTTCCCGATATCCTGGCAATATCCTGTTTTACTTCCTGCGAAAGTGAAAGGCAGCAAACAGCCGCCCGGGGTGCAGGCGGCTGGGAACGCGAGGTATAGAGCGTAGAGCTGTCTTCCTTTAACTGGCGGTCGCTGCTACTTGGACTTGGTCACTATCGATTATGATGGCCTTAGTTGGGCATTTGGCAGCACATGCTCCGCAGTTGGTACATTTGCTATAGTCGATTTCGGCTAAGAAATCAGTAACATGAATGGCATCATGTTCGCAGGCCCGTTCACAGGCCTTGCACCCGATACAGCCCACTTGGCAGTTGTCTCTAACTTCTCTGCCTCGCCCGTAGGATCGACAGAGCACGTGGACCTCCATACTGCAGGGCACCAAAGCAATCAAGTCCCGGGGGCAGGCAGCCACACAGCGCCCACAAGCTGTGCACTTGGCGTCATCGACAATAGGTAGCCCGTTGGGCCCCATAGCAATGGCATCAAAGGGGCAGGCTGTGACACAGCTCCCTAGCCCCAAACAGCCATATTCACAACCTTTAGCGCCACTGCCGACAATAGCAGCAGCCCGGCAGTCATCTATACCTACATAGTCTGCTCTGTCCTTGGCTTCTTGGTGACCGCCGCCACAGCGCACTAGAGCTACCAGTCGCTCACCACTTTCTTCTATAGTTACTCCCATGATTTCCGCTATCCGGGCGGCCGCTGCACTACTTGATACCGGGCATCCGTCACAGGGAGCTCCGGTAGTGACAATCGCCTCTGCAAAGCCACGACACCCGGGGTATCCACAGCCACCACAATTAGCCCCAGGCAAACACTCTTCTACTTCATCTATTCTACCATCTGATTCCACCGCGAATTTGCGGGAGGCCCATGCCAGGCCAGCTCCGAACAATGCTCCCATGGCGCCCATACTAACTAGGGATACTAAGACTGTATTAGCCATACGGTTTTCCCTCCTACAAGTTCCACCTATTTCTTAACCTCGTTACATGGCAATTAAACCGGAAAACCCCATGAAAGCCATGGACATTAGCCCAGCGGTAATCAAGGCAATACCGGCGCCTTGCAGTGGCTTGGGAACGTCAGCAAATTGCAGCTGTTCCCTGATGCCAGCCATCATGGCCAAAGCTAGTGTAAACCCAGCTCCGGCTCCCAAAGCGAAAACAATGGCCTGAATTAGTGTATAGTCTTTTTGGACCACCAATATGGCAAGTCCCAAAATGGCACAGTTGGTGGTAATCAAGGGCAGAAATATCCCCAAAGCCCGGTATAGCCCAGGGCTAGTCTTTTGCAGGAACATCTCTACCAACTGCACGAGAGAGGCGATGATCAAGATAAAGGCTACATTTTGAAGAAAGGGCAGCCCGAATGGAGCCAGGACATAAGTCTGCAAAAGCCAGGTTGCCGCTCCGGAAAGCACCAAAACGAAAGTAGTAGCCATACCCATTCCCAGGGCTGTTTCAATCTCCTTGGAGACCCCAAGGAAGGGGCAAATGCCTAAGAAACGGGCTAATACGAAGTTGTTGACCAATACAGAACCGACAAAGATCAATGCAAGTTCAGCCATATTTCCCATACCTTCCTTTCTTAGCCCTGTATAGTCTGGCTAGCCATAGCTGGTTCCACTCGAGTCCGTGCCTCGCGGCGTCGCTCTCGGGCGTAATTGATCTGATTCATGGCTCCTACCACAATCCCCAGCGTAAAGAAGGCGCCTGGTGGCAGGAGAAAGATCACCCAAGAGGTAGCAGTGGCGGGCAGAATCTGTCTGCCAAATATGGAGCCCATGCCTAGAAGCTCTCTAAAACCGCCTAGAAACGTTAGCCCCCAGGTGATGCCGAGTCCCATTCCTAAGGCATCGATAAATGAATGCAATACGGGCATCTTGGAAGCATAAGCTTCAGCTCGGCCCAAGATGATGCAGTTGACCACAATCAAGGGGATAAATAACCCCAGTACTTTGTGTAGTTCCGGAAGATTAGCCGCCAGTACTAGATCGGCAATGGTTACAAAGGTAGCGGCGATGATAATATAACAGGGAATCCGCACCTTGGCCGGAATCAGGTTTTTCATCAGAGAAATGATGGTGGATGAACAGACTAGAACAAAAGCCGTGGCTAGTCCCATGGCGAGACCATTAGCAGCCGCTGTAGTCACCGCCAAGGTAGGACACATGCCAATGAGCAATCGGAAGGTAGGGTGCTCATCCCATAACCCCTTCACAAATTCCTTACGTAAGCTTGTCACTCCCAGACACCTCCGGCGCGCAGAACTGGCTCGATCTGCACTAGTGTATTCTTAATGGCCGAGGCCACCGCTCGGGAGGAGATGGTGGCTCCGGTGATGATATCTACATCTTCTTTGGCAACATAGGCATCATCCAGGGATTTATTTACGAATTGGTCCCCAAAGGCGGGTTCCGTAATTCTAGCTCCCAAGCCTGGTGTTTCCAGATGATCTAGGATCTTGACTCCAACTAGCCGACGGCTGGTTGGATCCAATCCTACCATGACCTGGACATTCCCACCAAACCCATTGCCTTCTGCCACAAATGCTATACCGGCATGCTGGTCATCTGCGTTTACGCCCCGGTAAATGGTGTGCTGGGATACGATTTGGGTACCACCGCCAGTGGGGATAGTATCACCATCGCTAGACCCCGATGATAGCACCTCATAGGAGGTGGCCTCAGGTAGCACTTCTAGAATGGCTTCCCCTAAGGCAACTCGTTTGTTCTCTTCAATGGCGGGGGCCATGGTCTGATGCACATAGGCTAGTACTCCGCCGGATATGGTGGCTATTAGGCCAAGTACGATGATCAATTTCAGAGTTTCATGCATTAGCTTTCACCTCTCCGTAGCATCTCGGCCGTGTAATTCGGTCGATCAGGGGTGTGAAACCGTTCATCAAGAGAATCGAATAGGTGACACCTTCTGGGTATGCCCCCCACAGGCGGATGACCATGAGGACTATACCTGCACCGATGCCAAACAGCCATCGGCCTTTGCGGGTAATCGGAGTCGTGACCATATCTGTGGCCATAAAGAAAGCCCCTAGCATGAGCCCACCGGCTAGCCAGTGGAATATGGGATCACGACCAAAAGCTATGGCGATAACACCCACTGTACCAAGATAGCCTACAGGGATGCGCCAGTCGATGTAATTCTTATATATAAGATATAGGCCACCAATTAATATGGCTAAAGCTGAGGTTTCTCCCAAACAACCGCCCACGTTACCAGTAAATAGCTGCAAGTAGCCTGTAGCAATGCCTTCCATTTTCATCTGGGCTAAGGGCGTGGCTGTAGCTATACCGTCAATAGGGCTCGTCCAAGAAGTCATGGCTATAGGAAATGCCGTCACTAGAAAGGCTCTTCCCACTAAAGCAGGGTTAAATGGATTGGCGCCTAGGCCACCAAAAACATGCTTTCCCAAAGCCATGGCCACAATTCCGCCAACTACCGCCATCCACGCCGGTAAAGTGGGGGGGAAGTTAAAGGCTAAGAGAATACCGGTGACAATGGCACTGCCATCATAGATAGTGATAGGCTTGCCCCGCAATTTCTGGAAAACCCATTCTGTGAGCACACAGGCTCCTGTCGTCACGATGACCAGCCACAGGGCCCGAAAACGATAGAAATACATAGAGGCAATCAAGGCCGGTAGCATAGCTATGACGACACCGTACATTATGCCTGAGACTGATTCTTGATCTGATACATGGGGGGCTGTGGAGATCACGAGCCGTGCATCAGTTCCAACTACACTGTCTTGCATCGATTTTTCCCTCCTGCTTAGCTGGTTTTTTTGCTACGCTCCGCCCGTACCTCTTCTTTTGCCAGTTTGATTGACTGGACTAAGAACCGATTGGCGGGGCATACATAGGAACAACTGCCACACTCGATGCAGTTGAGCAATCCCCACTCCACCGCTGCACTTAACTGACCACCATCGGCATATTGGACAATGCTCACAGGAAGCAGGAAAACAGGGCAGGCATCTACACATCGGCCACAGCGGATGCAGGCCTCGGGCTTGGTGGCAGTTTTGAGCCGGTTAAACACTAGAATGCCCGACGTGCCCTTTACCACTGGGACAGATAGATCGAATTGGGTCATGCCTGTCATGGGCCCTCCCATGATGACCTTTTTGGGTGTTCCACTAAAGCCGTGGGCGGCCTCTAGAACGTCACTGAATCTGGTGCCTAAGCGAACCAAGAGATTTTGTGGTTCTCTAACGCCTTCTCCAGAGACAGTGACTACCCGCTCGATTAGGGGCATCCCTGTCTGAATGGCCGTTGCTACTGCCACAGCAGTGCCCACATTGTTGACTACAACGCCCGTATCCATGGGTAGACAACCGACAGATACCTCTTGGCCGGTGATGGCAGTAATCAGTTGCTTTTCAGCCCCTTGGGGGTATTTGATCTTTAGAGGTACGACCTCAATATTAGGATATTGGGCCACAGCCTTTTCCATGGCAGCAATGGCATCGGGCTTATTTTCCTCAATGCCAACAAAAGCTTTGCTTATCCCCAAAGCCCTTAATAAAGCCCTAGTGCCATACACGATTTTCTCCGGCTGTTCTACCATGAGCCGATGGTCACAAGTCAGGTAGGGCTCACACTCACAGCCATTCATAATCAGGGTATGGATTTTCTTATCTGGGGGCGGATTCAGTTTCACGTGGGTTGGGAAAGCAGCGCCTCCCAGGCCAACGATCCCAGCCTCCCGGACAATGTTTTTGATGGCAGCAGCGTCTAGTGAGTCCAAATCGCCCGCAGGGGTGATACTAGGGTCTAGGCGCTCTTCACCATCATTTTCGATAACAATAGCCTGGATTTTACACCCGGCGGGATGCACCCGCGATTCTACGGCCTTTACCACTCCTGATACCGGTGCATGGATAGGTGCCGATACAAAAGCATCTGTATCCCCTATCTTTTGCCCCTTGTTGACTGTGTCCCCTTTTTTGACCAAGGGCTTGCAGGGAGCCCCTATGTGTTGCTGTAAAGGGACAACTACCTCCCCAGGGGGACCCATGTCCACAATGGCTTTACCACTGCTCAATTCTTTATTGCCAGGGGGGTGTATGCCTCCCTTAAAGGTTCTGCCTTTGCGCATGTTACGCCTCCGTTCTATATGCTGTACTGCTGGCAAAACTGGTCAAACCAGAATAAGATTCGCCAAGAGAAAGGTCATTTCCTGTCGGTCTTTGTGGAACAAATAGTGGCAAACATGAAACATCGTGTTTCACCGTGGGTTTGTGAAAATTGCCACAATCATACCGTGCCACCTTTGCCTTGAGGGGGGGTCGCTGATATTGCTATAACCATTGGCTACTCCTGTCTTTAAGCAATCGCATGAGGGGAATTCCTAAGGCTAGTACTGATAGAGATTCACTTAGGCCAATTCCCACAACCGAAAGCCAGTAAGGCACCCCAAAGATGAAACGCAAGTAAATGCTGATCAAAAATGCATTTTGCACTATAGGGGATGCATAGGCTATCCAGGTATGTCGATATCGGTAAGTCACCCAGGCCGCCAGCAAGGTCACTAAGCTGCCACCAAAAACATCCCAGGGTCCTAGTCCTCCCAGGATATTACTTAAGAGAACAGCCACGAACAAAGCAGGGACCGCTTCCGGGTAGACCATGGGTAGTAAAGTCAAAGCTTCGGCTGGGCGGAACTGGAAAATCCCGAAGCTAACCCCAGCGAACAAGTAGACCAAAAGGACATATATAGCTGCTATCAGGGCGACTCTGACCAATCTCTGTGTTTGCACTCTGTTACCTCCCATCTCATGCTATCTACATTCTAGCCATAATCTGCAGTGAAAGCAATTTTGAGTGGCTTCCAGAGTCAAATAAAAAAGAGCTGCAGCTAGTCGCTTAGCGATATCTGCAGCCTCTGTTTTTCTATGAGATGAAAGCTAAGCTAGGACAACTCAGCTAGCTTACTGGCCGAGTCTTTGTCCAAAAACAGTGTTGCCCGGGGATGGGTGCGGAGAATTGATGCTGGGCACTCAGTGGTGATGGGTCCTTCCAGCGCGTGGCGCACTGCATTGGCCTTACGGGCATCGGGAACTACGGAGATGATCTCTTTACAGGCCATGATGGCGGGGACAGTTAGGGTAAGGGCCCGCTTAGGCACATCATCGATGCTAGGAAACCAGCCTTCGCCTACTTGTTGCTGGCGGCATGCTTTATCTAGTTCCACAATTTTCACCAGTAGGGGATCATCGAAATCTGCTACCGGCGGGTCATTGAAGGCCACATGGCCGTTCTCGCCAATGCCGATGAAGCCCACATCGGTGGGGTTTTTCTTGATGAGACGGGCATACCTGAGACATTCAGCTTCAGCATCGGGTGCATCGCCCTCAATGTAGTAGAAAACTCCTGGTGCAAAAGGTTCCTCGATGCGGGTTTTCAGCCATAACCGGAAGCTGGCGGGGTGGTCTGCCGAGATATGCTCATATTCGTCCAGATGAAAACCGGCAATCTTGTCCCAAGGGATGGCTTGTTCCTTTAGGCCAGCCACGAATTGGAATTGCGATGCTCCGGTGGAAAACACGAGGTTAACATGCTCTTTCTGGGAGAGTAAGTTGTTGATTGTCTGGGCAGTGGCAGCAGCGGCAGCCCGTCCCAGATCAACGTCGCTTTCAAAGATTTTGACCGCGAGTTTTCCGTATTTCAGCTCTTTCCATGGCTTGATGCTCATCTAGCAACCTCCTTGATGATTCTTGTTCAACTTATATATACATTTCATCCTTGTGTCACAAAACCCTTCAGGTGGCCGGTATCCGCTAGGAGCTCTCTCTTTTTTCAAGGAATTCTATGGCACTCATCGAACTAGTGTGTGAGTTGCGGCATACAAGTATGGCTAGTCACTATAGGGAAGGGAAGTGCGAATTTTGCCGACAATCAGGCTGGGTATCATTGTGGGCCTAACCGAGCATCCCGAAGAAGCTCTCGGTAAGGTACGAGATCTGAATTTGCCTACCTGTCAGCTCTCTTGTTGGAAGCCAGATATCCTGACAGGAGCAATGGCAGAGAAGGTGAAAGCTGCTTCAGCTAGAACGGGAGTTGAGATCACCACTGTGTGGGCCGGCTGGTCCGGTCCTGCGGTTTGGAATTTCTATGATGGCCCCCTCACCTTGGGTTTGGTACCAGTCACTTATCGCGCCCAGCGCATACAGGATCTGAAGCGAGCGTCTGATTTTGCCCTGATGCTGGGGGTAGATAGTATAACTACCCATGTGGGGTTCTTACCGGAAGACCCCAATGATCCCTCTTACCGAGAGGCAATCATTGCCTTGCGGGAAGTCGCAGGTTACTGTAATCGCAATGGGCAAGCCTTCTGCTTTGAAACTGGACAAGAAACGCCGGTTACTTTGATTCGGACTTTCAATGATATAGGGCTGGACAATCTCGGTGTGAACCTAGATCCCGCTAACCTGCTTATGTACGGCAAGGCCAATCCGTTGGATGCCATGGATATTTTGGGCCCCTATATTAAGGGTGTCCATGCTAAGGATGGGGAATACCCCACTTGCGGAGAGCGGTTGGGAGTAGAGAAAGCCTTAGGCGAAGGCAGGGTGAATTTCCCGGCTCTGATCAAGAAACTCAAACACCATGGTTACCAAGGCGCGATTACCATAGAACGGGAGATCAGTGGCCCACAGCAGATTAAAGATATTCAACGGGCCCAAGAACTACTCTTGCCTTTGCTATAAAGTGAACGAGTAGATGCTCGAGGGCTTCATAGGATGGGCCCTTTGATCTGCAACTACTTTTCGAGAGGTGGATTCTCGGTGTCAGAGCTCACGTTTGGCATCATCGGGTTAGGCCAAAGGGGTCTTAGTTACGGCCGTCTGCTGACCCAAGAACTTTCCCAGGCCGGCCGAGTAATGGCCCTAGCCGATATTAATGGAAAGAGAATGCATGGCGCTGCCGCGCTTCTAGGGCTCACCAATGTGGCTTTATATGGGGATTATCATGATCTGTTGGTTGACCCCAACATTGATGCTGTTGTGGTCACCACTCCGGATTTTACCCATGAGATAGTGGCAACAGATGCCCTAAAGGCCGGCAAACACGTACTTTGTGAAAAACCCTTGGCTACCACTGTGGCAGGGTGCCACAAGATCATGGAGGCTCAGGCAGCTGATCAAGTATTGCAGGTGGGTTTTGTGCTTCGCTACAACCGGGTATATGAAATTGCTTACCAGATTATGGCTCCGGG
>DAIQRD010000178.1:0-2073 GCA_036786445.1 Bacillota bacterium
CAACTCATCTTTATATCTCTCTTCACCGGTTTTCAGAAAGCGGTTCAGTTTTTCTTTGATCTTCTCTAGAGTCTGTAGATCCGCCAAGAGCAGCTCTGTTTGAACAATATCCTGATCCCGAATTGGATCCAGATCGCCCTCAACATGGCTGACATTGTCATCGGCAAAACAGCGAACCACGTGAACTAGAGCATCTACTTCCCGAATGTGGCTTAGAAATTGATTGCCTAGGCCCTCCCCACGGCTTGCTCCCCGCACTAGGCCGGCTATGTCGACAAATCGTATAGCTGCAGGAGTGAGCTTTTCAGGGCACACCGCCGCTCCCACCTGATTCAGTCGCTCATCGGGAATAGGGACAATACCAATGTTAGGTTCAATGGTGCAGAAAGGATAATTGGCAGCAGCAGCAGCAGCCTGAGTTAGTGCATTAAACAGTGTGGATTTGCCCACATTAGGGAGACCGATAATCCCCATGGAATACATCAGACACCCTCCCGCAATACCGCTTTGACAGAACGCTCAAATTTGCGCCGTGAAACCATAACTACTCTCCCGCAATTAAGACATTTGACGCGAAAATCCATGCCTATACGCAGGACCTCCCACTGATCTCCTCCACAAGCATGCTGTTTCCTCATTTGTACAATATCTCCTAGGTGATATACAGGTATCATACCAATTGTCTCCAGTGGTTTCTGCTGTAATGGATATTTCTGATCATCAATCCCGCCAACGGGGATAGGAACCCAATAAACGGAAGAAACTGCTGTGATTAGCAACACACTCCAGGGCAGAGGCAAGGTTTGGCATTGTGCGGTGGCCCACCACATCCAAGAAAAATACATACTCGCCTAAAATGCGCTTGGCGGGGCGAGATTCAATCCTGGTCAAGTCTATATTACGGCTCGCGAAGACATATAGCTGTTCATAAAGGACACCTGGCCGGTTCTCCCGGGGAGAAAAAACGATAGAGGTCTTATCATCGCCGGTGGCTTCGCTATCGGTCGGAGCCAATACACAAAACCGCGTCGCATTAGCATTGTTATCTTGTATGTCTGATGCCACAATCGAAAGTCCATATACTTCTCCAGCTACCATATTCCCTATGGCGGCGCTTCTTCCATCTCCGAACGCGACAAGGCGGGCCGCCTCTGCGGTGGAGCTAGCAGTGACAAGCTCCGCCTTGGGTAAATATTTGCGCAAGAATGCTCCACATTGCCCCAACGCTTGGGGGTGGGAGATCACTTGTCCGATCTGCTCACACTTGGTATCAGTCTTACCCAATAGATAGTGGCGGACAGGAATAATGATCTCTCCTGCAATCTGCAGATCCACCTCGTGAGCCATCATATCCAAAGTGAGGGCAATGGACCCCTCCAGGGAATTCTCCAATGGGACTACAGCTTCATCCAGTGCACCCTCCGCCGTTGCCAGGATTAATGCTAAAATACTATCGGTTGGCCTAAGCTCAATTTTGGCCTTTGCCGCAGCCACTTGGCGCTCTTGGTACACTGAAGCAGCTTGTTCCGAAAAGGTCCCTCGAGGACCTAGGTATCCAACCCGCCTCGGGTTAGCCACCATTGACCGGCCCTTCCCCTGCGGACTCTTTGGCATGCCAGCGGACTATTGGATGCCGAGCTGCCCTCGTCTCATCTAGCCGCCCTACCACCGTATGGTGGGGTGCCGTACGCAATCGCTGGGGAGACTCCTCAACCTCTCGAGCAATTGTCACCATTACATCGACAAACCCATCGAGTTCTGCTTTTGATTCAGTTTCCGTTGGCTCGATCATTAGAGCTTCTTCCACGATTAGTGGGAAGTAAATGGTGGGGGCATGGATACCATAGTCCTGTAGCCGTTTGGCTATATCCTGGGCTGTGACCCCCTGTGCCTTCTGTTTCCGCGCTGAAAGCACAAATTCGTGTTTGCATGCTCTCTGATAGGGAAGATGGTAGAATTCACGCAATCTCTCCATCAGGTAATTAGCTGATAGTACTGCATCTTCGCTGGCCTGCTTCAAACCCCGAGGGCCCATGCTGCGGATATACGCGTAAGCCCGCACTAGCACCAGGA
>DAIQRD010000179.1:0-2060 GCA_036786445.1 Bacillota bacterium
GGCGTGGGCGTACAATGGCGGGGGGCACAATGGTCCTTCATGAGTTACGGTGTAAAGCGATGTTGTCTGGCTCTCACCCTACTTGCTATTTACCTTATGCCGCCTATATTGGGAGAGGCCGCCGGGCAGTTGAATATCTCCGCTAGTTCTGCAATCGTGGTGGATGGGCAAACGGGGCAGATACTATGGGCCAAGAATCCCAATTGGCAGAGGTCCGTGGCCAGTTTGACCAAGATCATGACGGCAGCTTTGGCTTTGGAGTATTGCGATCTCGATGCTTCACTCACTGTCAGCTCAGCAGCAGCTCGCACCGGAGGTTCGTCCATGTATCTTCGGGGAGGTTCCACATACCGGGTTCGAGATCTGCTATATGGTCTCATGTTGCTTTCGGGTAATGACGCCGCCACTGCTTTGGCTGAATATATTGCAGGTAGTGTGGAGCAATTTGCAGCGCAGATGAATCAAAAGGCTGCCATGTTAGGGGCGCTCAATACACATTTTGTCAATCCCCATGGTCTTCCGGCAGAAGATCATTATTCGACAGCTTATGACATGGCTTTGATTGCTGGCTATGCCCTTTCAAATCCCGAGTTTGCCGCAGTGGTTGCCTCTCAGCAGGCGACTATTTTCGATCCCGTCAGTGGCAGCTCTCATCCTATTCATAGTAAGAATCGCCTACTGTGGGAATTTGAGGGTGCTGATGGGGTCAAGACCGGCTACACGCTAGCTGCAGGTCGTTGTCTAGTTGCTTCTGCTACACGCAATGAGCGCCAAGTCATCGCAGTAATCCTAGACGGGCCGAAGCTTTGGGAGGATGCGGTAGCTCTGCTGAGTCACGGTCTCGAAGAATATGCAACTATACTGGTGGCCCACAAAGGGCAAAACCTGGGTACCGTTGGTGTCAAAGGAGGCATCACGTCAACTGTTCCAGCAGTTCTTGCCGAGAATGTGTGGGTGAGTGTGCCTAGAGCTGCTTCCGCCGCAGTGGAGATGGAGTATGCGGTGGATGGTGGGCTCACCGCTCCGCTGGAGCAGTGGGCTCCTTTGGGCAAGTTGCTGATAAGGTATGATGGTGAAGTGTTGGCAGAGACTTCTTTACTGGCTGGCGAACCAGTTGTTTCCCGAAACTGGACTGGCTACATGGGGCATTTTGCCCAGCACCTACGAAGACTTTTGGCGGAACACTAAGCAAGCAGACAGTCTTCTCGCAAGCAAGCTTTAGCACTGGCTCTTAAGAAGCTTAACAGGGAAATCAGTAGATCGTATAGTATACTTAGTTAGGCCTCGGTTGTCTCCGGCCCAGTTTGTGGTGCTGGGATACCTGGGGCTTTTTTGGAGCTGCATCCGGGTGAGGAGTGGTATAGTGACCGAAGAACGGCTGCAAAAAATCCTGGCACGCTCTGGTGTTGCCTCTCGACGGGCCAGTGAGGAATTGATTTTGGATGGACATGTGGAAGTCAATGGCAAGATTGTCCGTACTTTGGGGACCAAAGCCGACCCCGAAGTCGATGTGATTCGTGTCCAGGGGAAGCTCATCCAACCCCGTAGAGCAAAGGTGTACTACCTTTTGCATAAACCAACAGGCGTGCTTTCCACCTGCCATGATCCTCAAGGGCGCCCCACTGTACTAGAGCTCTTGCCTAAGATTAGAGAACGGATATACCCCGTGGGACGGCTGGATTTGGATAGTGAAGGTTTGGTATTTCTTACCAACGATGGTGATACAGCCCTGGCTTTTAGTCATCCCCGTTACCAAGTGCGGAAGCGCTATCTTGTTGAAGTAAAGGGCCTCCCTGGTCAGCAGGTTCTTGATCGGCTTAGCAGAGGGGTCAAACTGACCGACGGTTGGACAGCCCCTGCTAAGATTAGTCTGGTTAAGAAGCTGTCCCATAGCACGTTGTTGGAATTTGAGATCCATGAGGGCAAGAATCGACAGATACGGCGCATGTGTGAGGCGGTGGGGCACCCGGCGTTGTCTTTGAAGCGTTTTCAAATGGGGCCATTGGATCTACATGGGTTAGCTTTGGGCGAATATCGCCGACTAGATCCGGCAGAAGTGG
>DAIQRD010000052.1:0-2163 GCA_036786445.1 Bacillota bacterium
TCATTACGAAGATCACTGGATCTGTGAATACTGGCATGAAGCCAAACAGGCGTGGATAACGGTAGATCCACAATTGGATGCATTCCAATGTGATGTGCTCAAGATCAATTTTGACCCCTGTGAAATGCCCAAGGGGCGATTCATATCCGGCGGTAAAGCCTGGCAGATGTGCAGGGGTAATCAGGCTGATCCCGAGGCCTTTGGCATCTTCGATATGCATGGCCTTTGGTTTGTCCGGGGTAATCTGGTGAGAGATGTAGCATCCTTGAACAAGATGGAGCTCTTGCCATGGGATACATGGGGAATCATGGAAACGGAGCATGGCTTCCATTCAGAAAACGATCTTACCTTCCTCGACGAACTGGCGGAACTTAGCTTGCTGGACAACCGCAGCTTTGCGAGTCTACGAGATATCTATGAATCGGACCCCCGGATACGGGTGCCCAAGACCATTACCACCTACTTAGCGGATGGCGCCGCTCAAGTCGTCCTCTAGAGTCATCTTGAAGTGGGATCATCTTATTTTTCCTTTGCAGGTAATCGCGTTGAACTGTAGAACTATTCTAATATACGAGTTGGTACCTGGTACTAAAATGATCCTTCTAAGGGGCGATATCAATGCCTATCAAGGGACGGGTGGAAGTCGATCCTGAGCTCTGCAAAGGGTGTGGTTTGTGTGTAGCCTTTTGCCCCCAAGTGGTACTAGAGCTAACCGATGAGGCTAATAGCAAGGGATATAAGACTGTATGGCCAATGCATCCAGAAAAATGTACAGGTTGCACTATCTGTGCTCAGATGTGCCCGGATATTGCCCTAGTTATCTGGCGGGCTAGGGGCCCAAAGGAGGCGGTGTGACATGGCGCAACTGATGAAAGGCAATGAAGCCATGGCAGAGGCCGCCCTAAGAGCAGGTTGTGTAGCCTACTTTGGATATCCCATTACTCCTCAAAATGAGATTCCCGATTATATGGCCAAATGGTTACCGAAATCCGGTGGTGTGTTCCTGCAGGCAGAAAGCGAAGTTGCCGCCATCAACATGGTCTATGGTACGGGAGGCGCGGGAGTGCGGGTCATGACTTCATCTTCTAGCCCCGGCATTAGCCTGATGCAAGAAGGATTGTCCTACATCGCCTGTGCCGAGATCCCTTGTGTAGTAGTCAATATGGTGAGAAGTGGACCGGGATTGGGTGGCATCTTACCTGCCCAAAGTGATTATTTCCAAGCTACTAAAGGGGGAGGTCATGGCGATTATCACCTGTTAGTCTTGGCCCCTGCCACTGTCCAAGAGGCAGTAGATATCACTTACGATGCCTTTGAACTCGCTGAGCAATACCGCAATCCTGTGATGATTCTAGGGGATGGACTCTTGGGCCAAATGATGGAAAGCGTGAGCTTACCTCAGCAGAAATCTAGTGTCCAGGAGCACCCTTGGGCAACAACTGGCTGTGGAGGGGACCAGCCGCGGATCATCAATTCTCTGTATATCGAAGGGGATGTCATGGAGGAGCGGACGCGGCGCATCTTTGAGAAATACGCCTTAATGCAGCAAAACGAGGTGCGCTGGGAGGAATATCATACAGAGGATGCCCAGCTTTTGGTGGCTGCCTACGGTAGCACTGCCCGCATCGCGAGAACGGCTGTGGCAAGAGCCAGAAGTGAAGGCTTACCAGTGGGACTGTTTCGCCCCATTTCACTATATCCCTATCCATATAGAGAACTGCAGAAGGCAGCCACAAATGCCAAAGGCATTCTCACAGTGGAAATGAGTATGGGACAGATGGTGGAGGATGTCCGGCTCAGTGTGGAGGGTGCGTGCCCAGTGCGGTTTTACGGTAGAACCGGTGGCATTGTCCCCACTCCCGGGGAGATTCTCCATGAGATCAAGAAGGTGTGGCAAGAGCTGGCATGAATCTGCGGCTTATTAATTATCTGAGGGGGCATCGCTATGCAGCAAGTTACCACACGTCCCAGCACTTTGACAGATAAACCCTTCCATTATTGTCCCGGCTGTACCCATGGCATCATTCATCGGCTAGTGGCTGAAGCACTAGAGGAATTTGACTTACGGGGCAATGCCATCGGGATAGCATCGGTGGGTTGCTCTGTTTTCGCCTATGATTACTTCAACTGTGATATGCAGCAAGCTGCCCATGGCCGAGCACC
>DAIQRD010000052.1:2203-15591 GCA_036786445.1 Bacillota bacterium
ACAGAACTTCGTGTTCACCTACCAAGGTGATGGGGATCTGGGTTCCATCGGTATAGGAGAAACAGTTCATGCTGCCAACCGCGGCGAAAACATCACCGTTATCTTCGTCAATAATGCCGTCTATGGGATGACCGGGGGCCAGATGGCTCCCACCACACTGCTGGGTCAGAAATCCTCTACTACCCCAGAGGGCAGGGAAGCAATCAGCCATGGATACCCTCTGCCTGTTTGCGAGCTTTTATCGGCTCTACCGGGAGTAGCATATCTCGCCCGAACTACAGTGACATCACCGGCCCACATCCGCACTGCTAAGCGAGCCATCAAACGGGCTTTCGAGGCCCAAATAGACGCCAAGGGATTTAGCCTAGTGGAGATCCTCTCCACCTGCCCCATCAATTGGCACTTGGATCCTATGCAAGCACTGAACTTTGTTGACACACAAATGACAGCGCAATTCCCCCTGGGAGTGTTTCGAGATTTTGCATAAGGGAGGTCACCCTACTATGGAAGACGGCATACTGATTGCAGGGTTTGGTGGTCAAGGTGTGCTTTTCACCGGCCGTTTGCTGGCCGAAGCAGCTTTGCTGTCTGGCTACCAGGTGACTTGGTATCCCTCTTACGGCCCCGAGCAACGGGGGGGTACCTGCAACTGCTCTGTAGTCGTAAGCAATGAACCCATTGGCTCTCCTGTCATAGATAAGCCAGATTATCTCTTGGTTCTCAACCAACCCTCGTGGACGCGGTTTGCTCCCCATGCCGAGGAAGGCGGGTATGTTATCTATAACTCAGATATAGTAAAACCCGGCGAAAGCCGCACTTCAGCACATGTGATACCCGTTCCCGCAACGCAATTAGCCGCTGAAGCCGGTGATGAGCGAGTAGCTAATATGGTGCTGCTAGGGGCTTTGCTCCGGATTCACGGCCAGTTGCCCATAGCCCGTGCCCAGGAAAGTCTCAGAACGCTGATCTCGCCTAAGTATGCTGACCTATTGAACATCGATCTGCAGTGCATCGATTTGGGCTATACCTTTTCGGACAAAGCCGAACCAACTCCCTAGCTCCAAAGGTCTGCCGTCATATCGAGTGAGGCCTGCCATGATAAACAAGGCCGAGCAGTCCCACACCGCCCGGCCCCTTATGCCTACTATCTCCTGTTACAACCCACTACTTACCTTAGATCTCAGGAATCTCGATCTTTACTTCCTTACCCGTTGCAGCTGACCGCAAGATACCATCGATGATGGCCTGGTTGCGAACAATCTGTTCACCGGGGATAGGAGCTTTGCCCCCATCTCTGACTGATAGGACAAAGTCACGGACTTTTTCCGTGAACAGGTTAAAATCCCGGGGTGTAACAGGAATGGGACTCTCTGTCTGATGCCCCTGTAGATCATGGTAGAGAGTGATGGACCCTACGCCACCATCCCAGGCTCCGCCCCAATTACCAGTACTGCCCGGTGTGCACTTCAAGCCAGCATCTTTGCCCAAAAAGAACGTAGCACCCATGGAGTCTAGATGCATGGCCCAAGAGATCTTGAAATACAGGACTATATCTCCCTCGAGGCGGATAAAAGCTGTGCCAAAATCTTCAACTTGGAAATCTTCTGGATCCCAGGCCCCGCTATATTTCGGGGATTTACCAAAATAGTCGCTGGAGTGGGCTGTGACAGTTAGTGGTTTGGGATAGCCTAAGGCATTCATGGCCATGTCCAATGAATAGCAGCCGATATCGGCAATGGCACCAAAGCCCGCTTCAGCCTTATTGATGAAGGAGCCACCAGGTATGCCCCGCCGGCGCCCGCCTCCGGTCTCCACATAATAGATCTTTCCCAAAACCCCCGACTGAACGATATCCCTAATGGCCATCATATTGGGGTCATACCGTGGTTGAAAGCCAATGCTCAGCAACCGATCCGCCCTTTTGGCGGCCTTAGCCATGTTCACAGCCTCATCGAGTGTAACGCTCATGGGCTTTTCACACAACACATGCTTACCCGCCTGCAAGCAATCGATGGTGATAAAAGCATGGGAAGCGTTGGGAGTAGAAACACTGATGGCATCGAGTTCCAGGTCTTCCAGCATATCCTGATAGCGGATATAGCTCTTGGCCTTGGTGAAACCTTCTCTTTCTCCATAGGCAGCAGCCTTACCGGGCACTATGTCACACAAGCCCACAATCTCTGCCTCCGGGATCTCCCGATAAGCTCTGGCATAAGACCGGGCAATACCTCCTGTCCCGATAATACCAATCCGAATGGGGTCTCCTGACATGGATACAGCTCCTCTCTCTATGCGTCCTCTGAATTAGGCTATTACATCTCTAAAGGATGTCCAACACCTTTATTCCGTTCCTGCCAGGATTTCCCTTCCAAAGTCCACTCCCAATCGACCTGGAGTTATCGAGCCTAGCAATACTGGCTGAAAGGCACCGGTAGCACCGGGCACGTTGGCAGCCCGCCCCCTCATGGTTTCATAGGCTAAAACCGCAAAGGCCACAGCTTCTTTGGCATCACTGGAGACTCCATAGTTCTCTACCCTCACTACCGGTACCGGAGTGATCTCATCCTGGATCATTCTCACCAAAACAGGATTCAGCGCACCGCCGCCGCTGATAATGAGTTCATCGAGCCCGCTTTTGGGCACCACCACCTGCTTGAGGTGGTGGGCTATGGCTTGGGCAGTGAAGGCTGTAGCAGTGGCAATCATGTCTTCATCGGCTACTCCCCGCTCTCTCCACCGCTCCATAAGCCTTTGTGTAAACTCTGCTCCGAATTCCTCTCTCCCGCTGGTCTTGGGAGGATCCTTGAGCACAAACCCATGGGCCATTAACTCCCTCAACATCCCTTGGTTGATCTGGCCTCGCGCCGCAATGGCCCCATCTTCATCGTAGCGCAGCTGGCCATTGGTAACAGTGCTCACCATATAATCGATGATCATGTTGCCCGGGCCATTATCAAAGGCGTACACATCCTTTAGGTCACATCCCTTGGGTAGAATAGTCATATTGGCAATTCCCCCAATGTTTTGCAGGACCCGGGTGCGCTCTGGATGCGTAAATATTAGCCAATCGAAGTATGGAACTAATGGTGCCCCTTCACCTCCGGCGGCCATGTCCCGGGCCCGGAAATTCGATACAGTAGTAATGCCCGTGCGCTGGGCAATCACCGCAGCCTCACCAATCTGCAAAGTAGCATGACTACCCGGGAGATGATGAATAGTCTGCCCGTGGCTTCCCACAAGATCAACATCAGTGGGCGTAAGGCCTGCTGCCTGGATCACTGCCAAAGCTGCGTAGGCAAACTCCTCACCTAGCACCACATTCATGCGGCAGATCTTGTCCACCGTAGCAGAGGGTGGCCCGAATAGTTCAAAAATGTCCTCACGCACTTCCTCAGCAAAGGGCATATTGAGATAGGCCAATGTATTGATCGATAATCCCTGGGATCGCTCTTCCATCTCCACTAATGCCACATCAATCCCATCGGCAGAAGTACCTGACATCAAACCCACGATCCGTATCGGTCTATCCAACTGTCACCACCTCCACATCCCCGCCCACATACCGACTAAGCCGTGATCTCCATTCTCCATGTGCTTATACACCCTATTTACCTCGGAAAGCCGCCCTACATAACTCCACATCCACCTTGGGGTTGTGATTCTCGTCCAAGAGCCCATTGACCTCCTGCTGGACATCGGTGAGCTGGGTATAACAGTAACCAACTACTTCATCCTGCTCTAAGAGGACATCGACCAGATCGGTGATGCGCTGGACCATCTCTTGATAGTCAACGGCGGCCTTGCCGTATCCCCAGCCTTCTGCCTGCTGCTCTTCCACTTTCACACCGCCGAACTCTGTGACCAAGATCGGGGCACCATCATAATCGAACTCTGGGAGGAGGGTTGGCCGTCCATGACTAAAGGCTTTCTTATGGCGATTCTGCTTGAAAGCCTCATAGCGTTCCTTTAGATCACAGGCATCCTGGGTGTACTCATGGATAGTGAGCATATCAGTGAGAGCCTGTTCCCAACCATCATTACTTACCACCAGGCGAGTGGGATCGATGGACTTTGTATGATAGTAAAGAGCCATGAGATGGGCTGTGACTTCAGGCATAACCTTGGAGGAGAGTTGATCCACACCCCAGCTTTCGTTGATGGGCACCCAAGCAATAATGGATGGATGGCTTCTATCCCTAAGTACAGCTTCTGTCCACTCCCGGCGCAGCCGCTCAGCCCCTTGCACATCGTATTCATAGCAGGCCGGCATTTCCGACCAAACCAAGAGGCCTAGTTTGTCACAGAAATAGTAGAAATACGGGTCCTCGATTTTTTGATGCTTACGAGTACCACTAAAACCCATGGCTTTAGTAAGCTCCACATCTTTGCGCAGTTCATCTATGGATGTAACCGTATAGAGTCCTTCTACCCAATATCCCTGATCTAAAATCAAGCGCTGGTAATAGGGCCGATTGTTGAGATACACTTGGCCACGCTCGGCATGAATCTTGCGCATGCCAAAATATGTCGTCAGCTCATCAAGGACTTCGTCACCGGACCTTAGGCGCAAGACCAGATCATATAAGAAGGGGTTTTCCGGAGACCAGAGGTAAGGCGAGGGCACCGATAGGTTGATGGTTCCCCGATCTAGGGGCCCACCTAGCCAACGACTAACCTTATCTGGCACCGGCACTTCCTGGGAAGCCACTAGCTTTCCATCACTGGTAGCGACAACTTCAATGACTAGACCATGCTGCAGCTGGCTCAGCGCATACTCAATGGTAAGCTTTTCATCATCAATATCCGGCTTGAGGAAGATATCAGTGAAGCGGGTAGCAGCCACGGGCTCTAGCCACACGCTTTGCCAGATACCAGTTACCGGCGTATACCAACATCCCCACCGCTCTTTTGTGGCTGTCTGCTTACCCCGAGGCTGGTCAATCCGATCCTCATCCACCACGCGGACTGTGATGGTGTTGCTGCCATCTGTAAGCACATCGGTGATATCAAAGGAAAACGGTACATAGCCACCTGCGTGCTTGCCCACCACTACACCATTGACCCACACGGTGGCCTCATAATCCACCGCCCCAAAATGCAGTAACACCCGGTCACCCTGCCAGTCACTGGGGACCTCAAAATCCCTGGCATACCATACCACCGGGTGATAAGCTTGGCAGTTGATGCCACTAGCTGGTGTCTGGTAGGCAAAGGGCACATTGATCACTTTGTCCAGGTAGCTGCTATTCCTCGCCCACTCTTCCCGCAAGCCTTGATCTGCATCATCAAAATCGAAACTCCACTCCCCATTGAGGGAAAGCCAACGATCCCGCACTAAATCGGGGCGGGGATATTCCTGCCTGATGTACTTGGTCATCTTCTCTCTCCTTTAAGCTGAGTGATATTGGCGACAGGAGTCTCGCTAGCCTTTGAGCCCTGTCATGGCTATACCCTTGATAAACTCTCGTTGGAAAAGCAAGAAGAGAATCAACACCGGGGCAGACGCTAGGAAAGCGCTGGCCATCTGCATGCCCCAATCTCTGCCGTAATAGCCCACCAAAGTCGAAATCCCCACCGGCAGGGTATACATTTCTTTAGATGGCAATGCGATCAAAGGCCACATGAAGTCATTCCAGGACCACACCAAGGTGAAGATAGCCAGGGCCGCTAAGGAAGGCCTCGCCAAAGGCAAGATAATTCTCCAAAAAATGCCGTAGCGGGAACAACCATCAATCCGGGCCGCCTCTTCTAGCTCCCCCGGTATACTCAAAAAGAACTGCCGCAACATGAACACGCCAATGGCCGCAGCTATTCTGGGCAAAATCACTGCTGGATAGGTATCAAGCAGTTCTAGATCGTTGAAGAAAAGATACAAGGGAATGATTGTAACCTGTCCTGGCACCATGAGAGTGGCCAACATTGTGGCAAAGAGAACATCTCTGCCGAAGAAGTTCAAACGGGCAAAAGCATACGCAGCCATAGCGTCAATCAGCAAGACCAGTGCCGTGGTAACCACAGCAACCAAGGTGCTGTTCATCAGCCACCGAAAGATGGAAGCTTTCTCCATGGCCGTTCTATAGTTTTCTATAGTCACTACCCGGGGTATCCACTGAGGTATTTTGGTGACGATCATGGTTTCAGGTTTGAGGGAGGTGGATATCATCCAGACAATGGGCAACAGCCACAGGACCCCCACTACCCAGATCAGTATCTTGCTAAGCACCACCCAGAATCTCTGCCGCTTCGCTATGTTGGCCTCTAGTCCAATACCTAGCACACCCATCCCTCCAGTTAATCGGTCTCCATGATCTTCCACTGAATCAAAGTGAAGATCATCATTATGGCAAATAGAATGTAAGCAATGGCTGATGCATAGCCCATCTTAAAATAGCGAAAACCCTGCTCGTAAAGGTATTGGACTATGGTACGGGTGCTCCCATAGGGGCCGCCCCCGGTCATGACATAGACTTGGCCAAAAACCTGAAAAGATGCAATGACCTGCATGATCACCACAAAAAGCAACGTCGGCCTCAAGAGCGGTAGAGTTATGTGCCAAAACACATTGCCCGCATTAGCACCATCAATACGAGCTGCCTCCTGCAACTGCTGTGGAATATCCTGCAAAGCCGCCAGGAAAATCACTATATTGAATCCAATAGTCCACCAGACCGTGGTAATAGCGATTGATGGCATGGCCCAACGGGCATCACCCAGCCAATAGGGAGCCTGGATACCTATGCGATTTAGGTAGTAATTTAGAAGGCCATATTCCTTCTGCAAGATCCAGCGCCAGAGTGTAGCGACGACAGATACAGGTAGTAGATAAGGGAAAAAGAACATCCCCCGCAATCCATTTCGCCACCGCATGGGCATATCGAGACCTAGGGCAAAGAAGAGCGAGAGACAGACCAGCGGGATAGTACTGAGGAACACGAAATAGATGGTATGTTGGAGTGAACTCCAAAACTTATCATCGGCGAAGAGCTTGGTGTAATTGGTAAAACCGATAAACTCGGGATCGCCGAATACATTCCATTCGTGAAAACTGATGTAAAACCCCTTTAGCATGGGGTAGAGCAGAAATATGAGCACGAAAATAATGTAGGGCAAAAGAAACGTGTAACCCGCAACTAGTTCCGAATCCAGCCATCTTTTTAGTCGGGCTCCACCACTAGTTCCAATGGAAGCATTACTCATCATTTCACCTCTAGAAGGTGCTTCTCCCCTCTCAGGAGGAGAAGCACCTATAACATAGCTTCGAACAGGTCTTTGAGGCAATTACCTACTGGGCAAGAAGCTCATTGCCTTGTCGCTCGAACTCCGCCAAGGCTTCCTCTGCGGTCTTGGCTCCCACAAACGCAGCCACGATCTCATCAGCCAGAGCTGTCTCTAGCTCCAGCATATAGACGGAGCCCGGTAGATAGGCTAAGTTATCTGCCTGAGCGGCATACTGGGGCTGGTATTTCAGGGCGTTAAATTCTGCCGACTCTGCCACCGACTTCCGCACAGGAATATGACCCGCTAGAGCCCACTTGTCACTATTGGCAGTCATCCAATCGATGAAGGCCAAAGCTGCCTTGATCTTCTCTGGATCAGTACTCCTTGGCCGAGGGATAATGAAGTTGTGGGAATTGGCCCAGGATTGCTCTCCACCAAAGATACTGGGGAATGGGCAAGCGCCAAAATTGAGACCCTCAGTCTGCTCAAACATGCCGGTTACCCAGACTCCATTGAGGAGTAAGGCGGAATCTCCTTGAGCAAACATCTCCACTGCTTCGTCATAGGAGATGGCATTATCAAAGGTCTTCAGCAACTCCACCCAGAAGGCCAATGTCTTGCGGCCTACCTCGGTATTTGCCGCCACTTTTTGGGCATCGTCGGTTAGTAGAGCACCACCGGCCTGATACATAGTGGCATACCATACCCGATACGAACCAAAGCCGTTGGCTTCGAAGGTGATAGGTGTCTTACCTGTGGCAGTTTTGATTTTCTGCAAAGCTGCCAGGAAACCTTCAGGATCTTTAGGCAAATCAGGCAAATCATTCTTGAGCAAACCAGTTTGGCCCAACAGATCCTTGTTGTAGTACATGACTACTGGGTGGGCATCTAGGGGGATGGCATATTGCTTTCCATTGAACACTCCGCCCTCCCAAGCGCCCGGCGTAAAGTCCTCCACAGGGAAGTTGGCTCGTTTCAACTCTGCATCCAATTCTAGCAAGGCACCTTTGCTGGCATAGGCAGGAATATGACTGCTATGCATAACACCTACATCGGGGCCTTTTCCTGCCAAGGAGGCAGTCATCAAGCGATTATAGTAGTCGCCCCACGTGATAACAGTCTCCTCTACTTCGATATCAGGGTGAGTCTCATTGAACTCCTTAATCAGTGCGGTCATGAATTCACCGTCTCCACCGCTAAACATGTCCCAGAAGGTGAGCTTGACCGCGGCAAGAGAGACACTGCTCAAAGCCAGCACCAAACCTAACGTCAATACCATTGCGATCAGTCGTCTAGACATCAATTAACCCTCCCACTCTTGTGTTGCTTGATTCAGCTACTTGTCACTAGAACGCCTTCCCGAACCACCTCCCCAACCTGTTCCCGCTGCATCGGGGCCCTAAGCCCCAGAGCACCCAGTGAATCCCATGAACGTGCTGCACCTAGATTTTCATACAGCCCCGGTAGAACCTCGTACCACCAGTTCTGTCGGGATCCTCACAACATTTGGCTCACATTGTTGCCCTCTCAAGAGTCTCTTAAGCATGTCCACAGCTTGAACTCCCATCTCCTCCTTGGGAATATGGACAGTTGTCAACGGGGGGTATGTATGGGCAGACCAATCGATATCATCAATCCCGACAATGCTTAGATCATCCGGTACCTTTAGTCCCATGTCTCTGGCGGCCTCCAACACACCGATGGCAGACAAGTCGTGGCAAGTTAGCACCGCAGTAGGTCGCCCTTCCTTGGCACAGATCCTGCAGGCAGCCTCACGCACCGTCTCAATCTCGCTATTTGATGTCTTCTTATCAACAGACACATGCTCAACCTTGCACACCCCGCCAAGCCCTAGACCCGCGGTCTCAGTCACAAAGGCTTGGCGCCGCTCCCCCATGGGTCCCCGGCCCGCTTCGGTATCTGGCAAACTGACAAAAAGTATATGGCGATGGCCCAATTGGTATAGATGCCTAACGCCTTGATTCACTGCCATCTTGTTGTCCACGTAAACAGCATGTCTATCTTCAGGGGTGTAGGGCTCTATGGATACTACCGGTATGTCTCTCCCTGCCAGCTCGTTCCAGGTATTTTGTGATACAGGTCCGAAAGTCACTACACCAGTGACGGTTTGATCGAGGAGTTCTGCCAACTGCCGTCTATTCTCTTGATGTGCTCCCATATAGGCAAGATAGCACCCCCCCATGCGAGCTACTTCCAAGTGAACCCCGTGAAGCATGTGACTAAAAAAGGGGTGAACCATGAGTCCGTTATCTCCGGCTTGTGCTGAGCTTGAATAAAGGAACAAGATCGCCCTTGGGTGCCGCCCCAATTTAAGATTTCTCGCCATCTTGTTTGGTGTATAGTTCATCTCTTGAGCGGCTAGCCATACCCGCTCTTGGGTTGCCAACGAAATGCCGACTTGCGTTGCGGAGTTGTTCAACACCCGGGAAACGGTACTGATGGACAAATCTGTTGCCGCTGCTATGTCCTTAAGCGTTGTCATAGATAATGTGCATCCCCTCGAAGTCGCGAACATGGCAATAGTCATACGGATTAACCGCAAGCGTTATACCGCAAACGTTTGTGGTTTGATAATTCTCCACAGTTATCGATATTCCTTCCTCGCTGAATAAACAATTAGCGGGGAATTGGAGATTCACCCCACCCGATCTATATTCAGCGTCTGCTCCGGCGCTGGCCGAAGGACAAGCTCCCCTGCTCTATGGCAAGCAACGAAGTGATCCTCCATATGAGCCATGGCAACAAGCTGTGGCTCATGCTCCTGGCATTTTTGGCGTACATACCGACAACGGGTATGGAATCTACAACCGGGAGGAGGCTGGGCGGGGCTAGGCACATTGCCGGACAAGAGAAGACTGCGGTCTAGCTTGACCGAGGGATCGGGGGAAGGTATGGCCGCCATGAGGGCTTCTGTATAGGGGTGCTGGGGATTGTCAAATAGGGCACTAGTCTCTGCTAACTCCACTATCTGTCCTAAATACATAACTGCCACCCGGTGGCCAATATGTTCAATCACACTTAAATCATGGGCGATAAAAAGATATGTATAGCCCTGCTTTTGCTGCAACACGGAAAGCAAATTGATAACTTGAGCCTGGATAGGGACATCCAAAGCCGATACGGGTTCATCGCAGATAATCAGCTCCGGCTGTACCGATAGTGCCCTGGCTATCCCAATGCGTTGCCTTTGGCCCCCACTAAACTCATGGGGATAGCGACCCATATACTGGGAGGACAAGCCCACAGCTTCTAACAACTCTGCCACGCCTTGCTGCCGGGTAGGCCTATCTCCAATGTCATTGACGACTAAGGGTTCACTGACGATCTCCTCCACTGTCATGCGGGAGTTGAGTGACGAAAACGGGTCCTGAAAAATCACCTGGATCTCCCGCCGGTATCTTTTCATTTCCTGTCTAGTCAATTCAGTCAAATCGGCTATCTCTCCGTGGACACCTCTAAAAAAGATGCTCCCGCTTGTGGGATTCAACGCAAGAGTCCCCTGGTGTATGGATGCAACGGTTCATAAAAAAGTGGTTGCACAGCAGCATGTTCCACCATTTTGCCCATATACATGACGACTACCTCATCGGCCATTTCCCCTACCACACCTAGGTCGTGGGTGACTAACAAGATGGATGAACCCGACTCAGCCTGCAAATCCTTCATCAAGATTAGGATCTGAGCTTGAATTGTCACATCCAAGGCAGTAGTTGGTTCATCTGCTATGAGAAACTGAGGATCACAAGCTAGAGCAATGGCGATCATGGCCCGCTGTCGCATACCACCACTCATTTGATGGGGATAATAGATAGGGCTGTTACGCTCTTACCACAACCACTTTCACCCACTACCCCCACCACCTTGCCTCGGGGGAACTTGATATCCACCCCATCAACAGCGAGAACCACACCATAATCGGTATAGAAATAGGTCTTCAGCCCCCTTATTTCCAAAAGAACATCCAGATCGCATTGGCCCATTACACCCGCCATGCCTATTACCTCCCCTGCCTGAAAGGTGCAAGACGTACTATTTGCTGTAGGGGTCTGCGGCATCACGTAAGCCATCACCGACAAAGTTAAAGGCCAAGACGGCTAGAATCACAAAAACCGCTGGTGTCAAGAGCCAAGGATAGGGGTTGACCGCCGATATGTTCTGAGCCTGCTGTAATAGGACTCCCCAGCTTACCATTGGTGGTCTAAGCCCAACCCCGAGAAAACTCAAGGCCGTCTCCCCTAAGATCATCCCAGGGATGGATAGTGTCACACTGACTATCACGTAGCTGATAAATGACGGTATGAGGTGCTTAGTAATGATCCGCCACTCACTAGCCCCCGCCGCGTAGGCAGCCAAAACGAAGTCTTCACCCCTTAGGCTCAAGAATTTGCTCCTGACCACCCGGGCTACGTGGGTCCAGCCCAAAAGCGATAGGATAATGGTTATGCCAAAATAGATTCTCACAGCACTCCATTCCGGTGGGAGAGCAGCACTCAGCCCCATCCAGAGAGGTATATGGGGCACAGAACGCAAGAGCATGGGAGACTCACCATATCCTTGAGCGACGACAGAAAAAGAGAGACTCACAAGCACCAAGACCAACCCGACCAAGAGGGACTTACTTTTGGCCACTACTCAGTCCTCCTTTTGCTGTTCTCACATATGACACGGTAACACTACTCGCTGTACCACCTCCTCAAAGCATTCTGGACCCGATCTCTTGCAGCACGAATACTTCACTCCGTTGCGCTTCTGTTCTGTATATTCCCTCTTGTTAGGCAATTCCCTCTTTATGGCGCGGGTCTTTATGTATCCCGCAACCAAGAGAGCGACCTTGTAGGCGTATCGTTGTTTTGACATGATAGGCCTACACTAGAGGCAAGACGTGTTCTGATAGATTGAGAGCAAACCGTATCTATGAGGATCTGGGTATGGAACGACATTGCAGGAAGAGATTTGAAACAGGGATGGAAAACCAACGATGATTATTGAGGAGATGCCATGTTGACCAACTACTAGGTCAATGCATCCACGGACTCCTGAATGCACTGACCCTACACTCCCTTACCAACCCCCTAAAGCCGAATCACCGCAGGGTCAATACCACCCTGGAGCGGGTATTGGCCATGTTGCTCTACAATAGCGGTGATTGCCAATAGGTTCTCGATGGGTGTACCATAAGAGACGGCATCACCTGTGCTTAGGATAAAAGCGCGACCAGGTGCCATACGGTTGAGAACATCGGTCACATACTCAACTGTCTCCTCAACCGACATCCATACAAGAGCAGGTGGCTCCACTCCGCCAATAATCACTTTATCTTGACCCCATAGTTCTCGGGCCTCATGTGCCCATAGATCTCCGGTGGTGGGAGGGCAAAGCGAGTCAACTCCATCCATAGTACCGACGCCAATAAGATCGGCAAAGCCCTTAAGCTTGCCACACATGTGGGTGATAAATATCTTGTCAGCTCTATGCAGCATTCGGGCATATCCTTCCAGCTGTGGGGCAGAATAGGTGAGATACATTCCCGGACTCATGACTGTCGTTGAAGTATCCTCATACGTAAGAACCACCGGTGAGGGCGATTCTGCCAGCAATTGATAGGATTCCAGGTTTTTCTGATGCATGGCTTCCAGAAGCTGATTCATCTCATCTGGATAATCCACCAAGTTGTAAACGACACCCTCTACCCCCATGAGGTGTTGCAGCAGGCTTTGAACTGGCGTCAGGTTACCTGACGGGGTAGCCATACCATCTGCACCAATGAACTGATCTCGGGCCATAAAGTCTGCGAAGCATGGGACGTATGTAGTATTCTCCACGATATATTGGTAGATCTTCAAATGGTCAACAGAGCGCAGTAGGAGTTTGCTCCGATATGTCGTCTTCCCCGATCGCTTTCTTTCTTCGGTCAACACACCTACCGGTGTCACATATTCGTAGGTGATGGTATCACCCTTGACAATCTCTCGCACAGATAAATTCTTGACCTTTTCCCGAACCATAGGCACATGCCGCTCCATGATATCACTACGCAGAAATCGCAGTGTTTCAATAAGATCCATATTATGGCCCTGCGCCGGTAGGGAGCTCGTATAATAACCATCCATGCAAGGAGACCAGGGTATTCGATCCAAGCTTTGTCCTCT
>DAIQRD010000053.1:0-6712 GCA_036786445.1 Bacillota bacterium
AAGTTGACGCCTTGTCGGAAGCTGTGCAACGCATGCAAGGAGTTGATGAGTGCTAGTGGCTGACTTGACTTAACGGCAACTGCCTCCACACCTGCCATCGGCGAATCCGGGCCTGGGTCTCCAGTCTGAAAAGGGCCACTTGGTGGCAGATAAATTCGCTTTCTGGCAGATAGCCGACTAGCTCCTCTGTATACTGATTGAACTGCCCCACTGAGAGTCGGGTAGCCAAAGTGATATGGGGATGATAGGCACGACCCTTAGCCCTGTTTTCAATGCCAGCCCCAGCTAATCCCGTTTGGATCTTTTCGTGCAAACGCAGGATCCCTGGAGATGGAGCCACACTAATGAAAATGACGGCAGACCCAAACCGCCCTAAGCCTTTGATTGTAACGGGAAATGGTGTCAAGCCTTTGAGACTATCGCCAATATTCCTGGCCAGATCGTCATGGGATGCAGGCCAGTCAAAGGGTGGGATGAGGGTGATGTGAGGTGCTGTTTTGGGTGCAAAGAAACGTCGTCGCCATATTTCAACTTCCTGCGTGAAGTCTTCAGGCAACGTGATACCTACAAAGAAACTTACCATAGTTGATAACCCTTTCCTAGAAAACCGGCATGACTCTAATGGTCCTCACTGACCACGTTTTTTCACTCTTAATGAAATCAACTGTCATGGTGCCGGAGACCTGTAGGAATTCACCGTTTAGGACAACATTAGCTTCAAAGGGTGCGGTGAGAAAAGCGGATTTCCCAGAGATCTCCAGTTCTCGATCATCCGACAGCTTGGCCCACAAATCTCCGGCTACCACATCCCCAATAAACTGGGATCGGGTCGCCAACATGTCCATGGCATCGAAAATGAATTCCTCGTGCAAAATCTCCTGTAAGGCAAGTTCATCGCCCTTCATGACAGCAGAAACCAAGATCTCAGCCAAAGCTTCTACTTGGGCTTTATCCGATGGGCCACCCACTCTGCCCGTTGAGGTAAAATGGATGATCACACCTACGGCAATCAACACACATATCACAAGGATTGATAGCTTGCGATTCACCATGATTCTCCTTTGCCCTCATAGTCTTGCATAGTTGTAGCTGTCCCCCATTTTCCGGACAGTCCATCTACAAGGCTCATGATCATCTCTTACTTCTTACCTTTAATTCACCGGCAGGTAGATAATTCCTCCGCCATGACAGCATAAAAGCCACCCCTATCCGGGCAGCTTTTATGCATGGCAGTATTTGCACTTCCCTATCCAACCTTGCTCTCCCTTGCTGCCTGTTCCTCTTGGGCAATGGCATCGGCTACTTCTCCCCAGGCATTGGCATATTCTTGTAGTTTGGCAGCAAATTCATCGGCGGTCTCACCCACATGGGCTTCCGTGGAACGGGCACCAGATTCTCGCACCATATCCCGCATAGCGTTGGGATTATCGATGAGGGGACAGGGCCGCAGGTGGTTATGGTTAAAGGGCTGCCGCTTCTGGTATGCCTTAAATAGCGGCGATTGCAGAGCTTCTTGCAGTGGCGTGTCATTGATATTATCTGTGGCGTAATGGACAAAGGCGCAAGGCTCAACTTCTCCAGCCGCATTGATGTGCAGATAGCGCCTCCCACCGGCGATACAGCCGCCAGAGACTATCCCATCATTCCAGAAATCCATGAGAAAAATGGGTTTGCGAAGCCGCAGTTCACTTGTGCGTTGATGCATGTAGGCCCGTTGCTCCGGTGTGGCCATGAGATCAAGATCAGCGCTGGCACCCACAGGGATGTAGGTAAAGTACCACACAAACCTAGCACCCTTGTCTATGAGTAGATCCACGAATTCTTCAGAGCCAACATGCTCCACATTCTGGCGAGTGTAGGTAACCGAGGCACCAAAGAGGCAGCCGCTTTCGTGTAGTAGATCCATGGCCTCCATGACGTCCTGGAAAACGCCTGGCCCCCGACGATCGTCGGTAAACTCCTCGTTGCCCTCGAGACTAATAGCTAAGGTAACATTGCCTACATCGGCTATTTCCTCGGCAAACTGCTTATTGATCATAGTTCCGTTGGTAAACAAATGGAATACTTGTTCCTTGTGTTTCCTAGCCAAAGCGAATATATCTTTCTTGCGCAGTGTGGGCTCCCCACCGGACAATACGATGAAGTAAATGCCCAGCTCTTCTGCCTCAGTTAATACCCTATCCATGACCTCAAAGGAGAGATCCTCACCCCGGTATTCACCAGCCCAGCAACCGGTACATCTTAGGTTACACCGGGCTGTGGGATCCATGAGGATGGCAAAGGGAACCGAAGCGCCCAGCTGCTTGGCGGTCTCGTTTTGCTTAGGCACTCCTAGGAAGCATGCGTTGACAAAATAGTTGATCAACATAGTGTCCCGAATATTGGGATGGATATCTTCAAAGGCCCTCACCATGAATTCAGGCCAGGGACTACCGGGTTCCTGCAGAACCTTCCTCACACTTTCAATTAGCTCCTTGTGATAAGGATCCCGGGCAATCCTCTGGGACCAATCCAAGATCTTGAAGAGATTCTTTTCTGGCGATTTGGAGATGTAACCTAGCCCTTGACGGATCGCCGCTTCCCCCAAGTAGGCAACTGCCGTTCTCATTGTGCTTACCTCCCTCAATTCATCATCCTACGATACAGCCGAAGACAATCTAATCCCCGAGAAAAATAGTTCCTGCAAAGTCGTTTCAATGTGATCTAGCGCCCCTTCACAAGGGATATCCTTGGCGTATAATGCAACAATGCTCACCATGCCATAGAGTGCGGTAGCTACTGTCTCAGAATCTAGTGCCCGAAGCTCTCCTGCCTGGATGCCCTTCTCGATTACCTCCTGCAGCATCCCAATGTAGCTAGAGCGAATTCTTTGGGCGACGGACGAAGATTCATAGTCATAGCCCCATGCTTCCCGGGACAGCAAGCGCACCAGGGGGCGGTGATCATGGAAATACCGCAATTGCTCCCTCAAAATGGCCCGCAGTTTCAGGCCACTGTCCGTAAGCATCTTGATTCGCTCTTCCATATGCTGGCCCATATGGGCCAATCCTTCGTCTAGCAAATCGGCAAGCACGTCCTCTTTAGTGGCAAAATACGTATAAACTGTTCCTTTGCCCACTTTGGCCTGCGCTGCTATCTCCTGCACAGTTGTATTGGCAAAACCTTGGGTAGAGAAGATCTCCAGTGCAGCTGCCAGGATACGCTCCCGCTTACCATCGGTTCCCGACATACTCAGTTGGCCTCCTCGTTGCGACTATTGGTCCGTAACGGCATTAGGCATTTCAGCAAATTGTCTACACTCTCACTTCGACAAGCCCAGAATCAATTGGTTTGCAGAACTGACCGGTCAGTTCTATAGAGATCTACTCTATCCGCCTTGGGGATTCCTGCCACATCCTCGAGGATTTCGCGGTAAAGACTCGATTGACCCAAAGCACCTATTAACCATTATTCTGACCATTTCCCGATAATGACCTTGTGCTCCAAGTATTTTAGGGTTATACTAGGGTAAATGCTTAATCCAATCACTGGAACGGGGGAACCCTCGGGTGAATCTGCATCTAGCAGAAGGGCTACCCGGCCCTAACCGCTCAGCTAACCTCGTAAGCGTAGGGACTGTTGCTGAGGAGGGAAAAAGGTGGCCAAATGTGTGGATTGCGGTGAACGCATTGCGGTATGGGAAGACTATTGCCCCAAATGCGGGGCCCGTAAAGCGGTGACTGGACAGGCTGGGAAGAAAACACTTGCACGGAAAAAGGGACTGGGGCTCCTGGGCCGACTAAAGAAGACCCCGTAGCTCCACGTCTCTAGAGGTGTGTTGTCAGAAGCGCATGTCTGAGTGAGTTCAGATTGGACTGACGCAGACGAAATCGCCCACTACCAACAGTGGGCGATTTCTTTAGGTTATTGCTTCTGTTGATACCAGTGGTATGAACTGCCTAAGCCAGCTGCCCTTTCCAGAGGAAGTGCAGGTTGCAATAGGCTCGGGCATGCACATCGGTAGCATCAATGCAGAATTCCGCCTCCGGCAAATCCCCGGCTTTCAGATACTCGCGGTAGACAATGCCGTCAGCCATGAGTTCTATCCATTCGATATAGTGCGCGTCTACCATGGGATGGGCGTCACTGCCCACAGTCACTTTGTAGCCCTTGGTAGTCTTGGTCACTACTGGCACATGCTTCTCCCGAGATGCATCAAAGGTGTTCTCCTCTTGCAAGACCATGGGTTCTCCACAGCAAACTAGAGTTCCCGCTCCAGTATGCAAAACTTCCACGATGTTGCCACACTTCTTGCAGAGATAAACTTCATTGAGCTTAGTCATACTATTATTGCCCCCCCATTTGGTATCTCCCGTATATCCTGTGCTCATGCTCTTACCCATAATCATTACCAACTTGGAGGAGACCTAAACCTATTCTTCCCTGCTTTCCCGTGCGACAATGTCATCTAGGATCTCTGCCGCCTTGATAATCACCATCTGGCATTTGAGCTCTTCGGTTCGATGTGCTTCTTTTAGGGGAGCACAGTAGATGCTACCCATTTCCTTTGCATAGGCATCAAACAACTCTTTGGTTAGGTCCTTAATATGGTTGCTTTCATGGGCTCTTTCTTTCACGAAAAGTCTACCCAAAACCATGATGGCCGCGGTTAAGGCCCCACATACACTTTCGATGGCCATACCACCGCCAAAGGCCGCAGCTACTTTCAGATCTTCATCATCGAAATTCAGTTGGTAAGCGATATTCGCTCCATGCAAAATCGTCTCTGCACAGTTAAGATCCTTGTCTTTGCCATAGCCTGATTCGAGCAGTTCCACTAACATCCGGCCGCCTCCCACCCCGCGCCTTGGGCTTATATCTGCCCGAAATAGCACAGTGATATCTATGTCTGCTGTTTTGGATAGTCTACGACTTATTCGCTCGCTTTTCCTGCCGAATTTGCATAAGTCCCGGCCGGAGGATGTACTCTATATCCCGGGCAACATCATCCAGTACCACAGGCTTCCCATCAAGTATATAAGTGCCCACAGTGTAATCGATGGCCCCGTTGACAATAGCGGCAACATGGGATGGGGCTACAGGATGGTCAGGGGGTAAAACCCGCTTTAGCACATCTACAGTAGGACGCTCCAACTCTCTGCGGATATCCCAGACACGCTGCTGCAGTTCCTTGGAGAAACCCAGTACTGAATGGGACACAGATTCTGCCAATCGTTGGTTCTTTACGAAAAACTGCCCGCGCAAGGTCACTAGCATGTGCATGCATTCGCTCACTGATTGGGCATCGGCTAGCCAAGAGTCCAAAGTCATCACGTACTCATCGCTTCTCGCTTCCAATAGTGAAACAAAGAGCTCCTGTTTGCTGCTGAAATAAAGGTATAAGGTCCCCTTGGCCACCCCGGCAACTTCTGCTATATCATCCATACGAGCAGCTGCAAAACCCCGTGTGGTAAAGATCAACTCTGCTGCTTCTATTATATCGCTGCGCTTATCCTGTACGACATCTTCATTCTTCAAGTTCCCCAGCTCCCCAATCTTCCATTGGGTTTTCCCACTAATTTTTCGCCACCGCTTGAGCCAAGATTTCCCCGTCGATGCCCATGGCCACTGCCACTTTGGATTTTTGAGCCTCATAGGTAAGCACGGCATCCAACACCCGGTTTTTCGCCTGAGCCACCATTAGTTGGCCTTCCCGCACTTCCTTACTTGTCAAGGAGCCCAGCTTGTAAAGCAATTCTAGCTGCGCCAAGGTCTCTTGGGCGGCCTGCTCCCCCTCCAAAGCCAGTAAATAGGCTCGCCAAGTTTGATCCAGCTGCTGCAAGGCACCATTCAGTTCTAGATAAAACCCGTCTTGGGCCATGGCTACTTGGAGATCGGCTTTCTCCAGTGCAGCCTTTTTAGCTGCAAGTTGGGCCTTTTTCGCTCCCCCATCTCCGAATCTATATGTTGCACTTAGATCCACTTGCCATGGATCGACAGATTCACCAGACGGACCGGGGAGATCAGGCAAACCCCGCATCTCAGTCCGAGCCACCGTGGAGACCAAAGTCCGGTTGGAATCTAGGGATGACTGCAGCACTGTCTTGTCGCTGGGGAGATACTGCCCACTTAGCTTTACAGTCCAATCCCGTTCCGCTTTCGTCTGATCGTAGGAGATCTCTGCCAGGGCCTGCTGTTTTCTCACCATGGCCAGCTCTGGCCTATGCTCTAGCATATACATGAAGGCGGTATCGAGATCCACTGTCCAAGGCTGAACTACTATCTCATTGGATTGCGACAGCTGCTTTGCCCAACCCAAGGCTGTGTCCGTATCAACGCTGGTCAAGCCCATCCTCTGCAGTAGAGCCAGGACTGTCATTTCAACGCCCATTTCGGCAGCTTGCCTAGTCTGTTCAGCTTCAAGATAAGTGTTCTTCTCCCGCAACACATCCAAGGGAGTAGCTGTACCCAGACGCAGCTGATCCTCAGCTGCCTGCAGGTTCAATCCAGCATGATCCCGAGCCCGCTGAGCCAAGCTCAAGCCATTGTAGGCCCGCAGCACACCATGGTATCCAGCTTGAGCTGAAGTGATTAGCTCCTTTAGGGCTTGCTCCTGGCGGAGTAGGGATATCTCATGGCCAATCTCCCCTTGCTGGATAGCACCTTTCAGCTGGGCATTGGGCCCCAGCTGTTGGTACCAAGTCAAAGAACCCATGGTAGTGTTTAGGCGCTC
>DAIQRD010000053.1:6744-15509 GCA_036786445.1 Bacillota bacterium
GGTTCCATGACACCGGCAAGGAGCTGCTTGATCGCCGAGGAGTTATTAGCGGCATTCTCCACCTTGTGCTGACCTGCTATGCTCAGTTGGGGCCTCAGGGCCGCACCTACTTGCTGGCGGCCAGCCAGTGCCTCTTGCAGCTCAAATTCAGCGATTTTCAGGCTAGGACTATTATCCATAGCTACCTGTAGGATGTCTGCTAAAGACTGCAGCTCAGCCAACTCTACAGGGGCTGTGGTGGACTCCCCCGGTACGGCTAGTTCGCTTATCTCGCGGTTGGGCGAGAGTTCCGTTGCCTCTACAGCGCCCGCTGGGAGTGCAGTAACCATAATTCCAGTAGCTCCCAAGATTATCAATAGCGACCACAGAATTGACCCGTGATCATATGTTGCCTTACCTATTCTCTGCAGCATCATCAAGCAGCTCCTTAATGCTGGACCCGCTGGCCCGCAAGGGACCGGCCCACTGCATGGAAATACCGGGTTTTCGCCAGATTGTAGTCAAACACGGCGTTCACCAGGTCGTTCTTGGCAGCCAGCACTCCCAGCTGTGCATCTTCCAGATCATTAGCGGTAATCATGTCTGCCTCGTAAGACAGCTCCGATAACCGCAGCATTTCTGTAGCTTCTTCCACGCCCTTCTGTAGTACCGGAATGCGCTCTTCCGCGTCCCTTAAAGCCGAGTGGGTTTGCTTAATCTGGAGTGCCAGCCCCTGACGGGCCTGTGCCAGCTGCCGCTGGAATTTCGCTAGATTGAGCTCAGCCTGCTGCAGCGTCAAGGCCGGAGTATACTCATTGTCTGAGATCTCCACATTCTTCTCTGCTACTTCCAGAGCCAGGAGCAGCTGCTTGATTTCATCACGGTTGGCTAGGGCATAAGCCATATCTTCATCGAGATCGACTTCCACTGGCTCCACGTCTAGGACAGCATCCTGGGGCAAAATAGGTGCATCTAGATCAATGCCTAGTGTCTGACGGAACTTCATTTGAGCAAGTTCCAGACCGTGTCTAGCCTGGGAGATACCAGATTGGCTACTCAGCACACTGCGGCTGGCTCTAATTACGTCTAGGCGAGTAGCTGTTCCAACTGCAAGCTTCTTCTCGGCCACTACTTCATGGCGCTCCGCTGATTCCAAGCCTTCCTGGGCAACACCCAGCAAGTTCTGTGTCCGTAAAGCATTGAAAAAGTCTGTTCGCACTTCCAGGGCCAACTGATCCAGGGCAGTGAGATACTGCTGACGGGCTACATCCAGTCCCCCTTGGGCCTGCATCAAAAGCACCGGCGAAGGTTTCATGATCATGGCAGCTTCTGCCTGTCTATACTGAAACTCCGCTTCTGCCACAGCCAATTTGGCTAGCTGTAGACTTAAGCTATTCTCGAAGGCGATTTCTTCTGCTTCCTCCAAAGCTACATACCGGACACCATCAGCAGCAGCCAATCCCCCCATGGCTACTACCAAAAGCACCACCAAGCCTGCTACCAACCATCTTTGTCCTCTCATCCCAATCACTCCCGTGCTATTTCTTCTGTAATTCCCAGCCGTGCCTATTCTTGGTTCCTACTTGGCCGCGCTTGCTCCCGTGCTCACGGCCTCTCCGTCCCCGCCCCTTCCAAACAACCGCATGATCCGTCGGCTAATGCCATCCATAAGGGCATATACCACTGGGATCACCAGCAAGGTCAGCAAAGTGGAGGTAATTAACCCACCGATAACCGTAAAAGCTATGGGTTTGGCCATCTCGCTGCCTTCTCCCTTGGCCATGGCCATGGGAATCATGCCCAGTACAGTGGTCAAGGTGGTCATCAAGATGGGCCTTAACCTAACCTTACCGGCAGTGATCACTGCTTTGGTACGCTCCATGCCCTCAGCCCTCAGATGGTTGATATAGTCAATTAAGACAATAGCGTTGTTGACCACGATACCAGCTAACATGATGGCTCCCACAAAGGAAATCACATTGAAAGTGGTTTTCCCGATCAACAGGCCTAGGATGACTCCGATCACTGCTAGGGGTAAGGTAACCATGATAATCAAGGGTTGTAGCAGTGATTCAAACTGAGATGCCAAAATCATGAACACCAATAGGATCCCGAGAAGCATGGCTTGACCTAGCTCAATAAAGGATTCCTGCATCAGCTGATCCTGGCCGGCATAGCTCACCAGCATACCCTCGGGGAGGTGAAACTCATCCACCAACTCCCGAATGTCATTCATGACCAGGTTCAAGGGTCTCCCGGCGATATCCCCGGTAATAGTCACGATGCGGCTTTGGTCGCTACGCACGATCTGGATAGGGCTTTCACCATACTGCAGTATGGCCATATCCTGTAATGGTACCAGCGTCCCTCGGGCTGTTTGAATGGGCACACTACCCACCGCTTGGACATTATCTCGCCACGCTTCACCTAACTGGACGGTCACATTGATTTCCTTGCCATCGCTCCGAAACTTAGTGACTGTTGTGCCACTGACTGCCGTACGCAAAGTCGATGCAATTTGAGCAACGCTGAGGCCATAGGCTGCTGCCTTATCCCGGTTGATCTCCACCTGAATCTCCGGAGAGCTTTCGTCTAGACTACTGCTCAGTTGTCTGGTGCCTGGTATTTCCTTGAGAGCAGCGATCAGCTCTTCTGAGGCCAGAGCCAGCAGATCCATATCATCGCCCCGCAGCTCCAGCTGAATGAGTTGACCGAAAGAACCCATCATGATATCCCCACCGGATACGTTGATCTCAGCCCCTGGAATCTGTGCCACGAAATCCCGCACATCAGCCAAGATCTCCTTTACGTCTCTGTCCCTTTGCGCTATGGGAACTAGACTAAGACCGACGCTACCCCGTTCCCCACCACCGGGACTGATCCCCATGGATGAGACGCCACTGCCACCGACGGAGGCATAGGTAGCTTCAATCTCCGGTACAGAGGTCACATAGTCTTCTATCTGTAAAATAACCTCGTTGGTTTCTTCTAGCTTAGTGCCCTTGGGCATGGACACAGAAATTTGAATTTCCCCCTGATCCATGCTAGGCATAAACTCCATACCTACTTTGGGAATAAGCATCAAGGAAATCACCAAGGTTAAGACGGCGATACCAATAGTTGCCAGTCGATGGCGTAGCACCCAGGCAATCAAGCGGCCATAGATCTCTTGCATAGAGTCGCTGAGTTTACCCATGAACCGCAGGGCGCGGATACCACCCGACTGGTTGTCAATCTTGCCATTACCCATGATTTGGGAGGCCAGCATCGGTACCAACGTCAGAGCTACCAGGAGTGAAGCCAGAAGAGAAAAGGTAACAGTTAAAGCCATATCTCGAAAGATCTCCGCGGCAATGCCGGAAACAAACACCACTGGTATAAACACCGACACAGTAGTTAGAGTAGATGCTGTAATGGCCATACCGACTTCTTCTGCTCCCAATTGCGCGGCTTCCATTGCATTCTTGCCCAACTCCCGCTGGCGAAAGATGTTCTCCAAAACAACGATGGCGTTGTCCACCAACATACCTACGCCCAGGGCTAGACCCCCTAGGGACATCATGTTGATGGTGGTCTTACTAAAATAGATCATGGTAAAGGCCGCCACGATAGATATGGGGATGGCCACCCCGATAACCAGTGTGGGTCTCAGGCTCCTAAGAAAGATCAAGAGCACCAGCATGGCCAGTAAACCACCGATGATAGCGTTAGATGTCACGCCATTGATGGATTCCTTGATGAAGACAGACGTGTCTTGAGCGATCTGCAAGGAGACATCTGTACCGAGCTCCTCTTCCAGAGCCTCTACAGCGCCCCGCACCTTCTCTGCCACCCGCACACTGTTGCTGCTAGCTTCTTTTTGCACAGATAGCATAATGCTGGGCTGGCCGTTATAGCGGCTCAGGCTGCTAGCTTTCTTATATCCATCTTCGATCTCCCCGATGTCCGTTAGGCTGACTAGCCCCCCACCCCGGGTAGGGATCTTGATGGAGCGGATTTGATCGACACTGGTGAACTCACCAGCAGTCCTCAGCACATACTCCAAACCGTTGTCCTCGATATTGCCAGCTGGAAGATTGAGACTAGACATTCTTATGGTTTGGCTGACAGCATCGATGGAGACTCCATGGGTGGCTAAGAGCCCCGGATGCAGGACTATCCTGATCTCCCGATCTTGCCCCCCAGCGACACTAACTGAGGCCACACCTTCCAATCGCTCCAGACGGTTCTTGATTGTATGTTCAGCAATATACCGGAGTTCATGGGCAGGGCGCTTTCCATTTAGCACCAGCTGCATGACGGGCATAGCCATGGGGTCGAATTTGACCACCATGGGACTCTCGGCTTCATCGGGGATGGAATACTTGGCCTGATCAACCTTTTCCCGCACATCCAAGGCAGCAAAGTTCATATCAATGCCCCAGCCAAACTCCGCCACAACGATGGAAGATCCCTTACCAGAAATGGAGCTCACGCTTTTCACATTGTTAACCGCCCCTAGGGCCTCCTCCATGGGGCGAGAGACTAGGGTCTCAACTTCATACGGCCCTGCATCTGGATAGCTAGTAATAATGGCAATGATGGGCACCTCGATATTGGGGAAGAGATCGATGGGTAACCGAGAAAGACTAACCCAACCCAATACCATGACAATGGCGACCACCATCAAGATGGTGACCGGGCGTCTCACTGCGATTTGAGCAAGTTTCATTGCACAGTCCCCCGTTCCACCACCCGGACCGGAGCACCATCAGTAACAAACTCCCGCCCTCGAATGATGACCTCATCATCTGCCTGAATTCCCGATTTGATTTCCACGAAATTGTCGGATCTGGCGCCCAACTCCACCGGTACCAAATGGGCTACTTCATCTCGCACTACATAGACCGCAGGCCTGCCCTCAGCTGTAAACACCGCTCGTTCGGCGATAGCCAACACATCCTGGATCTCCTTCACGACCACATGGGCGGTGCCATACATTCCCGGTTTGAGGATTCCCTGGTCATTGGCCAATTCCACAGTGGCAGCAAACAACCCGGTTCTAGCATCAGCTGCCGGTGTAATGTTAGTCACTCGGCCCTCCACCAGTACGTCGGGCTGCACATCCAGGGCCACTGTCACATTCTGACCCTGACTTAAGCGCACCACTTCCCGCTCACTTACCTGCAGATTGAGCTTCACTCTGGAGATTTCCACTATGTGTACTGCAGGGACCCCGGCTCCGGCCATATCACCTACTTGTACATTGACTTGGTTCACAACACCGGATATAGGAGCCTTGATAGAAGCGTTCTGTCGACCAAGGCGAGCAAGCCCCAAAGCTGCTTCCGCTTGCGCAACCCCCGCCCGAGCAGTGGCCAGATCCTCATCACGGGCGCCCTTTTTCACCAGCTCAACGGTTTTCAAAGCCGTCTGCTTTTGAGCCTGGGCCACTTCATACTGGGCCGTGATAGCATCCCAGTCTTTGCCAGACATGACTCCTGCTTCATGAAGCTTAACCGCTCTCTCATAGGTCAAGCGGGCGTTTTGGTACCCAGCTTGAGCTTGCTCTAGTGCAGATTCTGCCTGCTCGATTTCCTCTGGCCTGGCTCCAGCCTGCATTCTGGCCAAGGCAGCTTGGGCACTGGCCACTGCAGCCTCTGCCTGTTTCACTTGCAGAGAAAGCTCTTCATCTTCTAGTTGCACTAGAAGATCGCCCACTGCTACCCCATCGCCCACTTCCACCAGCACTTGGGCAACTCTACCTGGCATTTTGGGAACAACGTTGACTTCTGCCCAAGCCGATATCAGTCCATGTAAGGCAAGTGTCTCTTGCATGGTCCGGTAAGTAGCAGGCTCAACACTAACTGCTTGGCGCCTAGCCTCTTGCGGCGCCTCCTGTAAGGTCTGTGCTTCGTTTGCTGTCGGCCCTACCCTAGCAACTAAGAGGCCTACACCAGCCACTAGGATAACGACTATAACACCGAAGATTACCCATTTCTTCAAGATATCTCCTCCAACTCCACCGCCTGTGACTGACGGGTCAGTCATTTACTTGTCTATTGTACCTTGGCTTTACTTAGCTGTCAAGAACTGCGATCACGACAAAAAATTGGCTCTCTTGTCTGTGTATCCCGAGCAGAGAAGTACTCTAGTAAGGTATTAGCCAGGCATAGGGAATATTCGCAGAAGGGTTGACATAAATTGGCAATAGCGATACAATTTACTTAACGTTAGTTAGGCGTGCTGAAGAGGATCGGCCAGGAGGAGTCAACAGATTGGACTCTCGCAGGCAAGTTCAACCCAATATTGCCCATGGACCCAGAGTGGCGAAGGATGGGCCTGTCAAACAGGCTATCGCCAACGCGGGTTTGGAGTTATTCGCCCGCAGCGGTTTCGCCAACACTCCAGTAAGGGAAATCGTTGCTATGGCAGGCACCACACTCCCCATGATCTATTATTACTTTGAGAGCAAACAAGGTCTTTACACTTACATACTGCAACAATCAGCTGATCATCTGCTCCAATCAATGGACCCCGGAGAAAGCAGCATAGATATTTCGGCAATACAGCGCTTAGAGGCAGGTATAGCTTCGTTTTTGCGCCTTTGTCAGGAGAACAAGGCCGAAGTCCAGCTGATTTTCGGCGCTTGGTTTGGTGGTGAACTGCCCCCGGAAGGGCCCTCCATGGTTGATGTATACGAGAATATGGTAGAGCGGGTCATGGGCCTCTTGCAGGTGGGGATTGACTCCGGTGAGTTCAGAACCCTCGATGTATGGGAGGCCAGTCAAGCCCTTATTGGCATCATGACTAACTTTGTTGCCCGGATGCTAATAGGTAACGAGACCTTTGATCCGGTGGTTCACAGCCAGAAAACTGTTGAACTCCTGGTCAAAGGGCTCGAAGATAAAAACTGACTAGAGGAGGTGAATCAGATGGCTGAGGAGTTCAACTATAAGCTACAGGCAGAGCTTAATCCCACCACCGCCCGGGTCGGCACCACTGTCACACTGACGGCCCGCATCTCTGATGTGGCTGGTGGCGAGATCAACACAGTGCAAGCATCCATACCCGAGTATGGGTGGTGGGGCAGCCTGCGTAATGCTGGAGAAGGCACATGGCGGGCTAGTGAGTCAGTACCCTATGGTGCACCCTACGGGAAAGTCAACCTCCGGATCTATGCAGTGAGTAAAGACGGCAAGCGGGGACCCCAAACCACCGTCCCCCTTACTATCTCGTAGCACACCACAGGTCAAAGGCAATAACCAGTAGGTATCATTAACATCACCCCGGCAGACATCTCCGCCGGGGTGACTTGCTGTAGGTGTCTACATTGTAAATTCCTGAATCATGCGATAGGATTACTAAACATATTGCTGATAAAAACTACGCCCACACCCACCATCCCCGCCAGGACTACAGCGATGGCCACATTGAGCTTGTGGTTAGGGCCTGATGGCGAACGAGGCGCCACCGCAGGGGAGACAAACCTCACATCCCCGGTGGCTTGCAGTTCCACTAGTCGGGCGCTTTCGGCCTGTTCTGATAGGGCTCTGTGTGTCCGCTCCAGTGATTCGATATTTCGCATAAAACCGTCTTCTTCTAACTGCAATTCCAGTAACTCTCTTTCGGCTATTAGCACGGCGGTTTCTTGCTTTTCCAGTTCACCTGAAGCAAGTTGCACCTCTGCTTCTAACATCGCGACTTCTCCCGCCAACTGCGCCCCCTGCTGTTTCATGGATGCATAGTGCTCTCTTAGGGAGTCGTACAGCTGCGTGCTAAGAATCAGTTGATCTTCTAATGCCTGTCTTTTCTGATGCAACTCACGTAATCCCGACTCTAGATCAACTATGCGATCAACAGACGCTTTGATCAATTTTTCATATGTCGTCATCTGTTCTGGTATCGTCGCCAATTCCACCTGAGTATCAGCCAGAGTCCGTGCAATGTGCTGGTAGGTTGGATTTGCTGACTCGTCTATCAAGCGCAGCTTCACAAGTTCATCTAGCGATTGTTGGTTGCCAGCCACGGCCATCCACATGGCGTCCGTCGTCAGGCTGCGGGACATGACGAGTTTCTCGTCTTGCCCCTGTAAGGCGGACGTCAAAGCACTAAGTCTCGCCTCCTGCTGCGGGAGTCTGGCCTTTAGATCAGCTAGGCTCTTTCGATAGATCGGCAACTGTGCCTGCTCCAGTTTCAGTTCTTCCTCTGCGAGAGACACCTTGGCTTGGTTTTCGAAACTAGTTAAAGTAGTACGCGCCTGCACAACCTGGCGCATTGCCTCAATTATCCGTTTTCTCGCAGGATTACCATCATCATTGAGCTTAGAGATATCCCGTGTAAGGAGTCCGAGCCATTCCCCATCCTGCTCAAGGGCCACCAGTTGGCTGGTGAGGGCTTCTAGCTGGTTGCGTTTTGTGTCCAGGTCGGTCTGTATGCGCAACGCGTATTCCCGCCGTTCGCCTAATTGGGATGTGAGCAACTCTACTTGCTGACTGGCTAGGGGTAAGCTGCCCGATGCCTTGAACTCCAGAAGCCGCCTTTCCGAATCCTTCAAAACATCCTCTGTGGAATCATATTGGTTGAGAATTACTCGGGCTATCTCATCCGACTCACTCTTGCGGATATGGGACGTATTCTCCATGAACACATCAGCCCAGGTGTTGGCAATGTCCCTAGCCACAATCGGGTCACTCCAGGCCACCTTAATGTTCAAAATTCCAGCTATCTGACGGTTGTCGGACCGTGTACCTTGGGGTACCGAGACTTCTACACCTACAGCCTGAAGAACATCGCCGGCCACCAAG
>DAIQRD010000054.1:0-15322 GCA_036786445.1 Bacillota bacterium
TGTGGTGGGAACTGAGCATATTCTTTTGGGGCTAGTGGCAGAAGGTCACGGTGTGGCTGCCAGAGCTTTACAGGAGTGGGGCGAATTGCAGCGAATCCGCTCCGAAGTAGAGAAAGTCATCGGCAGAGGTGACGGCATAACCACGGGTCAGATTGGATTTACTCCTCGGGCTAAGCGTGTGCTGGAACTAGCTTTTGACGAAGCTCGGCAGCTGGGTCATACGTATATTGGTACAGAGCATATACTCCTAGGTCTCATTCGTGAAGGGGAGGGAGTAGCGGCTCAGGTATTGAGCAATGTGGGGGCTGATTTGGACAGGGTAAGGAAGCAAGTACTAGATCTGCTGGGCGAAGGCGTTGGGCCTGCCAGTGGAGGCAAGCAGGGCCGGGCCCGCAAAACGCCTACCTTGGATCAGTTTGGTCGAGATCTCACCGACATGGCTCGAGAGAGCAAACTAGATCCGGTCATTGGGCGGGAGACAGAAATCCAAAGGGTTGTTCAGGTACTGAGCCGACGGACCAAGAATAACCCCTGCCTTATTGGTGAGCCTGGGGTAGGGAAAACAGCCATTGCTGAGGGATTAGCGCAAAAGATAGTGGCCGGCGATATTCCCGAGACTCTATTGGGCAAGCGAGTAGTCACCCTTGACCTAGGCGCTTTGGTTGCCGGCTCCAAGTTCAGAGGAGAATTTGAAGAGCGCCTCAAGAAGGTGATGGAGGAGATCCGCACTTCTGGAGATGTGATTCTGTTCATCGATGAGATGCATACTATCATCGGAGCAGGCGCGGCCGAAGGGGCCATAGACGCCAGCAACATCCTCAAACCAGCGCTATCCAGAGGCGAACTACAGGCCATCGGGGCAACGACTCTAGATGAGTACCGGAAATACGTGGAAAGAGACGCTGCTCTGGAAAGAAGATTCCAGCCAGTGCAGGTGGATGAACCCAGTGTAGAAGAGACCATAGCCATCCTGGAGGGTCTCCGGGATCGCTATGAGGCCCACCATCGAGTGAAGATCACTGATGAAGCCTTGACGGCCGCGGCCAAGCTTGCCGATCGGTATGTAACAGATCGGTTCTTGCCCGACAAAGCCATCGACCTCATTGATGAGGCCGCTTCCAAAGTTCGGCTATCGGGGCTCACAACTCCACCGGAGTTGAAGGACCTGGAAGGCAAAATCGAAGAGCTGCGGATTGAAAAAGAATCAGCCATTAAAAATGAGGAATTCGAAAAAGCCGCTTCCCTGAGAGATGCGGAGCAAGCGCTGCGGGAAGAGCTAGATGGTAAACGCGAGGAATGGAAAACTGACCGGGTGCGACGGCAAGGCTTGGTCGATGAAGATGACATTGCCGATGTTGTTTCTAGTTGGACAGGTATTCCCGTGACCAAGCTTGCCCAAGAGGAAATGGAGCGATTGCTTAATCTAGAAGAGATCATCCATCAACGAGTCATCGGCCAGGATGAAGCCGTCACCGCCATCGCAAAGGCTGTTCGGCGGGCTTACGCGGGCTTGAAAGATCCGAAGCGGCCAGTGGGTTCCTTCATATTCCTGGGCCCCACGGGGGTAGGTAAGACGGAGTTGGCTCGGGCTTTAGCCGAAGCCCTCTTTGGTGACGAGGATGCCATGATTCGCCTAGACATGTCGGAGTATATGGAGCGCCATACAGTATCCCGTTTGGTGGGAGCGCCTCCGGGATATGTCGGATACGAAGAGGCTGGGCAGCTCACAGAGAAAGTGCGCCGTCGGCCTTACTCGGTAGTCTTGTTTGACGAAGTCGAAAAAGCTCACCCAGAGGTCTTCAACGTACTACTGCAGGTACTCGAGGATGGGCGTTTGACTGATGCCAAGGGCAGGGCAGTAGACTTTCGCAACACTGTGCTGATCATGACATCGAACGTGGGAGCCCATCAGATACAGCGATCAACAGGTGGGATCGGATTCCGGGTCACGGAGGATGAGGAAGCCGATTATCAGGACATGAAGAGAATGGTCACTGATGAATTGCGCAAAACCTTCCGGCCAGAATTCCTTAACCGGATTGATGAAACCATGGTCTTCCATGCGCTGAGTAAAGAGCATATCACGGAGATCGTGGATATCATGCTCAAAGACCTGCGGCAACAGCTGCAGGAGAGGGGTCTAACCATAGCGGTTAGTGACCCAGCCAAAGAAGTGTTAGTGGAAAAGGGCTTTGATCCTGACTTTGGTGCTCGACCGCTACGCAGGGCCATACAGCGACTCATGGAAAACCCACTATCGGAGGAGATACTCAAGGGTACCTTTGGAGAAGGGGATAAGATCATGGTCAGTGCCGAAGACGGAAAGCTTGTCTTTCTTAAGCAGGAAGAAGTAGCCACTGTCTAGGCAAGGGTAACCCAGGGAGCACCGGTATAAAGTGCCGGTGCTCCCTGGGTATGCTGATTTACTGGCCCGGTTCTATTGGGCGCCAATCCATGGAGCTTGCAGGGGTGCGTGACCCGAAGCAAGCAAAAAATGCTAAATTGATATATGTGAGTAAGAATGCTATACTTAAGCTGATTTGCCATACAGATTTATGGGGGAAATATATGGCTCGGATAAAGAGGAAATTCGTCTGCCAGGATTGTGGCCACGAGACTATGCAATGGTTCGGAAGATGTCCCGGCTGCAGTGAATGGAACACCCTTGTGGAAGAGATCATTTCAACTCCCGCTTTGCAGTCCTCCCCTCGGATGGGGCAGGCAGGCCGCGGCTTGGCCCAGCCTATACCTCTTTCCCAGGTAGTTTGTGTCCCTGGTAGTCGTCAATCTACTGGATTCGCCGAATTAGATAGGGTTCTGGGTGGTGGCATAGTGCCCGGGGCCCTAGTTTTGGTTGGAGGCGAGCCAGGAACAGGTAAGTCAACGTTGCTCTTACAAGTCGCGGGATCTGTTTCTGCGTGTAATAAGACAGTTTTGTATGTTTCGGGAGAAGAATCCAGTGCTCAGCTGCGGTTACGGGCTGACAGGCTAGGTGTTGCACAGGATTCGCTCTTTGTGCTGACAGAGACAGATGTGGAGGCAGTTGTCGCTCATATGATTGAGCTATCGCCTGCCCTATGTGTCATCGACTCAATTCAAACTATGAACCATAGCGATATCTCGTCATCTCCCGGAAGTATAAGCCAAGTGCGGGAGTCCACAGCCCGGATCATGGGCATCGCTAAAGAACTGGATATTCCCGTGTTCTTGGTCGGGCACGTCAATAAGGGTGGTTCTATCGCCGGGCCCAAGGTGTTAGAACATGCCGTCGACACTGTTTTGTACTTTGAGGGTGATCGGCATGCCAATTTCCGCATTCTCCGGGCGGTAAAGAATCGCTTCGGCTCTACCAATGAAATCGGTGTATTCCAAATGGGTGAGCAAGGCCTCGATGAGGTGCGGAATCCTTCATCATTTTTCCTGGCGGAGCGGGCAGAGCGAGTGCCAGGCTCAGTAGTGACTGCCTGCATGGAGGGGACTCGGCCCCTCTTGGTGGAAATTCAGGCTTTGGTGGGCCCCAGCCCTTTTGGTGGTACACCTCGCCGCCAGTCCAATGGCGTGGATTCCAACCGTCTGGCCATGATCTTGGCAGTGTTGGAGAAACGTTGCGGGTTACAGTTGCAGACTCAAGATGTTTATGTGAATGCCGCCGGTGGAGTGCGTGTGGAGGAACCGGGGGTCGATCTGGCCGTAGCAGTCGCAGTGGCCAGTAGCCTATATAATCGGGCAGTAGATGGCGATATTCTAGTTATGGGAGAGGTGGGTTTGGCCGGTGAGGTGCGGGGAGTGCCTCAGGCTGACCGCCGCCTCTTGGAAGCTGCAAAACTGGGTTTTGAGAAATGTATCATTCCAAGTAGTGTCTATCGGAATTTGGATATGAGTAGATTTCCCCTGGAACTGGTACCAGCCAAATCTTTGACCCAGTGCTTGCAGATAGCCATGCCCTATGTTGGTAGCTAGACAGATTTTTCACTAGGAGAGGGGGGGACCACATGAAGGATACCAGACCAACACTGGATGATCAGATGATGAAGACAGTGGGGATGCTTGCGCCAGGGACCATGCTATATGAGGGTCTGGAGAACATTCTGCGGGCCCGTACCGGCGCCCTGATTGTCGTCGGTGACAGTGAGCAGGTCTTGGATCTGGTAGATGGCGGTTTCCGGATTGATTCCGAAATGCGCCCTACATCCTTGTATGAGCTGGCCAAGATGGATGGAGCCATCGTGCTAAGTAGTGAAGCCAAGCGCATTCTATTTGCCAATGCGCAACTGAATCCAGATCCTTTGATTCCGACCTTTGAGACTGGTACTAGACATCGCACAGCAGAACGCGTAGCCAGGCAAACCGGCGAATTGGTCATATCTATTTCCCAGCGCAGGAATGTGATCACACTTTATAAAGGGAATTTTAAGTACGTATTGAGGGATGTCAGTGTGATCCTGGCCAAAGCCAATCAGGCACTGCAGACTCTTGAGAAGTACAAAAGTGTAATGGAACAGGCACTGACTAATATCAGCGCTCTGGAATTCGAAGATTTGATTACCCTGACTGACGTGACTCAGGTTTTGCAGAGGGCCCAGATGGTTGACAGGATCGCCAGTGAAATAGAAAAGTACGTTTCTGAGCTAGGTGCCGAAGGTCGGCTCATGAACATGCAGCTAGAAGAATTGATGGTGGGAATCTCGGATCAGGGCCTGCTAATTGTCAAGGATTATTTGTCTTCCAGTAAAGAAGAAACTGCCGATGAAGTGTGGGAGACGCTGGGCCAATGGAGTGCCGAGGATCTGCTGGATCTGTCGCTCATTGCCCGGGCACTAGGCTATAGTGGTGGCGTAGCGAATCTGGATAATCCAGTGACGCCCAGGGGTTACCGGATTTTGACTAAGATTCCCCGATTGCCTATGCCGGTTATTGAGAACCTGATCAATACGTTTGAAGAATTTCCCGAAATACTGTCTGCGACCACCAATGAACTCGATGATGTGGAGGGGATTGGTGAGGTGAGGGCTAAAGCTATCCAGGACGGTTTGCGGCGACTTCGGGAGCAAGTGCTCCTGGACCGACATATCTGACGAGTGATATGTTTGGTAGCAATACCGTCTGTGGTGACGTATTTGCCTGAAAAACCCCGGTGGAGGCCGTGATTGACAGTTCTCGACCTTTTATGGTAAAATAAACTAGGGTACGTATAGCCAAATTGGCTATGGAATGGAGGTCCCTAGCATGTTTAATATTGGTGATAAGGTAGTATACCCAATGCATGGAGCGGGTGTAATCGAAGCTATTGAGGAAAAAGAGGTCCTTGGTCAGAAACAAAAATATTATATCATGAAACTGCCCATCGGCGAAATGAAGGTCATGGTACCCATGGATAACGTAGAGGAAGTTGGACTCCGAGAAATCATTGATGATGATGGAATTTCTAGAGTAGTCGAGGTATTGAAAGGCGATAAGTCGAAGATGTCCACCAATTGGAACAGACGATACCGAGCTAACATGGAGAAAATCCGCAGTGGTGACATTTTCGAAGTTGCCGAGGTAGTACGCAACCTCGCCATACGGGATGCTGAAAAAGGGCTATCAACTGGAGAAAGAAAGATGTTGGATAACGCGAGGCAAATCCTCATCAGTGAGCTGGTACTGGCCCAGGATAGTACCGAAGAGCTGATAGAAGAGCTTCTGGACGAGTGTCTGGGATGAGCGTCAGGTAAGACCTGACGCGTTTCTGTCCTCAACTGGTAATGTTTGTGGAGGTTTAGGGTAGACTGTGTAAAGGAGGTGACATTTGTGTATAGACTGATCTTAAGGCTTGTTTTTACCCTGATGGGTGCTGGAATTTTGCATCAAGGGGCAGCCTACACCCTCAAAGCTGGGCTGCTGTCTGATGCAACTGTGGCTGATGGTCGCATCTTGCCCGGGGCGGCTATCGTGGGGGCTTTCTTGGGTTTGGCTATTGGGCCACGGATTGCTGATAGGATTGAGCAACTCATGTCTCGCTTGATCAGCAGTCTCAACCGCACGTCCCCATATGAACTAATCATTGGCGCCATCGGTTTAGTCATCGGACTCCTCATTGGCATTCTCGCCACTATCCCTATACCAGGCCATATACCTATCATCGGAGAATATGTTCCCCTAATCGCAACCTTATCTATGGGCTATGTTGCAATGGCCGTGGCTTTGAAGAAGAAAGAGGAATTATTGTATTTGTTTAACATATTCCCTCGCTCGGCTGATAAGCACCCCGGGCGGGAGCGTCGCACATTTGGTCATAAGGTGCCTTGTAAGATCCTGGATACAAGTGTGATTATCGACGGTCGAATAGCGGATATCTGCCGAACACAGTTTATTGAAGGCATTTTGGTAGTACCTGCTTTTGTGCTGGAGGAACTGCAGCACATTGCGGACTCTTCTGATGTACTCAAGCGCAATCGGGGCAGGCGCGGCCTCGATATTCTGAATAAGATGCAAAAAGAACCTAATGTTAATGTAAAGATCTATGATCGGGATTTTGATGAGGTTGCTGAAGTTGACACTAAGCTCGTGCGCCTAGCCAAGGCTTTAGGCGGCAAGATAGTCACCAATGACTATAACCTTAACAAGGTGGCTGAGCTGCAGGGTGTGGCGGTATTGAACATCAATGAGTTGGCCAATGCTGTGAAACCCATTGTACTCCCCGGTGAGGAAATGGTGGTACATGTGATCAAGGATGGCAAGGAACAGGGGCAGGGTGTTGCTTACTTAGATGATGGTACCATGATCGTGGTGGATGGTGGTCGCAGATATATCGGGGAAGATATTGGAGTCATGGTAACGAGTGTTCTGCAGACGGCGGCTGGCCGTATGATCTTTGCTAAACCCAAAGCTATGGAACGGGCACTATAGCCTATCATAGCCTGAGTAATCTCCGTGATATAGGGCCTCGCCGATTGTCGGCAAGGCTCTTTTCCTTGCATAGCAGCTTTATGGTAATATCTAAATGAGATTCTGTGGGGAGTGAATGTCAATATGGGACAAGTTGTGGCTATTGTAGCGGCGGCGGGTAAGGGGATTCGTATGGGTCTTAAGGGTGGCAAGCAGTTTGTGTACTTAGCGGGGAAGCCCGTGCTTGCCCACACATTGCTGGCCCTAGAAGCTTCTTCGGAAATCGATGGCATTATCGTTGTGACGGCGGGGCACCAAGTGGCCTCCGGATGGCAAGTGGTGGATGAATATGCCATTGGTAAGGTGCAAGCAGTGATTCCGGGAGGAGAAAGCCGACAGGCATCAGTTTGGGCTGGTTTACGCCATGTTACTGATGATACAGAGATAGTTGTTGTTCATGATGGAGCAAGACCCTTGGTGGATGTGGCCCTAATTGATGCGACAATAGCAGGGGCTCGACTCCATGGAGCAGCAGGTCTGGCTGTGCCAGTCAAAGATACCATAAAAGTGAGAGATGCCGCTGGTTTCGTCGCTTCCACGCCACCGCGAGACAGCCTATGGGCCATGCAAACCCCCCAAGCTTTTCATTACAGCATCCTATGGGAAGCCCATGCGAAGGCTATGGCTGAGGGCCGGACGGGGACTGATGATTGTATGCTGGTTGAGAGTCTGGGACGGCCAGTCCAGCTCATTGAGGGTTCCTATAGGAATCTAAAGTTGACGACCAGGGAAGATCTGCTGTTAGCCAGGGCGTTGCTGTCTGGCGACGGACTAGAGGAGCCCCTGAAGCCGCCAAATCCACCCACACCCCGGGTGGGATGGGGCTACGATGTGCATATGTTGGTGGAAGGCCGCCCCTTGATTTTGGGCGGTGTGGAGATTCCCTATGAGAAAGGACTATTGGGGCACTCGGATGCCGATGTGTTGGTCCACGCCATTATGGATGCTATGTTGGGTGGCTTGGCCTTGGGAGACATAGGGAAGCATTTCCCTGATACAGATCCGCGGTGGCGGGGTGCCAATAGCCTGCATTTGCTGAAACAGGTAAATAACCTGTTGGCGCAAGGCTCTGTTCCACAGCCTTCTATCAGCCACATCGATTGTGTGATCGTGGCTCAACGTCCCAAACTGGCCCCGCATATTCCACAGATGCGCCAGAATATAGCCGAGGTGTTGGAGCTATCTGTTGAACAGCTCAGCATCAAAGCAACCACTTCTGAGGGGTTGGGCCTAGCTGGGCGGGGAGAAGGGATTATTGCTCAAGCAGTTGTCACTATCCTGGCCTGAGGCTGGTGGGAAACCTTGACTTGACCTGGCTTATACAAAAACGGGCCTGCAAATGCATGTATACCCTCTTTTTGACCCATACTATGGACGAATGGTAATAGATGGGTTATAAGGAGGGTTTTCCGTGAAAAGGACGCTTGTTGTAATCGCCATTCTTGTGGGATTGGCATTTTCCCTCGGCGAATTGGTTAGCTGCCCGTTTTATATTGTTGAGAATGTGGTGATGGCCGGCGAGGGTGTGGGTGCTCGCCAAGCTCGCATCGGTGGCCGGGAAGTAGGGGAAGTGGTGATTCACCGCCGAGTGGTGCTGAGGATTAGGACCAGTGCTGGAGGGATGGATCCCTTCGGCAGAGCAGTGGTGGTTGCCCATCGGCTAGCAGATTACTTGAAAGAGGGTTACCCACCTGATGCTATTTTTCCCGATGCCCACAAGGGCTCCATCGTAGTCACTTGGCAAGGCAAATTGGTGGTGACAGTGGATACCGCCCATGCGGGGCTCAACAACACCAATGAACATGCACTGGCGAAAGTGTGGGCTAACAATATCAGGCAAGCCCTGGGAAGCTCTGGGGTTCCTCCGGAGCATGTGCTAGAAGACAGCTCTGATGCGGTAGTGACAGCTTTTTGTGTTGCGTCGTGGTATGGAGAGCGATTTCACGGCCGCTCCACAGCCAATGGTGAGACCTTCGATCGCTTTGGTTTTACTGCTGCCCATCGCTATTTGCCCTTTGGTACCAAGGTGCAAGTGACCAATTTGCATAATGGCAAAAGCGTCATGGTTACCATCAATGACCGGGGGCCCTATGTGGCAGGAAGGGCGATTGATCTATCCAGCGGAGCGGCAACCGCTATAGGTTTGAAGGAACAGGGCATAGGTAATGTCAAACTGGAGGTCATGGGTCCGGGGAGGGTGCTATGATGCGCCCTTCCTGGCGATGTGGTGGGCTGTTAGCGTTGGTTGTCGTCCTGTTCTTACTGGATGCTATGGTTCCATCGGCTAGGGCCGCAGGGGAAGCAGTGATCACTTGGGGTGCAGATCTGTCTAATAGAGATAGGGCCAAAGTCCGGCGAATTATGCAGATCCAGCAGCATAGTGGGCCTTTGTGGGAGCTACAAGTAACGAACTCCGAGGAGCAGGCCCTGTTGGGAAATAGTGTACCTGCCTCTTATTTAGGCACCCGCGCCATTTCCTCGGCATATGTGCGACCCCTAGAGCCGGGCAGTGGTTTACAGGTAACTACCCACAATATTACATGGGTGTCTAGGCGGATGTTTGCCCAAGCCCTGATTACTGGTGGGGTGCGGGATGCAGAGGTGATTGTTGCGGCCCCTGCCCCGGTATCGGGTACAGCTGCTTTAACTGGCATATTCAAGGCTTTCGAGGCCGCTGCCGATGCAGATTTACCGGAGCAGGGGAAACGCATCGCTGGCGAAGAGCTTTATGTGACTAGGGAAGTTGGGGAAAATGTAGGCCATGAACAAGCCAGCGATCTAATGGAGAGAGTCAAAGAAGAGCTTGTGGGGCAAAAATTCACAGACAAAACCGCCATCATTGATCTGATCCGCAAGTCGGCGTTGGAGATAGGCATAGAACTATCGCCCGCCGATGTCCAGCAGATAGCTGATTTGATGGCCAAGATCAACAGCCTGGATCTAAAGCAGAACGATCTGCAGATACAGCTAGACAAGATGTCAGGCCGAGTGGACAGGTTACTTGGTACGCAAATGGGACTAAAGGATACCATTACATCTTGGTTTCAGCGGTTAGTGGATCTCATAGCGCGGCTCTTGGACCAGTTCATGTCCTTTGTGGCCGGAGCTCGGCCTTAGGAGTAATGCGGGGAATCTTCACCAACTGAGATGAAAGGCTATGCCTTCCCCTGTTATGATCCAACGATGAGATCTGCGAGAAGAGCCGCCATCCCAGCAGCAACCAAGGGACCCACTGGGATTCCTTTGAAGAAGGTCGCCCCGATGAGGGTGCCCAGTACTAGACCAGTGATGCTTTCAGGGTGAGTATCCAGCAGAGCAAGGCCTCTAGCTCCCAGATACGCCCCGGCTATACCGCTGAGAATCGCCGCGGCACCCTGTGGCTTGGTAACTGCCCCCCAGATGTCATCTAGGGTTATGCGTCCAGCGGCAAATGGGGTCAAAATAGAGACGATCAATAGGGTAAGACCGACTCTCAGACCTGGTCCTTCCAAATAAGGCAGAAGTGCATCTAGCCCCAAGAGTCTAAGCAGTAAGAGGAATGCCGCAGAGATGGAGACTAGGTAATTGTCGCCTACAACTCCTAGAAAGAGCATGGCTAGTAAGCAAAGATCGTGGAACATGAGCATCACCCCCTTCAACATATTCTCTCTCTTCTGCTATAATTCGCCGGACATGGCAGTATGGGTGTGGGCCCCGAACATGACAATCTATAAATGCAAAAGAGCGGCTTGCCTCAACAAGATCCCTAAGGCAGCTGCTCTTTTGTATCCAGAGATGGTGGCTATGTTGATCTCAAGCGAATAGCGCATATACCATGATAAAGGTGACTACTGAGACGATTGTCTCCACACCGAATCCGACTATGAAAGGTTTTATGCCCGCTTTCATCCGAGATCTTTGGAGCGAAAGGCCTACTCCGGCAAAGGTTAATAGGAAGGCCCAGTTAGATATATTGACGAGTATCTTGGTTTGTGTGGGGCTGAAGAATTTCATGGTGTTGAGACCAGATAGCAACAGGAAACCCAGAACGAATTTGGGAAACCGTGCCCAGAGAAATGCCCACTTGTTGTCGATCTGCTTTGTTAGTCCTCGGTTAGCATGGATTAGCGCAAACAGCAGAATCACAAAGCCCATAAGGGCATTACGGGAGAGTTTTACTACAGTTGCTACCTCGGCGGCCTTCTCGGAAAAGGCCATTCCAGTGGCAACCGCTTCGGCAGTGTTGTCTATGGAAAGCCCTGTCCAAAAGCCAAACATCTCATGGGACATGTTGGCCAGATGTCCGATAAACGGGTAAACAGCTAGCATGATGGCCCCGAAGATTAGGATCGTTGCGATGGCATAGCTAGCATCTTCTTCGCTGGCATTGATGGCGCCTGTGGCCCCGATGATGGCCGATACGCCGCAGATGCCTACACCCACACCGATGAGGCTCCCTAGCTCTTCTGATAGACCGGCTGCTCGACCCAATAGACGAGCCACAGTAATAGCCAACACGATCTCAGCTATCACCAGGATGATGCCTGTGGCTCCGATGTTGATGACATTGGACATGGCGAACTTGGCACCCATTAATACTATCCCAACCTTGAGCCAAAACTCATATGTGCGTATGCCCGGGACGAATACCCGGGGGATGGGCACAGTGTTGGATATTAGAGCACCAAAGGCAATGGCAAAGATGACATACTCCATGTGGGGAACATGGGCTGCCGCGGCCTTACCAAGCAGACCGATGGCAAGCAATAATGCTATACCAGGGATCATCTTGAGCCCCTTGCCTAAGGGGGCGAAGGCAACACCCTGCAGTGGCCAATTGCTGGTAGTTAATTGATCAGAGGGTTGACTCATGCCACAATACCTCCCAAGTTAGTGCATGGCGTATTTCACCAAGGGATGTAGTTCAGGATATGGGCTTTCACAAGAGTTGCAAGGGCTAGAGCAGTGAAAACAGAAAGCCAATCAAGAGATATTCGCCATTTCAACATGGGAATTCACCTCCTGGATGCTTAGTTTAAAGGTGTCAGATCGCATGCCAATTCGAGTTGCTTCTAGAGCCAGCACATCGCCGGGCTGGATATTCCCCAAGTTGACATTGGGACCGAGTCTGGTCAACAGCTGTTGCTGCTGGGAAACTTGGGGCGCCTCCCACATGATGCTCTCGGGCCGAGCAACGTTGTCTATTATTGATTGGAGAATATCGGGACGAATACCACCAGCCGCATCATATATGCCGATGCTTCTGCCAGATTCCCTGGCTTCCACTATGACTCGGTAAGCTCCGGTGGACAAATCGTCTTCAATCTGGCAGGCAATTGCCTCGGGATCAAATGGTGCACTGCTATCTTTCTTGCCGACTTCTGTCAAAACTCCTAGGCCCAGGGTATGGGCTGTTGTGATGATCTGTCGTCTCAGCTCAGGGGCAATGTCAATGGTGCCAGATGAGACCTCTACGTAAGTAAAACCCAGGTCTTGCACCAAGACTAGGAATTCCTTGATCTGCCCTTGATGGACCGCTACCTCCAGGAGTGTGCCACCAGGGTAGATGTCAACTCCATGTGACTTTACTAGAGCGATTTTCCTAAGCAATTGCTCTGTGGGATAGAGGGGGGCGGTACCGAAACCTAGCTTCACAAAATCCACGTGATCTGCATTGAGTGATAACCACTGTTCCGTTGTGCAAAGATCCAACCCCTTGTCGATGATCATGGCCAAACCATCGAAGCGGGGCTTGGGCTGGCGGCCGGGCCAGGGAGGCACGAGGTATTTGTCCCAGGGGCTTTGCAGGTGGTAGTTCATTTGACATCCCTCCAAGTAGCTCAGACAATCTGCTCTACCATATGCGACCTGGATCCTAGTGGTCACTCGTTGACATTGGCGGGAAAACACCTATATGATCTAGATGAGGCCCATTCTAGGTTTTTGGGAGAGACTATGTTAGGATGGTAAAGAGAATGTTGGCGGCTGTGCCGCTAGAAAGAGGGAGAAGCCATGCCCATCCAGATCTATAATACTCTAACCAAGAAAAAGGAGCCTTTTGTACCCCGTGATCCAGGTTGCGTGTCCATTTATGTCTGTGGCATCACGCCCTATGATCAAAGCCATCTGGGGCATGCTGTTCCCTCCATTATTTGGGATGCCATTAGACGTTTTCTAGAGTACAAAGGCTATGCGGTGCGGCTAGTACAGAATTTCACCGATGTGGACGATAAAGTCATACGCCGAGCACAGGCAACCGGGGAAGAGGCTCTAGATATATCCAGCCGGTATATCCAGGAATATCTAGAGGACATGGATGCTTTGGGTGTGAAACGGGCCGATGTCTATCCCCGGGTTAGCCAGGAGATACCGGCAATTATTGCACTGGTAGAAAACTTGGTAGACAAGGGGCATGCTTATGCTATGGATGGGGATGTCTATTTTGATGTTAGCTCCTTTCCCCAATATGGCCAGTTATCTGGGCAGGTACTTGATGAGCTTGCAGCCGGTACTCGTTTTGCTATAGACGAACGGAAACGCAGTGTAATGGACTTTGCCCTCTGGAAGGGCGCTAAACCCGGAGAGCCGGCATGGGAAAGCCCTTGGGGGCAAGGTAGGCCTGGGTGGCACATAGAGTGCTCGGCCATGGCCCTCAAGTACCTGGGCAATCACCTGGATTTGCATGGCGGTGGGGCTGATCTCGTTTTTCCCCACCATGAAAATGAAATAGCACAGTCAGATGCCCATACCAACGAGCCCCCTTTCGTCCGTTGCTGGGTCCATAATGGCCTACTTCAGGTTCAGGATGAGAAGATGTCCAAGTCCCTGGGCAATTTCACTCCTTTGAAAGAACTGCTGAAACAACACCCCGCCGGTGTGATTCGTTTTTACCTATTATCCAGCCACTATCGTAGTCCCCTACAGTACAGTGAGGATAAGCTAGCCGAGGCCCGTCGAGGCTGGGAGCGACTGATGGGGTCAGTTGCCAATCTACAGGATTTGATTGCTACACTGCAGGAGCTGGATGCCGCTCCCCATGTGGGGCACGTTCCAGCCATAGAAGAGTTGGCCGCGGCTGTGAAAGCCGGGCGGGAGAAATTCCTGACTGCCATGGCAGATGACTTCAATACTGCCGCCGCCATAGGCGCACTATTCGAGTTGGCAAGAAGTGTGCATGCTTTTGAAGGCCATATCGTTCAGATGAATGACGGCCAGAGGCGGCAGAGTCTGCAGGTTCTACAAGAGGCAAGTACTGTCTTCACGGAATTAGGTGGTGGTATCCTGGGTATTGTCGATACCAAGGCCTCTACCTCTGGCTCAGATGAGTTGGTGGAGCACTTGATGGGATTGCTCATCACTGTGCGACAGCGGGCTAGAGATCAAAAAGACTGGGTCACCGCCGATCTGATCAGGGATGAGCTTGCCCAACTGGGTATCAAATTGGAGGACTCATCCCTGGGAACCCGCTGGAAGTCATGAGGTGTAATTCTATGGGAGCCAATGATCATGATGCAAAAACGTCGATTGATATCACTTTTCCCTTGAGTGGCTCAGGAAACGAGCTGACAATCACAGATGATCCGCTGGGACTACCTCCATTGGTCTTGGCTTATATCGGTGATGCCGTTTTTGAGCTTTGGATCCGTTGGTATCTGGTGCAAGCAGGCTGTCGCAACGTGCATAGTCTACATGAGCAGGCTGTTGATTGGGTAAATGCCGGGAGCCAGGCCCGCATACTAGAGGTCTGGGGACCTACCTTGACCGAAGAGGAAGTGGGTATCGTGAGAAGGGGCCGTAACACCAAGAGTGCGGTCCCGCGAGGGGCGAAAGTGATTGACTACCGCTTAAGCACTGGTCTAGAGGCTTTGGTTGGTTATCTGTACTTGGCCGGGAAAGGCCAGCGATTGCAGGAGCTCCTGTCATTGGCAGTTGATCCTGGACGATCCGAAGAATGATCCCCACTGAAGGAGTGTTCACTGTGGAGCAGATAGAAGGCAGGAATCCAGTCAGGGAGGCTCTAAAGGCTAGAGTCCAGTTGGACAAGCTAGTACTGGCTAAAGGCTCGGAACGCAACCTCCAAGATATACTGGCAATGGCACGGGAAGCCGATATATCCATTGAGTGGCAAACTAGAGCATGGCTCGATGAGCACAGTGAGACCCGAGCCCATCAGGGAGTCATGGCTTGGCGGCAGCCTGTGGAATACGTTGAACTGCCTGATCTGATCGCCAGCTCCTATCAAAAATCTCCACAACCGCTCATCGTAGTCCTAGACGGGGTGCAGGATCCCCACAACCTGGGCTCGGTTATGCGTACGGCTGAAGCGGCAGGAGCTGCCGGTGTAGTGATTCCTAAGCGGAGAGCAGTGGGATTGACTGCGACGGTTGCCAAAGTCTCTGCGGGAGCTGTGGAATAC
>DAIQRD010000055.1:0-9991 GCA_036786445.1 Bacillota bacterium
GCCCTGACCTCAATCACATCATCGAGATCAACAAAGTCCTTCCCTAGCTGTATTGCCAAGAGCCTTCCCACCGTGCTCTTGCCAGCACCCATCATACCCGTTAGGATCATGTTAGGTTCACCCATCATCTACGCCCCCTCTCGACCCCCGTCTCCTATGGGCAAAGTGAGAGCAGATGCTCCCGATATCTCGCCTCCATCTCCGACAGAGAATCCCCCCCGAATTTCTCCAGGAAAGCCGTTGCGAGGACCCAGGCCACCATTGCCTCACCTACTACTGCTGCAGCCGGCACAGCACATACATCTGATCGCTCGATACCAGCGGCACTAGATTCCAAACCCTCAATATCAACGGAAAACAGTGGCTTGTACAGCGTAGGAATGGGCTTCATGGCTGCCCGCACAATGATGGGAGAGCCATTGGTCATGCCGCCCTCAATTCCTCCGGCTCGGTTCGTCAGGCGATAGAACCCACCTGCGGTTAACCACTGCTGATCCTGCCAAAGGAAACTATCCTCGCCTGGGGTCTCTGAACCTGCATGATAATAAATTTCATCATGGACCTCGGAGCCGGGGCGCAAAGCGCTCTCCCGACCTAAGCCAATCTCTACCGCCTTGATGGCAGGGATAGACATCAGGGCCTGGGCTAGACGCCCATCAAGTCGACGATCCCAGTGCACATGGCTGCCCAATCCTGCAGGTACATGATCCACGATTATTTCAAAGATGCCCCCTAAAGAATCCCCCTCAACCCGTGCTAGATCAATGGCATCCATCATCTTTCCAGTGGCTTTGGCATCGGCACAATGCAGGGGAGATCCCTCTGCATTTGCCCACAGCTCGTCTCCATCCTGCCCCATATCAGTGGCTCTCACATCACCAATTTGCACTACATGGGAAAGGATTCGCAGGCCAAAATTATCCAGGAGCCTGCGAGCAACAGCTCCCACCGCCACCCGCATAGCAGTCTCCCGAGCACTGGCACGCTCCAGAATATTCCGGGCATCCTTGGTCCTGTATTTCAGCATCCCAGCCAAATCTCCATGGCCAGGCCGCGGCCGAGTCATTGCCGCCCCAGGGACGTCCCCGGCAGGCGGGGCAATGGCCATGCTATCTTGCCAGTTTTCCCAATCCCGGTTTCGCACCTCGAGACTGATGGGGCTACCTAGGGTCTTCCCCCACCTCACTCCGGATAGGATGTGCACTACATCTGTTTCAATAGCCATCCGCCCGCCCCGGCCATATCCTCGCTGCCGCCGCGCTAGTTGTGCATTTATGTCCTGTTCCAACAACCTCAAATCAGCTGGCATCCCTTCGATGATTCCCACCAGAGTAGGACCATGGGATTCACCGGATGTTAAGAATCTCAACACTGTCATGATCAACCTACTCTCCGCTGATGGTGATACCCTCCACCAGCAAACTGGGAGATCCCACTGAACCAAGAAATCTTAGGTCACTGCCCGCCGCCGTGGCATGTTGGAGAAAATCTAGCAGATTGCCGGCGATGGCAACGCCCCTCACTGGGCGAGTTACTTCACCGTTCTCGATCCACAGACCGCCAGCACCCACCGAAAACTCGCCAGATATGGGGTTTGCTGTATGCATGCCCATCACATTGGTGATATACATACCCCGCTTGATCTGGGAAATCAGCTGTTTCTGTGATACTTCTCCCGGCTGGATATAGAAATTGCGAGGAGCAGTAGTAACAGCCCCTCGGAAGGAAGCCCGTACCCCATTCCCCGTGGATTCCACCTTATCCCGAGCAGCACTGTAGCTATTATACAGGTAGGTCTGTAGTCTTCCTTGATCCAAGATAGTGGTATTGCGAGAGGGCACGCCTTCGTCATCCACTGGCGCTGTGGCTAAGCCCTGAGGCAAGAGACCGGTATCGATGAGGGTTAAGGCCTTAGAGCTCACCTGCTGACCTAACTTGCCCGCAAAAAGGGATTTGCCCTTCTGCACAGCCTCCGCGGTCAAGGCTGGAGCCAACACTTCCAGAAACTCGGTGGCCACATCGGGAGCCAGTATGACTGGCACTCGGCAAGTCTCTACAGAGCCTGCACCCAGCATCTCCACAGCCTTGAGGGCCGCTTCTTGGCCTATCTTGGTAGGGTCCAATTTGTCAAAAGAACGGGAGAAGTCATAGGCCCAACCCATCTCTGCTTGTCCATCAGCTTCGGCAACAACCACAACGCTAGCGGCACAGTAGGCTCCTTCGTAACCCGCGTTGACACCCCGAGTGTTGCAGATCCCCACTTGGTAAAGCCCATCACTATATGTGGATTGTCGCACCTTAGTCACCCGAGGATCATAGCGCCTAGCCGCGCTTTCCACGGCCTGAGCCAACTCAATCTTCCTATCCACTGGCACTGACGCCATGGTCGGATCTAGGAGGTCCAAAGGCTGTGTGGGCCTGGGGGAGGGTAAAACGTTGTACTCATCGGCTGTGGCGCTTTGGGCATTAGCCCCAGCCAATCTCACGGCATTCCTAAGGCTATCCACATCCAGGCAAGTAGTAAAGGCTAACCCTAGTCGGCCGCCATCTATGACCCTGATGCCCACCCCGGTCTGCTGAGCTTCCCGCAGTGTCTCCACCTGGCCGTCACTGACTTCCACCTGCAGGGATCTCTGACTCATTGCATAGACTTCAATTTCCTGCTTGGTTACTTCCGCCAAGGCCACTACCGATTGAGCCAATTTCTGCATTTCCAAGGTCATCTCTGATCCTCCTCCACGATACCGCCAACTACCAGCTCTGGAATGCGGATGGTGGGCTGAGCATCGCTGACTGGGGCTCCTTGCCCGTCCTTGCCACACATACCGATACTGAACCCAAGATCCCAGCCAACCCGATCCACCAAGCTCAGCGCCTTCGGTCCGTTACCAGTCAAGGTGGCTCCCCGCACTGGTTCACCAATCTTGCCTCTGTTGATCAGGTACCCATCGGAGACTTCAAAGACAAAATCACCATTGGTAGTATTGACTTGACCGCCTCCCATGCGGGTCACTAACAAGCCCCGCTCGGTATCCCCGATAATAGCCTGTGGATCATCTGTACCCGACAGAATCATGGTATTTGTCATCCGGGGGATAGGCTTGTGCTGGTATGATTCCCGTCTGCCGTTGCCTGTGGGACTTACGTCATCTTTACGAGCAGTCAAGTAATCATACATGTATCCTTTGAGAATCCCATTTTCAATAAGTACAGTGCGCTGCCCGCGAGTCCCCTCATCATCAAAGCGGTAGCTACCAAACTTCCCTGGCAAAGTCGCATCATCGACTACGGTGATGAGGGGAGATGCCACTTGCTGCCCTAGCTTATTGGCATAGACCGAGATCCCCTTCTGTACTAGATCTGCCTCCAAACCATGGCCACAGGCCTCGTGCACCATGGTTCCCCCGGCCTCACCAGCCATGACCACAGGCATCCGCCCCGCTGGCGCCGGTCTAGCCCCTAACATCCTTACTGCCCGCTCTGCCGCCCGCACAGCTAGCTCTCGGGGATCAGTTTCCCGAAGCAGCTCAAAGCCGATGATACCACCTAAGGATTCAAAACCTGTTTGGATTTTCCCATCTTCCATGGCGATGACATTCATGGATAAATTGGTGCGGATTCTCTCATCTTCAACCCACACACCCGCACTATTGGCAATGATGATTTTCTGGGTGACATCCCGGTATGATACTATCACCTGCCTCACCCTGGCATCAGCTTTTCTGGCCGCCCGGTTGGCTTGCTCCACCACGGTTACCTTGTCAGCCACGGCTACGGTTTCTGGCCGAACCAGGATGGGCAGATCAAAGGAGGGATTGCGTCGACAGAGATCGATAACTATTGGGGGGTTGTTACCCCGGGCGGCAGCCGCTGCAGTGGTGGCTGCATTTTTCAGACCTTCCAGAGACAGATCATTGGTGTAGGCATAGGCGGTGGCCTCCCCCACAATCACCCGAATCCCCGCACCAGCATCAGTCCCAGCGGTCACTCGCTCAATCCGATCCTGCTCACAGTAAATCTGCGCGGTATGTGCTTCTTCAACAAAAATATCAGCAAAATCACTACCCTGCTGTTTGGCAACATTTAAAATCTCAACTAAATCTTCCCTATGCACCTGCAAATAGCTCCCTCCTTGGTGATGGGCGCAACTGTTTGCCCATAATCATCGATTCTTCTCTAGAGCATGCCGCTTTTCCTCCCAATGCCATCAGCGATTCGCTGGGGGAAAGCAAAAAACCCGGTGGAGCACCTCCTACAGGTTAGGCTCTCCGGGAGACTATTGCTGTACCCAGACTATCTTGTCCCTCCCCTTGCCAAACGACGTCGGGCCGCGGTCTCACAGATATAACCTTTCCGACTGAGCCGGCGTATGATCCGCCTTTCTGCCCTACGCACCAGCCTCGTGGCAGCCATCTCCTTTGTAGCTAGGGGCTCAAGCAGGATGGTATAGAGATCCATGCGGTTCCCACCTAGCACATCGGTGAAGAGTTGATCCCCGATCACAACCGTTTCCGCTGCCGTAGTCCCCAGAAGCTTTAGGGCTTGACGGAAGGGCTTCTTGCGGGGTTTGATAGCCCCCGCGATGACCGGTATCTCCAACACACCGGCAATTCGCTCCGCCCGCTCCCGCAAAGCATTGGATGTGAGGCATAGCTGGAAGCCTTTGGCTTTGGCTTTCTGCACCCAGGCTAACACTGGGCCATCAATGTCCTCACCGGCCCAAGGCAGTACAGTGTTATCAATATCCAATATTATACCTTTGTAACCCTGCTTTTGGAGTCTAGCTAAATCAACATCCACCAAAGAAGCCAAACACAGATTGGGGCAAAGATATCTTAGCATAGTGCACTTCCTCCCGGAGATCATATCCAAGGCTGGGACCACAGTGGTGAGCCCCATCCTTTGGTCGGGAGTCACCGCATCGATCTAGCTGCGCACCTCTTCTGATAGCATTTCATGCTGCAGTTTGGTAATGGCCCTTTTCTCAATCCGTGACACATACGAACGCGAAATCCCCAATTTGCGGGAAATTTCCCGTTGGGTCTTGCGAATTCCATCGGCAAGACCATAGCGAAGTTCCAGCACTTTCTTTTCCCGTGCGCCCAGCCCAGTGAGCATCTCCCGCAATTTCTCCTGCTCCACTGAAAGCTCTACTTGCTCCAAAACTTCATCGGGATCGGTACCCAATATATCAATAAGAGTGATCTCATTGCCTTCTTTGTCGGCACCAATGGAGTCATATAACATGATATCCTTGCGAATCTTCTTAGTAGATCGCAAGTGCATGAGGATCTCGTTCTCGATACACCGGGCGGCATAGGTTGCTAGGCGAGTCTTCTGGGTTACATCAAAGGTGTTAATCGCCTTGATTAGGCCTATGGTCCCTATGGAAATCAGATCATCCATATCCTCCCCGGTGTTGTCAAACTTCTTCACTATGTGCGCTACCAGCCGCAGGTTCCGTTCCACCAAGACATTCCGGGCTTCGCCATCGCCAGCCTGCAGCCTGTCCAAAAACAACGCCTCTTCTTCCTCCGACAAAGGGAGAGGAAAGGCGTTGCTGTTAGTCACATAAGCTACAAGAAAGACTAAGCCTTGCAGGCAAAATCCGACCAACGCCGTTAGTAGCGAAATCAATGTGAGGCCACCCCCATTTATTTGGAGTCTTTCCTATCTTATGTGGCCTCAGGCATTTCGTGCCTGTCCCCTTTCAATCCCTTTTCGGGTCAACAGCCTCTACTTCCCGGCGCAGCATAGAGAAAGGGGCTGCCTTTATGGGTAAATGAAGAAAAATCTCCTGATTGGCATGGGCTTCAGTCAAACCTACACCCGCCTCATCCCGCATATCCTGAATTGTGAAAGCCGTGGGCGGACCTGAGGGAGCAACCAACTCCACCCTTTCCCCTTTTCGCAAACGATTCCGCACAGCGACTCTCCCATCTCCCTGGGTGAAACTGGGCAGAATGCCCACAAAATCGTAATTCCTAACATAGCCGCTGCTCCCGTAAGACTGCCCCTCGGGACCCGGCGAGCCAAAATAGAATCCAGTCGTATAGGGCCGGTGGCTCACTTTATCTAATTCTTCTAACCACTCCCGCTGCACCTGATATGTTTTGGGATTGGCGTGATAGGCATCTAAAGCCTGACGATATGCCTTAACCACCATACCTACGTAGTAAACGCTCTTCATGCGCCCCTCGATCTTCAAGCTGCCAATCCCGGCTTGTGCCATTTCAGGGATATGGGCGAGCATGTTCAAATCTTTGGAGTTGAGGACGTAGGTGCCCTTGATATCTTCTTCAATGGGATAGTACTCTCCGGGCCTCTTTTCTTCCATAAGGGCATACCGCCAGCGGCAGGCTTGGGCGCACTCCCCCCGATTGGCGTCCCGACCCGTCATATAGTTTGATAAGAGGCAGCGACCGGAATAGGATATGCACATGGCTCCATGAGCAAAAGCTTCCAATTCCACATTGACTCTGCCACGGATCTCACTAATCTCCTGTAAGGAGAGCTCCCTAGCCAAGATTACTCGACTGACTCCCATCGTTTCCCAAAACTGAACAGAACGCCAGTTGGTCACACTAGCCTGGGTAGATATATGAAGAGCCAAATCGGGAGCGACTTCCCGGGCAACAGCATATACCGCAGGGTCAGCAAAGATAACGGCATCGATCTCCATATCCGCCAAAGCTCGTAGGTAGCTCGGCAAATCCTGCAGTTCGGGATTGTGCAAGAGGCTGTTGACGGCCACATAGACCTTGACATGGGCAGCATGGGCATACTCCACCAGACTTGCCATCTCCGGTAGTGTGAAATTGCCGGCACCGGCCCTGAGGCTATACTCCTCACCACCAACATAGATGGCATCTGCGCCAAAGGCTATGGCTACTTCGGCCTTTTCTCTGTTGCCTGCAGGGGCTAGGAGCTCCATTCTTTTTGCCAACTCGCTTCCTCCCTACTACTACCAGACTAGTACTTCCCTATATACCGTATCGACTACGAGCTTGCCTATGCTGGGCAAAAGTCCTGCTGAAAGCATGGGTTCCATCACCCTTAGCCACGAAATACAGGTAATCTACATCACTGGGTTCTAGGGCTGCTCGCAAGGCTCCAGCCCCTGGCGAGGCGATGGGCCCTGGTGGCAGTCCTCGATATTTATACGTATTATATGGCGAATCCATTGCCAAATCCGAATAGTAAAGCTTCCGAGGCACTTCCATGACGAAGTGCACAGTGGGATCGGATTGCAGGGGCATCCCAATCTTCAGCCTGTTCCAGAACACGGCTGATACCAAAGGGGCCTCCCGCTTGACCATGACTTCCTTTTCGATAATCGACGCTAAAGTCACAATCTCATGGAGGGAGAACCCTTTCGGCACAGGGGACTCTGCCACCGCACGCCCCGCTACCTGGGTGAAGCGATGCACCATGCGCTTGATGATCTCTTCCTCCGGTTGATTTCTAACAAAGAAATAGGTATCAGGAAATAAATATCCTTCGAGACTAGGGGTAGGTTTTTGTATAGGTCCATTATCTCCATAAATCAGGCGATCATCTTGCACCAATTCCAAGAAACGCTCCTCATCCACCAGCCCCGCTGCGGCCAAGCGCCCGGCGATGGCCTGGATGGTAAGACCCTCTGGAATGGTGACACGGACCGTCGTTACCCTGCCGGCCTCCAATTGGCGCATGATCTGCAAAAGATCCATACCCGGGCTCAAACGATAGTCACCAGCCTGTAGCCGCTGATCTAACCCCAGTACCCGAGAGGCCAGGGTAAACGCCTGTTTGCTGCGGATCATCGCTGCCCTAGATAACAAATCACCAATATCGCTGCTAGTACTGCCCTGGGAGACATGGACTATGGAGCCCGCGGCGAGCTTAGCACTCTTGGGGGGTAAAATCATCCAAGAGGCTATAACCGTAAAGCCAAGGGCTATGACTAAGCCCAGGCAAAATAGCTGTCCTAGTAGGCCAATGCCCTTGGCACAGATAACTTCTAAACTAGGCATCTCCCAGCGACAGCTCGCTTTTTCTGTCAGCCTAAATTGCCCTGCTGTTCTACGCATATATGTGTCACCTCAAGATCCAAGGTTGTATACATTCTACCACTATAGCGGGGGAACGGCAATTTGGCAAGGCCCGGGGACTTTTCAGTCTTCTTCGTCTAGGCTCTCAAGCGCCTGTCTCACCCGTTCAAATTCCTCATCATCTTCAATGACCATGTACACGTCTTCTCCATTGTTTGCTTTTTCAATGCGCAAAACCACAACTCCCTCTTCAGGGAATTCAACGGGCAGGAGCAGCGCGTATGGCACACCATCAACTTCCACTACCTCGAGTAGGGTAAAATCATGTTCTACGCCTTCTTCATCTAGCAAAACAATCATATCTTCATCCATTGGCTGCGGCGGTGGCCCTGAGCCTGCCGCCTTGCCCCCCTCTCTGCAGTTTGCTGAAGATGTCTTGTCTATTCACCTGCCCTCTTTGTAGGCTGCGCTATCCATATAGCTCTGCAGAATAATAGCTGCTGCTACTCGGTCAATCACTTGGCGACGCCTTTGCCGACTGAGGTCTGCTGCCAGTAGCACCTGCTCTGCCGAAGCCGTCGAGAACCATTCATTCCAATAGATCACTTTAAGGCCTAAGGCCGCTCCTATCTTATCCCCTTCAGCTTGGATTTTCTCTGCCTCGGGACCTAGGATGCCTGTGGTGCGCCGGGGCAAACCGATGAGTAGCTGGTCCACTTGATATTCCGCCACCAATTCCTTGAGCTCCTCTATATCTTTACCCCAGTCTCGACGCCTAATAACTCCCACGCCCTGAGCCGTCAGCCCCAAAAGGTCACTGACGGCTATACCAATGGTCTTTGTCCCAATATCTAACCCCATGATTCGCATTTTAGATCACCTTGATGGCAAATTCGGGGCAATGGCCACCACAATATCCGCAAAACACGCAGATAGACGGGTCAACAATTGCTCGCCCATTTTCTATAGCCATGGCATTGGATGGACATTTAGCTACACAAGTACCACAACCTGTACACCACTCATCAATGTGTAGTTGCCGGGGGATGGAACTAGCTGCTTTCCGCAAATCCGTAGGGATGATCTCTCCATTGATCAAACGTACATTCATCTCTACTTCAGGTATACTCTTCATCCCCACAGCAATAGAACTTACGCTTTCCATACCCACCAGAAACGCCAAAGCATCGTCAATGCTACCCATGAGGTGCCCACCGCCGAAGGGCTTCATGGCATAAATACCCTTGCCACAGACAGTGGCAAACTCCATGGCCGCCACCATATCCTCTCTAGTCCCATCGGTGATACCGATGCCTGCATAATTGATGAGCGGACTGATTATGTCCATTTCCGGTACTAGCGCCGCGGCCCGCACCCCCTCCACCCTATGGGTGGAAATGCCTATCGCCCGGACAAGGCCCCGCTCTTTAGCTTTGATTAAGTATTCCACAGCATCCCAGTGCCCTCGGATGGTGAGCACTGATTCTTGTTCGTGGAGTAAGAATATATCAATCCATTCCCGATGCAATTCCCGAAGAGCCTCTTCCAGTGCAGCGGCCATGCCGACAGCATCATAGGCATAGCTTTTGCTAGCAACCACTACATCATCCCGCTTGGAATATTCCTGTAAAGCCTTGCCGATAGGCGAATAAACCCTGTAAAACTGGCTTGTATCGATGAAATTAACACCTAGATCAAAAGCTTTCATAATCACTTGAGCCCCTGCAGCCACAGGCAAATTCCGCTGCAAGGGGCTAATAGTAAGAGCGCCAAAGCATAGCCTGGAAACACGGATATCCGTGGCGCCCAATTGCCTATATTCCAATCTCTGACTTCCTCTCACACTCTAACCTAGGGCTGAGTGATGGCCACTGCTGCCTCAGGTACACCTACTTCCACCTTGATCCAGTGGGCAAAACGAGGTAAACGATCTACCTCTAGCGGCTCCACTACAATGG
>DAIQRD010000055.1:10001-14937 GCA_036786445.1 Bacillota bacterium
TCTCCCACATCCTGTAGCCTCAGCCCCACCAATAATCTGGCCAAATCCCCTGCCACCAAACGCCTGTGTACTGGGATCTTTACATCAGCCTCCAAGGCAATTATTTGCTCCTGGGGAGTGGCCACCAATCGCTCAATCTCGAATTTCGGTCGATATAAGACCAGATCCGGCGGCAGCTTTCGCTCCAACTCTTGCTGCAGGACTTCACCTAGATCTTTGCGTCGAAAAGCTTGCCCTTGTGTCTCGAACCTAGTCAAGACGTGGACTGCTTGTCCCTCTGATCCGGCATCAACAGACGGTTCTAGGGCAGTTTGCTCTATACTAACTGATTCCAGTATCAAAACACTACCTGATTGGCCCACCTTCCCTTGGAGAATCTCCCCTGCCCGCAGATGGGCTTGGCGCTGGCAAATGGTCTCAGCTTTCTTGATATCATCTTCAGTCACTATCATCTGCTGTACACTAGCTCCACCCCTGGTTGGGTCGGGGTTCCGCACTGCTAAGCTTGCAGCCAACCGGGAATCACCAAACTCCCGTATTCTCCCCGCCGCGACGTTGCCCTGCTCGCCCTTTTCTACGGCGCTAATCCTGACTTCTTCTTGTCCCGCCCGCACACCCGCGGCCACATCGAGAAAATATTCGGTACTGCGGCTAGGTACTGTCACAGCTGCATCTGTCCGGAATACCACCCCTGACCCGGTGTGCAACTCGGCCCCCTTGGGCACCGTCACCGCTTGATCACTTTCATTGATAAAAACTGCCACTCCTTGAGCGGCACCCGTACCAATGGTCTGACTCCCTGTAGCTGACACCGTGGCCTCGGTTTCCAGCACGGCCTTAACCGGCTGCAAAGGCAGTACAGGCAGGTTACCGATCTCCACATTGGTGGCATCAGGCCCTACACCGAGGAGCTCTATAGTTTGCTGATAGATCAACAGCTGCGGAGTGACGAACACCGTCACTTTGGGTGTCAGTGCATAGTATAGGATGCCAACTGCCAAAACAGCTACGGCCAAGACGAGCCACCGCTGTAAAGCAGGCCTACGCAAACTCGTGGAAACCAGAGGCTCCGGCGGATCAGCATCATCGATCCATGGGGATCCCGGCTTCTCTAGTTCAGGGCCAGCTTCACTATCTCTCCCCAAAACCCCTAGAGCAGCTGCCAACTGGGCTTCACTACCATGACATTCTATCTCCAGTTCCCCTGCTAAAGATTGCACCAATGGATCTGATGAAATAATAACCAACTGCCTATGGGCTTCTGTAGCATAGTCCTGCAATAGTCGGAGATTGACTCGGTTTTTCAAAACCGGGACCATCGGGTGATCAACAAAGATCGCCATGAGCTCTGGGGCTTCCCGCAAAGCAGACATTAGATCTGGCATGTCATCTCCCGGCTCTAAGCGATAAACGGGCTTTGTTTCCCATCCCAGTTTGGTCACCCCCTTTTCCATCTCTGGCGATCATCCAGTACGGGTATGGGTCCGCTGGGCATGTATATACCCTCGGATTAGTTCAGAAAGGAGTTCGTCCCTGTCTGTGGAGCGAATCAAAGTCCGTGCTTCACGGTGGGATGTGATATAGGTCGGATCCCCGGACATCAGGTAGCCAACCAATTGGGCCACCGGATCATAGCCCTTCTCTTCCAGTGCCGCATAGACTTCAGCCACAACCAGAGCGGCCCGACTGGGCAAGTGTCCACACTTGTATAAGGTTGTTCGTTCATGGGCTTCATGCATATCAACACCCCCATGTCTATACCCACCTTACCTTGAATATTCTGGGTAAAGACCGGCTTTCCTGCTCTTTCACAAAAAAGCAAACGGGACACCCTGTGCCCCGTATACCCTTGGACTATCACCTAAACCATGGCCAGTTGCTCCTTAATACTCTCTCTTGCCAAATCTAATGCCATCTCCAGCTTGTCAGGATCACGGCCCCCGGCTTGGGCCATATCCGGCCTGCCGCCGCCCCCGCCGCCGGTAGCCTGTGCTGCCACCCTCACTATGTCCCCAGCCTTCACACCTCTAGCCACAATATCGGGAGTAACCATGGCCACAAATAGAACTTTGCCTCCGGTGACTGAGCCCAAGAGAATCACTCCACTGCCTAGTCTGTCCCGCAGTCGATCACCGAGAGTCCGCAAAGCTACCGCGTCCAAACCTTCTACACTAGCAGCCAGTACGGAAATCCCACCTATCTCAACGACATCCTGCAAGAGTTCCTCACTTTGGGCGCCAGCTAACTTGCCTTTGAGTCTCTCCAACTCCTTACTAAGCTCTCTCTGCTCTTGCAGCAACCTTTCCACCCTGTCCACTAGTCCGGTGGGAGTAGCCTGTAGCAGGTCACACACTTGACGCACCATGGCATCTTGGGCGGCCACATGCTTCACAGCTGCTTTGCCTGTCAGGGCTTCGATCCGCCGGACTCCGGCAGCCACAGCCGTCTCACTAAGGATCTTAAAAAGGCCCAACTCGCCGGTGCTAGTGACGTGAGTGCCCCCACAAAGCTCCTTGCTGTAGTCATCTATACTCACTACCCGCACTACATCATGGTATTTTTCATCAAACAAGGCGATGGCACCGGTGGCTTCAGCCTCAGCGAAGCTGAGCTCTTCTGTACTCACAGGAGCATTAGCCCTGATCGCATCATTGACCAGTTTTTCCACACGATCTAACTCTTCCTGAGAAAGACCACTAAAGTGAGTAAAATCGAAACGCAGGCGATCAGGCTCCACCAAGGAACCAGCTTGATTCACATGCTCACCCACAACTTCCTTCAAAGCTTTGTGCAGCAGATGGGTGGCTGTATGGTGACAGGCTGCGCCTTCCCGATTGCGTTGGTAGACAGTAGCTAGTACAGCGTCTCCAGATTGGACACAACCCGAGGTCACCCTCCCCCTGTGGACAACTAAACCACTGACAGGAGATTGCACATCAACGATCTCAATGGCCCCATGGGAGCCTGTTACAGTCCCGACGTCTGCCACCTGCCCACCACTGGCTGCGTAAAATGGGGTACGGGCAATTACGATCTCTACTGCCTGGCCCCTCTCCGCCTTATCCACCACCTGACCATCTACCATTACTGCTTGGATTTCCGTCTCCACTTCTAGTTGGCTATAGCCCACAAATTCAGTGGTATACTGTTTATGGAGATCGACATACACACCAGCGCCATCATCGAGATAACCAGTCTGCTCTCGGGCTGCTCGAGCCCGTCGTCTTTGCTCTTCCATCATCTGGGTAAATCCGGCCTCGTCCACATCCATATCGCTTTCCTTCAGGATCTCAATAGTCAGCTCCAGGGGAAACCCATACGTGTCATACAAGCGAAAAGCGTGATCACCAGATAGGCGAGTCTCGCCGTTAGCCTCCAGTTCACCGATTAAATCCTGAAGCATCCCCAATCCCTGCTCCAATGTGTCTCGGAAACGCTCTTCCTCGATGCCGATCACCTTTAGGATGTAATCCTGCCGCTCACCCAGCTCGGGATATGCCACCTGCATGGCTTTCATGACCTGAGAAGCGATGCGTGGCAGAAAACTATCCTTGATGCCTAATAAGCGACCATAGCGGACTGCTCTACGCAATAGGCGCCGCAACACATACCCCCGACCTTCATTGCTAGGCAAAACACCATCCAGTATAAGAAATGTGACGCTGCGAACATGGTCAGCTACTACCCTGATGGCCACATCGTCCTGGTCGCGCCGACCATAGTCCACCCCAGCCAACAGACGGATTTCATCGATCACAGAGCGGACTCCATCTGTATCGAAGATGCTGTCTACACCCTGCAAAATCGCGGCTGTACGATCAAGACCCATGCCGGTATCAATACCTTTGTTCTCCAAGGGAGTCAGATTGCCAGCCTCATCTTGGTGAAATTGGATAAACACTAAGTTCCAGAATTCAAGATACCGCTCGCAATCACAACCAGGTTTGCAATCCGGCGCACCACAGCCATACTCCACGCCCCGATCGAGGTAAAGCTCAGAGCATGGACCACAAGGGCCCACGCCAATCTCCCAAAAATTATCTTCACGGCCCAAACGCACGATCCGATCTAGGGGTAGGCCGATCTCCTCGTGCCATATCTGCATAGCTTCATCATCATCTAGATAGATCGTGGCCCAGATCGAATCTGAAGGCAACTCCAAATGCTTTGTGGAAAACTCCCAGGCCCAATGGATAGCTTCTGTTTTGAAATAATCGCCAAAGGAGAAATTGCCCAGCATCTCAAAGAAGGTACCATGGCGGTCTGTTTGGCCAACATTCTCGATATCTGCCGTACGCAAGCAACGCTGGCATGTAGTGATCCGCTTGGCAGGTGGCGTCTCCTTACCCAGGAAATAGGGTTTGAAAGGCACCATGCCGGCGCCGGTCAAGAGCAAGCTCGGATCTCCGTGAGGAACAAGTGAGGCACTGGGCAACCGCTTGTGGCCTTTGCTTTCGAAAAATTGCAGAAAACTCTCCCGTAGTTCGTGTGTACTCATTACCTTCATGTCATGGGCGGTGTTGTCAGGTTATACTACCTGACAAAAAAAAGTCGCCCGCTCCCTCCCTTATATATCCTGCGCGTGCAAGCGAAGCAGACTTGACCAATAGTATAGCTAGGGCACAATTGCCAGAATTGGCTCTGTGCCCACTATTTGCAGTTAGATCATATCCAACGGGTGGCCTTTTGTCAACTGCAGACCCTTAACACGCGGCCCACAAAGATCATGAGCACACGCAATGTTGCGGCGATAGGTACTGCCACCAATACCCCGGCAATGCCCAAGAGATGTCCACCTGCTAGGAGAGCAAAAATGGTTGCCACTGGGTGCAAGCCCACCCGCCCTCCCACAATGCGCGGGGCTAGTGCCACTGCTTCTAACTGATTCACCACAAAGAACAAGACGGCTACCCAAAGGGCCTTCCACGGTGACGAT
>DAIQRD010000056.1:0-14873 GCA_036786445.1 Bacillota bacterium
GCCTGTAATAGCAGTGCAGCCATGGGCTTGCCCACGATATTACTGCGCCCGATGACCACAGCATTGAGGCCGGCGGGCTCGATGCCTGCCCGATGCAGTAATTCCATGATACCTGACGGGGTGCAGGGTGCAAAACCATCACCAAGTCCCGTCCATAGGTTCCCCACATTTGTTGGGTGAAACCCATCCACATCTTTGGCCGGGTTAATGGCCCGAATGACAGCATCTGTATCTATATGTCCTGGTAACGGTAACTGCACCAAGATACCATGCACCTTGGGGTCTTTATTCAGATCATCAACCAATGCTATAAGTTCCGTCTGGGATGTGTCACTGGGAAGCTCTCTTACCTCTGAGTGAATCCCCACTTCCCCGCAGGTCCGCTGCTTGGAACGTACATAGGTCTGTGAGGCCGGGTTGTCCCCTACCAAAATAACGGTTAACCCTGGGACTATGTTCTGTCTACGCAGGTGATCAATCTTGCCTTTTAGCCCTTGCCGAATGTCTGCGGCTATGGCTTTACCATCGATAATCTGGGCCCCCACTTTTATTACCTCCTATGAAATAATCCCCCATGATAATGATCCGGACTGGGTGCTATCTTTGGCCCCTTCACGAGCTTGTGGCATCGGGCACCATGCCCTTCCTACGCTGCAAGTAATCAGCTATGGCTCTAGCCGCCCTCTTGCCGCCTCCCATAGCTTCAATCACCGTTGCACCACCACTAGTTACATCCCCAGCCGCGAAAACTCCTTCCCGGCTGGTAGCAAATGTCTCCGGCTCAACTTCTATGACCGCGTATGGCCCGGTTTTCAATCCAGGGGTTGTTTGGGCGATAATCGGGTTGGGCCCCTGTCCAACAGCCATGATTATGGAGTCAGCCTTCATCCAGTACTCAGAACCAGCTATGGGCTGCAGGCGATGGCGCCCCTCGTTATCTAAATCACCCATGGTCATTTCGGCACATTGCACCGCCTCCACCCAACCCTCGCCCCCATCTCTTAGAGCCACCAAGCATGTGAAAAACCGAAAACCAATTCCTTCTTCTTCTGCATGGAGGATCTCTTGTTTTCTAGCAGGAAGCAGCTCCCGGGAGCGACGATAAACCACAGTGACCTCGCTACCCAATCGGCGAGCGGTGCGAGCGGCATCCATGGCTGTATTGCCGCCTCCCACTACTACCACGTGTTTACCCAGGTATAGGGGGGTATCCGCCTGTGGATGATAGGCTTTCATCAAGTTCACCCGGGTTAGGAACTCATTGGCAGTATAGACACCGTTGAGATCTTCTCCAGGAATGCCCAAGAACTGCGGCAACCCGGCCCCGGTTCCCAAAAAGACTGCTTGAAACCCTTGGGCAAATAGGTCTTCAATGGTCAGCGTGCGCCCAATCAAGACATTGGTCCTGATCTCAACACCGAGTTCCATTAAGCTCTGAAATTCATCGGCCAGAATAGCCTTGGGCAGTCGGAACTCTGGAATGCCATAGGCCAGGACACCCCCTAGTGTATGGAGGGCTTCAAAGATCGTGCTCCCATAGCCCAGACGATTCAGCTCAGCGGCAGCCGTGAGACCAGCAGGGCCGGAACCCACCACCGCCACCTGTCCCCTGTTGCCCAACCGCCGCCTGCTGGATTGCTTCACCTGTGGAACTCGGTGCTCTCTTTCCCAATCGGCCACGAACCTTTCTAAGTCGCCGATGGCCACCGGCTCGCCTTGGCGACCCAGGATACACAAGCTTTCACATTGTACTTCCTGGGGGCAGGCTCGCCCACAGATGGAAGGTAAACTATTCTCTTCATGAATGACAGCCAAAGCACCGCCAAAATCTCCCTTGGCCAAAGCCCTTAAAAAACCAGGAATATCCACACCCACAGGGCACCCCTTTACACAGGGTCGCCGACGGCATTGCAGACAGCGGGACGCTTCCTGAAGGGCCATCTCAGGAGTGTAACCCAAGTTCACCTCGGAGAAATTCCTGACTCTCTGATCTGGTGGTTGGACCGGCATCGGCACCCGGGAGAGGTTCGGTCCATGGGGGCGGGCCGCCCCTATAGAATGCCCTGATCGTGACACTGACAGCCACACCCCTTCTCGTCCAAAGAAACAGCTCCCCCCAGCCCGGAGCGCTCATGGAGGTGGGATCGCTGCATTAAAGCTGCGAAATCCACCAAATGTGCATCAAACTCTGGCCCGTCAACACAGCAGAATTTGACTTCGCCACCAATGCGCACGCGACATGCACCACACATGCCGGTCCCATCCACCATAATAGTATTCAAGCTCACTACTGTCTTGATATGATAGCGTTTCGTTAACTCCGATACTGCCTGCATCATTGGAATAGGTCCAACGGCAATCACCTGATCCAGGTGGGTACCAGCATCGATCACTTGCCGCAAGAGATCAGTCACAAATCCCTTGTATCCATAACTGCCATCGTCAGTAGCCACCACGAGGCGCTGACTAACATCGGCTAGCTCCTCTTGATAGAATAGATGCTCCCGTGTGCGAGCTCCCACCAATGTTATGATTCTGTTGCCCACTCGGTGATGCTGCCTAGCCTCTGGATAGATAATGGCTGTCCCTACTCCCCCTGCTACACAAGCCACTGTGCCCACGGGCTCGATCACGGCTGGCTGCCCCAGAGGGCCCAATACGTCCAGGATATCGTCTCCAACCTCAAGGGCAGCCATCTGCTGTGTTGTGTGGCCAACAGCCTGCACTACCAGGGTAATGGTCCCAGCTGTTGGATCCCAATCGGAAATACTGATGGGAATCCGTTCGCCTAGTTCATGGAGACGTAAAACGACGAATTGGCCTGGCTGAGCTTTAGCTGCAACATCCGGTGCCCCAATGACATATCTATCTATATTGGGAGCAATATTAGTTTTCATCAGAATTCTATACAAGCACGGTTCCTCCTGTATCCTCATCACAGTTTTATTACGTATTCTAGTCGCTCATTCAGATACCTGCTGCATCAAAATGCACAAAAAATCAGCGGAGAGTGGTCCTCCCCGCCGAATATGTTGACAGATCAATCCTTTGGAAAGCGCACACTTTCGGCTTTAGGTGACTAATCTGTCCACCAAGCCGCTCCCATGGTTTCCTCCAACACAACTTCTTTGAGGAATTCTACGGCTTTACCAAAACCCTCATCGATGGAGGTCAGCGCATCCTCATGCTCAATGCTCAGTACATGATCATATCCCACCATCCTGAGGGCACTGACCATGTCCTTCCATACTTGATAGCCATGGCCATACCCAACTGTTCTAAAGAGCCAAGAACGTTTAGACATTTCAGTATAGGGAACAGTGTCTAGGTTACCGTTGATCGGCGAATTCCAGGAGTCGATAGCTGTATCTTTGGCATGGAAATGGAACATGGCCTTTTTCTCACCCAAGTAACGAATGGCTTTCACCGGGTCTATCCCCTGCCAGAAAAGATGGCTAGGATCAAAATTAGCACCTATGGATGGTCCAACAGCTTCTCTAAGTTTCATGAGAGTATAGGGATTGTATACTGAGAAACCCGGGTGCATCTCGAAGGCAATCTTATTTACACCATGGTCAGCGGCAAACTTGCTCTCCGCCTGCCAATATGGAATCAATTTTTCCTCCCACTGCCAGTTCAAGATGTCCAGGAAATCAGTGGGCCACGCACAAGTCACCCAGTTGGGGTATTTGGCACCCTCGTGATCGCCAGGGCAGCCAGAAAAGCCTGTCACGATCTCTACACCAAGTTTTTCTGCCAAGAGCACGGCATTGCGCCAATCTTTATGAAACTGCTCAGCAATATCCTTCTGAGGATGGAGAGGATTGCCATGGGCACTGAGGCAGCTGATAAACATGCCTCGGTCATCAAGGGCCTTTTTCCACTCCTTCAATTTCCTTTCATCGGCGAGCAACACTGCGGGGTCACAATGGGCTTTGCCCGGATAGCCACCACAGCCAATCTCAACCGCGTCTAGGCCATAGCTCTTAACCTTGTCCAATGCCTCGGCAAAAGGCAACTGACCATACAAAACCGTCAAAACACCAATCTTCATGCAATGACCTCCTTAGTTCGTTCTCTTACCCACCTAACCCAGCCAGTTTGCTCCAGAAACTCAGGGAAACAACAGTGGTATCCTAGTTCCAATTCTTCGCCAATAGGTCTGCTATTCCTCCCGTTTTCTCCCATACTGCTTCCAGCCATACCAGCTAAGCCAGGCTACTCCACCAAAGGCTGCCAAACCCATGGTAAGCAAGTTGAAATAGCGTTCGATGAAACCCACAACTTCTTGTCCGTAAAGCATGACAAGGCCGGCTTCCAGGAAAAACCGGGCACCCCGGCTCAATATCGATGCTAACATAAAAGTATGTAGCCTTAGCCCAAAGGCACCGGCTGATACGGTGAAGACCTTATAGGGTATGGGAGTAAAACCCGCTATCCCTATTGCCCAAAACTCGTAGCGCCTGTACAGGCTTGCTACTTTCTCCAGCCGATCCGGGGAAGCCAGCTTTTCCAGGAGGGGCCTCCCTCCCCATTGACCAAGAAAGTATCCTATAGCAGCCCCGATAACCGAACCCGCCGTAGTTATGCCAGCAAATAGCATCCCCTTAGTGGGATTCAGCAACACCAGAGGCAACAGCATGGTATCAGGTGGAAGTGGAAAGAAAATTGATTCAATGACAGATAGTACAAACAGATTAGTGGGATTAACCACCCCGGTTAAGTAATGCAGCCAATCAAGAATTGCCATCTCTCCAACTGCTCCTACCATTAGTAGCTTTGACGACCCGAAATCAGCCGCTCCCTACTATCATTACTCCTTGATAGTAGGGCTCATGCATAATTTGCACAGCTTCGAAAAAAGCCACCAGTTTCCCGGTGGCTTTTGCCCTGGTGCGCCTAGCAGGACTCGAACCTGCGCTCCCGGCTCCGGAGGCCGGTGCTCTAATCCGCTGAGCTATAGGCGCTTAGTGGTATCAACTACCCTAATATTATAGCAGACACTCCCCCCATTTTCAATACCTTGCTCCCCGAGATTCTAAAGGCTCATCGTTGCGCAGGCAGATTCCGTATGGGATAATAGTAAAAAAGAATATCGAAGGCGGTGCCCATAATGCAAATTTCCAATACAGAGCTAGTTGACATGCTCCAGCATCTCGTTGCCATCCCCAGCGTCAACCCGGGCTTTGCTACCCCCGAAGACGATCCCAGCCACTTTGGCGAACAGCGCTATGGTGAATACCTTGCCGAAGAGTTGCGCAAAATCGGATGTGAAGTATGGCTAGAAGAGGTACTCCCCGGGCGGCACAACGTTATGGCCCGTATACCTGGAACCGATGGCTCCCACAGTATAGCACTACAAAGCCACTTGGACACTGTTCAAATCACTAACATGACCGTCCCACCCTGGGGAAAGCTAGAAGGCAACAAGCTGTATGGCCGAGGCAGCGCCGATCCCAAGGCCAGCACCGTAGCGCAGCTAGCTGCCCTCAAGTACATAGCCCAACAAAAACAGATAGCCGCCGATGTATATTTCATAGGCACTGTTGATGAAGAACTCACTGCCAAAGGCGCTCTCCATATCGCTGATAATTACAAATTCCACGGCTGCATTGTAGGAGAGCCCACAAATCTGGCACCCATAGTGGCCCATAAAGGCACAGTCCGTTTTGAACTGGTGGCCGAGGGTATAGCCTGCCACAGCTCCAACCCCCACTTAGGTCAAAATGCGATTTTGGAAATGATGTCACTCCTAGCAGCCTTCCAGGATCCCTTTACAGCCTATACGGCAAGCCACACCCACCCCCTCACAGGCGCCGCAACTTGGGCTCCCACTCTCATCGACGGGGGAGAAGGGTTGAACACGGTGCCTGCAGCCTGTCGCTTGGCCATAGATAGGCGCCTAGTTCCCGGTGAAACGCCCGAACAAGTCCTAGAGTTTATCGACAAATGGCTAACCGATCAACGTCTGCAAGGGCACCCTTGGCGACGGGGCCGAGTATTCATCGCTGATCCTCCGCTAGAATCTGACCTAGACAGTCATCTGCTTATGGCGTTACAGCAGGCTCTGAAAAGCTTGGGCTTACATGCCCAACCGCAAGGGGTTGCTTATAGCACCGACGCCAGTAAGATCTCTAAATCCGGTACACCATGTGTAGTATTTGGCCCGGGAAGCATTGCCAAGGCCCACAGCGCTGATGAGTGGGTAGACATAACTACCATTAGGACGGCTGCCCAGGTGTTGATTACCACCATCGAGACACTTGATGGGCAGTTGCGTCAAACAAGCCCATGCCTAGGATGAACCTCAGCACTTGCCAAGCCGCGGGGGGGCTCATGTCCCCCTGTTCCCCCCCTGATTAAGCAGGTAACGGTAACCCCAAAATGTCCCTGGCCACAATCACGCCACTAGCAGAGGCTTGCATCAGACCTCTAGTTATGCCGGCACCATCGCCGATGGCATATAGGCCCTGCATCTCTGTAGCCATATTGGGTTGCACATCCACCTTTGCCGAGTAGAATTTGACTTCCACCCCATAAAGCAGTGTGTTTCTAGAATAGATCCCAGGTATGATGCTCTCCAAAGCCTTTAGGGTTTCCACAATGGACATCAGGTAGCGATGGGGTAAAGCATAGCTCAGATCCCCGGGGACCGCACTGGCCAGAGTAGGAATCGTAGTAGATTTTTTCAACCGATCTCCATCGGTCCGTCGGCCCCGCAATAGATCGCCTAGGCGCTGAACCATTACACCATCCCCAGTCAGCATGTTAGCCAATCGAGCGATATATTTACCATATTCGATGGGCTCATGGAAGGGCTCCGTGAATGTGGTCGACACTAGAAGTGCGAAATTGGTATTGCCTGTCCGTAAGTCTGGGTCATTGTAACTATGCCCGTTGACCACGGCCAGATCCCCTTCATAGCGCTCCTCCGATACTATACCGCCAGGATTCATGCAAAATGTGCGGACCCGGTTATCGAAGGTATCCGAATAGTACACCAGCTTGGCTTCGTACAAGTCCTTGGTTAGGTGATCCATGATGGCATTGGGTACTTCTACGCGAACACCAATATCTACTTCGTTATTTTCGGTCTTCAAGCCAATTCGGCGGCTTTCAGCCAAGAACCAAGCGGCACCACCTCTCCCCGCAGCAGCAATAACGTAGCGAGCATCTACCTCAAGGGGTGCTTCTCCCTTACGCTGCAACCGCACCCCGGTCACTTTCCCAGAATCACTGAGAATCTGCAGGACGGAAGTCAGTTCCGAAAACTCGAAATTGGATTGAATCATAAGGTAATCGTACATGGCCTGCAACACCACAAGTGAGGCATCAGTACCTAGATGCCGTACAGGACAGGGAATCAGTTGGATGTTGTGTTTAGATGCTTCGTACATTATGTCATCGACAGCCCGCTCATTGAGCCCATAGATTATGTCGGGAGCCCCAAATTCCTGATAGATACCATCAGCATAGTCGATGAGGCGCTGTACCGTCTGCTCCGGCAGATAATCTGTTAGCCTTCCCCCAACACTCGGCGCCAAACTGAGCTTGCCATCACTGAAAGCTCCCCCACCGGAAAAGCCACTGGTAATAGCACAGGGATCGCAGGAATGGCAGACACCCGTCTTCCGGGCAGGGCATATCCTTTTGGCTAGTGATCTGCCCTTGTCTACCAGGAGTATGGACAAATCCGCTTGATTACGGATCAGCTCCATGGCGGCAAAAATGCCGGCAGGCCCGGCACCAATAATTACTACATCATAGTATGTCCGCACGTTTCTTCCTCCTAGATCGGTTTTTCCTCTGTACAAAGAGCCTCCCCACAGTGTCCAAGCTGGCTAATAAAACGTCCGTTACCGAATCTATGCCCCGATCGTCGAGTTGAGCCGCCAGCCACGCATTATCTAGGCCAGCCTGTTTGAGATTGAACCTGTTCACAGCCCCATCGACAATAAGAGTCAGGGGCAACCCCTCATGCTCTGTCTCTACCTCTATATCCGCCGGAACCACCGGACGATATTGTGACTTAAGAATCACGCTTAGTTCACCGTTGGTTTCCAAGATGGCTACTTCTACATCGGCGATATTGCTGACACCCTTGAGACGCAGCTGCAGCATGAGATCACCTAAGTTGTAGCGTACTCGGCGCATTTCGCTCTCAATGATCTCCCCACCCCGAATTATAATGCTTGGAGTACCAGTAAGCAAGATCCGCAAAGACTCGCTCTTCAGAGTCACATAGGAAACCGCAATCTCCGCCACAGTCAAAGTCAAAATGGGTACCAGAGCGTCTATCAGTGTAATCTCAGGGTTTTCCATGGGTAGTGCAGCCAGCTCCGCAATCATGATAGTAACCACCAGATCAAAGGGGGAAAGGGATCCAATTTCCCGCTTACCCATGACCCGCAGCAATAGCAGCAAGACAGCATAGAAAATCAGAGTTCTACCAATAGCTACGCTGACACCCAATTACTGATCGCTCCTTGGTGCCGTTGTAATGCTTGTAGTCTGCCCCTCTTGGCACCTGAAATGTTGGTCATACTCCTCACGGCAAAAAAGGCCGACAAGGGGTCTTTGGAACTGATAGACTCTGGGCGAGTCTGCCACTCACCGGCAGAAAGGACGCGGGTGTGTGTGGCTCGAACTACTGATAGTTTCGAATCAGGGCCGAAAGACATTGCCGACCTCTGCTTGTAATTTAACACGACTTGGAGTAGATTATACAGAGATAGTATTGGTAAAAGATGCATATAGGAAATTCCAGAAGTGCTGTATCACCTTCTAAGGGGGTCACATCATGAGTATTGATGGATTGGCGTTACAGGGCATTTATGGTTCACTTATCGCGTTTGGGTGGAAAGTCCTTTGGGCTGTAGTCGTATTGGCTATAGGGCGACGCATGATCAAATACTTGGTAAATTTGATCGGCCGATCCATGGACCGGCATCACTTTGACGAGTCTTTGCACACGTTCCTCATACCCGCTATTCGCCTCAGCCTATTTATAATACTCGGTATCATCGTAGCTTCTATGCTGGGAGTAGAGATGACATCAGTTGTTGCCTTGCTGGCATCTGCCGGATTGGCTGTAGGCCTAGCCCTCCAGGGGAGTTTGGCTAACCTAGCTGGTGGAGTATTAATCATGGCGCTGCGACCTTTTCGGGTGGGCGACTTCATAGAAGCAGCGGGCTACTCAGGCACCGTGGAGCAAATTCAGATCTTCTATACTTACCTTCGCACCCCCGATAATCGCCGGGTTATTATTCCCAACGCACAACTATCCAACAGTAGTGGCATAAATTACTCCACTAACCCCACTCGGCGTCTGGATTTCATCTTTAGCACCAGTTACGATAGTGATATAAACACCGTCAAAGAAGTTCTTAGCCGGGTAACAGGAGAGCATCCCTCGGTATTAGAAGATCCCAAGCCTCAGATCGTTTTGGGAGAACACGGAGACTCAGGTCTAAATTATTTCGTTCGGGTCTGGGTAGACCGTACCGATTATTGGCCAACTCGATTCGACATATTGGAGAAGGTCAAGATTGAATTTGACAAAGCCGGAATCGAGATCCCGTATCAGCAAATAGATATTCATGTAAACAACAAGTAAGTTGATCATCCCCGGAAAATCATCCTTTACAGGCTAACCAGATCGCGATATAATGGGGATACGAAGTTGATGGGTCGCATAGCTCAGTCGGTTAGAGCGCTACGCTCACATCGTAGAGGCCTCTGGTTCGAGTCCAGATGCGACCACCACAAGCAAAGCCCCACTGGGAGAGGATTCCCGTGGGGCCTTCTTTTTACACAAGCTCCGTACCTGCCTATGCACGGTTACGGAGCTACTTGGAGCCGGCGAGCGGAATTGAACCGCTAACCTACGCATTACGAATGCGTCGCTCTGCCGATTGAGCTACGCCGGCCAGCAAAATGGAGCGGATGACGGGATTCGAACCCGCGATCCTCGGCTTGGGAAGCCGATGCCATACCACTAGGCCACATCCGCTTGTGACCTTTATTATACCCGGATTCCCTCGGTAAATCAAGAGCGACTTCCAGGTCAGGGTCGGCTACAGAGCCAAGGCGCTAGACCTGCCAATTATCGAGAAGGCCTGCGACCTCCCCCCAGCGCTGGAAAAGGCGATCTATCTCCTGCTCCAAGGCTTGACTCTCTTTTTGCAGACTTTGAAGATACAGATAGTCGCTCTGCTTGCCGGGCTCGGCCATGGCCTGCTGAGTCTCGGCCAGCTGCCTTTCCAGATTTCCAATGTTGGCTTCCAGGCCATGGAGCTCTTGCTGGAGAGCCTGATGGGAAGGCACCCTGATCCGAGATTTCTGCGCCTTGTATGGGGGTGATGGGTTTTGCTTGGTAGTCCCTGCATCTGCTGGGAAACGCTGGTCCTTCCTTTCCTCACTTTTTTGCCGATAGTACTCATAGTTACCGAGATACAGAACAAGCTGCTGCTCTTCCATGGCATAGATCATTTGGACCACCTTATTCAAGAAGAAACGATCATGGGAAACCACCAAGAGTGTCCCACCATAATCTGCCAGAGCCTCCTCCAGGATCTCAATGGATGCTAGATCAAGATGGTTTGTAGGCTCATCTAGGATGAGGCAATTCACCTCACTACGCACTAATTTCAGTAGATGGAACCGCACCCGTTCTCCACCACTCAGGGTGTTTGCTTGTCTGAACACTAGGTCACCGGGAAACCCATACTTGGCTAGGATGGCCCTAACCCGCGATTCTGGCATGGTGGGAAGCAACTCCCGGAGCGAGCCGAGGAGAGATCTTTCGTCATCAAGCAACTCTTGGTGCTGGGCCAAGTATCCAATCTTCAACCCTGCTCCCAGCTTGACGCTACCCACTCGGGGCATAATCTCACCCAAAAGTATTTTGATGAGAGTGGATTTACCAGAGCCGTTAGGTCCTATTAAGCCTAGCCGCTCTCCGTAGCGTATCTGCCAATCCACGTCCTGGAACAGCAGGCGGGCATCAAAGCCATGGCTTACATTCTCCATGGACACCACTTCTTTGCCACTCCGCTGGGCAGCAAAGCGCAAAGAGAATCCCGGCTCACCATCATCGGGACGATCCAGACGCTCTACCTTAGCTAGCTGCTTTTCCATACTAGCCGCTCGCTTGTAGAATTTGGCATTATCACTCTGGGCAGCCCACTGGCGCAGCTGCTTTATTGCTGCCTCCTTTCGCCGGATCTCCTTCTGTTGGTTTTGATACTGCCTCAATGCTTGGTCATGGAGGCGTTCCCGCTCCTCCAAGTAGAACGAGTAGTTACCGGCAAAATCTCGGGCAGCCCCTCCCTCTATCTCCACAATCTTCTGTATTACTCTATCCAGGAAATACCGGTCATGGGAAATGATTAGCACGGTTCCCTTGAAATCGATTATGTAGTCCTCTAGCCAAGTCAGCGCGGCAAGATCCAGATGATTGGTGGGTTCATCTAGTAAAAGGACATCTGGTTCGGATAGCAATACAACTGCCAGCTCTATTCTAGCCCTTTCCCCACCGCTTACATCCCTAAGCAAGGCATCTCGTGGCACTACAATACCTAGCCCCTGTGCAACCGAATTGACCCTGCTTTCATACTGGTAGCCACCGAGCCTCTCGAATTCTGAGAACATCCGAGCATATTGGGTCATGATCGAGTCCCTTTCACCTTGACCCCCGCTTTCCGACCTACTCAACTGACTTTCCAGGGTGCGTAGTGCCTCTTCCATTTTCACGACGCAGTCCACGCCCTGGAGAAGACGTTCCTGTACCGTAAGCTCGAGACTTCCTTGCGGGATCTGGGTAAGGTACCCAAAGCTCGGATTGCCCGCTACCGTAACGCTACCTTGATCAGGCGTTTCTTGGCCCATGATCATCCTAAACACGGTGGTCTTCCCCGACCCATTTGCGCCGATTAATCCAACCCTCTCACCAGGATATATTGCCATGGAGAAGTTTTCTAGAACTGGGATATAACCAAAGTTCTTGTGTACTCTGGAAAGGAATATCATGTTTCTCTCTCCCTGACCACGATCTAACCACTATCTTTACGCCCTAAAGTACCAATCTCCTCCCTGATTCATATCCATTTCCTTGACGGGAATAACCATTTTTGTTAAGCTAAGGATGCCACCTGTACGCACATGTATACAGGCCTAAGTGCGAGGTGATGAAATGCTAGACCCTACAAGCCCCATTCCCCTTTACTATCAAATAAGTACTACCCTTCTGGACCAGATCCTAGAGGGTAAATGGACAGCTGGCGAACTACTTCCTTCAGAGAGCCAATTGGTGGCAGAGTACCAGGTTAGCCGAGCGACTATTCGCCGAGCCCTAGCTGAGCTGCAAAGGGAAGGGTGGATTACCACTCGTAAAGGCAAGGGCAGTATGGTGGCAAAACCTAAGATGGAACAAGACCTCATGCGTTTCTACAGTCTTGCGCGGAGCTTTGGCAAGAGCGCACAGCGCATCTTCTCTAAGACACTGCGCCAGGAAGAGATTGTCGCTGATCCTGTGATAGGGAAACATCTGAGTATTGGAACAGCAGATCGGATAGTAGTAATAGAACGGCTGCGTCATGTAGACAAAGAGCCAATTATGCTGGAAACCTCGTATCTACCAAGCTCTTTATACCCCGGCTTGGCAGAGGCCAGCAGCCTAGAGGCACTATATGACCTTTTCGAAACGGTCTATGGCATCCGTATCGCTCGAGCCGAAGAATTTCTCCAAGCGGTAGCGCCGACACCAGAAGAAGCTTCCCACCTCGGCATTGCTAAAGGAGCACCAGTCTTCTTGGTGGAGCGAATCTCATTCAATCCACAGGACCAACCAGTTGAGTTTAGGAGATCTGTAATCAGGGGAGATCGCTTCCGCTACAAAGTCGAGCTGCAGCAAAACTGAGCATTTGCCGGTGAGATTACCAGCAGGGTGAAAAGAGGTAGAGAGATGGCCCAAATCATAGAGGAAGTTCTCACAACCAAAAAACAGACTACGCCTTTAGTCACAACACCACCTAGTCTCCTGTCGATTTTTTGGACGTTTTTTAAGATAGGGGCTTTTACCTTTGGCGGTGGTTACGCCATGATCTCACTCATCGAGCAAGAGCTGGTACAGCGCCAAGGATGGATGCAGGCAGAGGATTTTCTGGACTGTTTTGCCAGTGTCCAACTGATCCCCGGTGCAGTTGCCATCAATATGGGGCTCTTCACTGGCAGCAGAATGAGGGGTACTGCTGGTGGACTCGTAGCAGCTGCAGGAGTCACATTACCTTCATTTCTTATTATATCTCTGATTGCAGCCATCTTCCACGATTTCCATGAACTGAAAATAGTCTCTAGCTTCTTTCAGGGTGTACGACCCGTAGTCGTGGGTCTCATCTTAGCTACAGCTCTGCGCATAGCTCGCCAGAGCTTGAATGCCCGTTGGAAGTTGGTGGCGGCAGCAGTAGGTCTGGTGATCATGTTTACCACTAACATCCATCCTATTGCTATTGTACTTTTGGCAGCAACCACCGGTCTTTTACTGGCGAAATAAAAAAGCAACCATGACATGCCCAAGAGGAGGGACGGCGCTATACCGTAGCGCCAATCCACATGAACCTTGCTGGACTTTACATCGCTTTCTTTAAGATTGGTAGTGTTGCCTATGGGGGCGGCTATGCCATGATTCCGCTATTGCAGCGGGAGTTGGTAATGTCTGGGTGGCTGAATCTACAGGAGTTCCTCGATGTGGTGGCTATTTCGGAGATGACACCCGGCCCCATAGCCATCAACACCGCCACCTTCGTGGGTTACCGGCTCTTCGGGCTTTCAGGTGCTGTTGTGGCCACCTTAGCAGTCATCTCACCATCCTTGATTCTTACTTATGTCCTGCTACATTTTCTAGATCGCTATCAGGATCACATGCTTACCCGAAGGGCTATGGCAGGCATCCAGGTCGCGGTAGTGATCTTGATCGTTTCCGCAGGCCTCTATATTATGCCCTCGGCCATCATTAATATAAGAACCTTTATTCTTGCCGGGACCACCTTCGTGCTCATGAGTAGAACCAAGGTCAGCCCCATCCTGCTCATCTTCCTCGGTGGGGTTGCCGGGGTTCTCATGGGCCTTTAGGCAAGCAAAGGGATGCGGCGTCCATTTCACCAACATGCACCGCATCCCGTGAAGTATGCTAGAACCCCGCTCAAGTCAAATTGAACACTGCCCGTGCATTAGCAGTAGTCACCCTCGCCGCCTCTGCTACATCCGCTTCCTTAATTTCCGCCAATTTGGCCAAGATATACTGCAAATGTGCCGGTTCGTTGCGCCTGCCTCGCAAAGGCTCGGGGCTCAAGTACGGGCAGTCGGTTTCCACGACAATGCGCTCCCACGGTACCTTGGCCACCACTTCCCGCAAGCGATGGGCATTCTTAAACGTAATCGAACCTCCGAACCCTATATACAAGCCCAGATCCATACATATCTTGGCTGTCTCCCAACTGCCGGAAAAGCAGTGCATAATACCCTGCAAAGGGGCATATTCTTGGACAATCGCCAATGTATCTTCAGTAGCGTCACGACTATGGATCACCACAGGCAATTCCAATCGCTGGGCAAGTTCCATTTGTCGGCTAAAGGCTTCCCGCTGGATCTCCCGAGGCGAGTTATCGTAATAGTAGTCTAGGCCGATCTCGCCCCAGGCCACAACCACCTCCGCGGCTGCCAAGCCCTCTAGTCTGGCCAAAGCATCCTCGGACAGGGTACTAGCATCGTGGGGGTGGATCCCTACCGTGGCTTTCATATCAGCATACAGCATCGCCTGCTCGACAGCCTGCTCGGAAGAAGCTACATCCCAGCCTATATTGATCAGCTGCACC
>DAIQRD010000180.1:0-1881 GCA_036786445.1 Bacillota bacterium
CTCCCGTCATTCCGATTGAAGCTGGCAACTAGGGATAAAGCGATTACTACGTGGGATAGCAAGGCTTTGGTTGGTGCCAATACAGCCAATTTTGGCCTGGATGGTTCTCCCACCCAAGTGGAACGCATCTTTCCACCCCCTCGGGGTAGGGAACGGGAGATCTGGCAAGGCACTGCAGTAGAACTAAGCCAGCAGATAACTGCCAAACTGAAGGAGTTGAAGTATCTATGAGCCGTATGCAGGTAGATCGTGATCTTTGCACATTGTGCGGTCAGTGCATTGAAGTATGTCCCTTTGCTGGTGTGGAGATCAGGAATCAGGCCATAGAGTTTACTGACTCCTGTCGCCTTTGTCGCCTGTGCATCAAGGCCTGTCCCGCCAATGCCATTTGGCTAGATAAATCCGAGACTGGGCCAGTCCTAGATAGATCCAAGTACAAGAATGTGCTGATTTTTGCGGAGCAGCGCCAAGGCACTATCCAGCCAGTGACTTACGAGCTCATCGGCAAGGGGCTAGAGCTAGCGGGCGAGCTTGGAGAGCATGTCGTTGTCTTTCTAGCTGGGCATAATCTCTTGCCCCAGGCAGAGCGGCTCTTAGGCTATGGTGTCAGTCATGTATACCTCTATGATCATGGGGAACTGGAGCATTTCCGCATTGAACCATATACCGCCCTGATGGTGGAGCTTGTAAAGCAGATCAACCCCAATATTATCCTCATGGGTGCAACGCCCGTGGGTAGGTCCCTAGCTCCCCGGGTGGCAGCGCGGTTGCGTACTGGTCTCACAGCCGATTGCACCTCACTTTCGGTGAAAGAAAATGGCGACCTTGTCCAGACCCGTCCCGCCTTTGGCGGCAACGTTATGGCTCAGATTGTTACACCTAGGCATAGGCCCCAGATGGCAACAGTGCGGTATAAGGTGATGCCTGCGGCCACTCAAGTGGCACGGCCTGAAGGGCAGGTTATTCCCTGTGAGATTGACGCGACCTTGCTGAAATCCGGGATCCAGATAGTTGGATTCAAGCCTCACCACGTGACGAGCTCCATTACCGATGCTGAGATCATTGTGGCTGCTGGTCGGGGTATCGGCCGACCCGAAGGTCTGGACCTTTTGGGTAAACTGGCGGGCCTTCTCGGAGGAGTAGTCGGTGTTACCCGGCCCTTGGTAGAACAGGGATGGGCGAATTATACTCAGCAGGTGGGAATGAGCGGCCGGACAGTCCGGCCCCGGCTGTATATAGGTTGCGGCATATCCGGTGCCATCCAGCATGTAGCTGGGATGCGGGGCGCCGATGTCATATTCGCCATCAATAGTGACCCCAAAGCCCCGATTTTCGATGTAGCCCACTATGGGTTGGTGGGGGATATGTATGAGATTGTCCCGCTGCTGATTCAAGCATTGCAGAAAGGGGAGAGTCCCGATGCTGTATTCCAAGCTGGTTGATGAAGATATTGCTTATTTGAGAAACTTGGTGGGTGATGAGCATATTCTGGTGGGTGATGAGATCCTGGAAGACTATGCCCATGATGAGCTAGGTGAAGCCCGGGCTTTTCCAGAAGTTGTTGTGGAACCGGATAGTGCCCAGGTTATTTCGTCCATCATGGAATATGCCTACCTGCGGAAGATCCCAGTTACCACCAGAGGATCTGGAACCGGACTATGTGGAGCGTGTGTGCCTTTACATGGCGGCATCTTGCTATCTACGACGAGATTGAACCGCATTTTGGAGATCGATACAGATAACCTTATGGCCACAGTAGAGCCGGGAGTCATCCTCCTGGATTTCCAAGAAACCGTGGAAAAACAGGGCTTTTTGTATGCTCCTGATCCCGGTGAGAAAAGCGCGACCATCGGTGGTAATGTAGCCACTAATGCCGGTGGT
>DAIQRD010000057.1:0-14635 GCA_036786445.1 Bacillota bacterium
TGGGAGAGCACCTGCCTTACAAGCAGGGGGTCACAGGTTCAAGTCCTGTTTCGCCCACCATAGGGAACCGTGGTGTAGTTGGTTAACACACCGGCCTGTCAAGCCGGAGATCGCGGGTTCAAGTCCCGTCGGTTCCGCCACTTTGCCGAGATAGCTCAGTCGGTAGAGCAGGGGACTGAAAATCCCCGTGTCGCTGGTTCGATTCCGGCTCTCGGCACCAGGCGACGCGCGGAAGTAGTTCAGTGGTAGAACACCACCTTGCCAAGGTGGGGGCCGCGGGTTCAAATCCCGTCTTCCGCTCCAAAATCGGCGGCATAGCCAAGTGGTAAGGCCGAGGTCTGCAAAACCTCTATCCCCAGTTCGAATCTGGGTGCCGCCTCCATAGGCGGGGGAGTAGCTCAGGTGGTTAGAGTGCTTGCTTGACATGCAAGAGGTCCCCGGTTCGAATCCGGGCTTCCCCACCATTATTGTTTAGGGACTGTTGCTTTCAGGGACTGCTGCTGTTGAAGCGGCAGTTTTTTCTATTATGATGACTACTTCAATATACCGTGGCGTCAAAGAGAGAGGGAAAGCACCAGTGCCGCTTGGGCGATTCCGATTGCGAACCCAAGAACGCCGCCTAGGAACTCCAAGTGGCGCAGTTCCCGATGGGAAACACTGATGACGAGTTCTTCTAACTGATCAAGGTCGAATGCCATGATCCTTTCTTCGATCAAAGGCCCTACGCGAAAATCTGTTTCCAGTTTTGTTTTGACTTGGCCCATAAGTTTGTCAAACAAGGGTGGCAGTTCCAGGGATACTATTTCCTTGACATACTGGCCCAGAGTGTTCTTGAGGGTTTCCGGCAGCAAACGAGGAAGGCTCTGGTGCAGGCGTTGATCCACATGGTTACCCACCATCTGCACAAGCTCATGTCTATAGCCTCCGTTATCCAGTTGCTCGATGAGTACTTCTACGGGAAGGAGCTCCTCCTCGATTGCTCTTCCAATGTTTAGTGCCAATTCTGCCTTGCATTTAGGCAAGAGACCTTGGAATGTTATGGGCAATAGGGGCAATTTGACAGGTCGCCGCGGCCGAAACATCATCTTGATGGCAAGCATATTTGTCAGCCAACCGATAGCTCCACCTATGAAGGGCATTGCTACGATCTGCCATCTTAGCATCATTGTTCAGTCCTTTTCTAATTATCCTAATGGTGAAAGCCATGCCGCTCCTACCATAGCATAGAATCTCCAATCTGCCAGCTTCCCATCTAATACTACCTAGTACTACAAGAAGGCATATGGTCCCTGCTTGAGACAAAAATACGTTTTGCCATTAGGGTATTGCCTTTTTGGTGCGAAGTAACTATAATTAACCCAAGAACCCTTAGGCTTTCATGCCGCGTCAAGCAATTAGGTCACGAAAGAGGTAGAAGGTGGGGGAGGGATTGCCAAAACCATGGAGGAAAGGTTGGATACCCTTGACCAGCAATTGATTGAGCGCCTACAGGCTGATGGGCGCACACCATACACAGCTCTAGCTGCTGAGTTAGGTGTGGCAGAGGCCACCGTGAGAAAGCGAGTTAACCGTTTGCTCGATAGTGGCATCCTGCGGATTGTGGGGGTTACATCCAGGGAGAAACTAGGTCTGCGCACGCAAGCCATAGTTGGTGTCAAGGTCGACGGTGATAGCGTGGACCAAGTGATAGCAGAACTCCAACCGTTGGATGTGGTCCGATATATTGGGGTGGCCGCGGGTGAGTTTGATTTGATCTTGGAATTAGCGACGGTTTCCAATGAGGAGCTTTTCATGTTCTTGACTCGCACTCTAAGGGATATACCCGGAGTTGTAGCTTCACAGACATCGCTCATCATGAAGGTTCCGAAAAAGAATTATTGATCTTATGATCATAGTTATGGGGCAAAAGAGGGGAGGGGAGGCAGCATGCATGTGCATGGGAGAGCATGCTGCGCCAGGAAATGAGAAGATTGAGTACAAGTCTAGGACTTGTTATGTTACTTGTGATTATCGGTTGCGGGTTGGCATCTGCTGCAGATGGAACAATCAAGATCGGCATTACTCAGATAGTCGAGCATCCGGCTTTGGATTTGGCCCGTAAGGGGTTTATTGATGAACTGGCCGCCCAGGGCTACGATGAGAGCAAAGTTGCGTACGATTTGCAGAACGCCCAGGGGGATTTTGCTACAGCCCAGGCTATTGCTGAGAAATTCGTCAATGGTTCAGTTGACTTGATCTTGGCTATTGCTACGCCCACTGCCCAGGCTACCGCCAATGTGACCCGCAAGATTCCCATCTTGATTACTGCAGTTACAGATCCGGTAGCTGCCGAGCTTGTGGACAGCATCGAAAGACCCGGAACTAACGTCACCGGCACATCAGATTTGACCCCAGTGTACCGGCAGTTGGAGTTGATCCAGGACATGATGCCTCGAGCCAAGCGGGTCGGCATTCTATACAACCCCGGTGAAACCAATTCTTTAGTCCAGTTAGAACTAGCAAGGGCTGCAGCTAAAGATCTTGGCTTGACCGTAGTTGAAGCCCCGGTAAGCAACAGCAGTGGGGTACATCAATCGGCCCAAGCTCTTATCGGGCGGGTGGACGCCATCTATGTGCCCACGGATAACACTGTAGTTTCTGCGTTGGAATCGGTGATCATGGTGGCAGAATCGGCCAAACTACCACTGATTGCCGGTGAGATCGATTCGGTTGCCAGGGGAGCTTTGGCTACGGTGAGTCTAGATTACTACTCACTGGGCCGTCAAACTGGCAAAATGGCTGTGAAGATCCTGGCGGAAGGTGCCGATCCAGCGACTATGCCCATTGAGTATCTTCACGATGTGTCCTTGGTTTTCAATCTAGGCGCAGCCAAGCGGATGGGCATCACTATACCTCCTACGCTTATCGAGGCTGCTGATCAGATCATGGAGTAATATCACTTTTTTGTGGATTGGAGTAGTCATCATGTTGTGGTCTGCACTAATTGGCACTTTGGAACAGGGACTGATCTACGGGGTCATGGCACTAGGGGTGTACATTACTTTTCACATCCTGGATTTTCCCGACTTAACCGTTGATGGGAGCTTCCCTCTGGGTGCCGCTGTTGTAGCAAAAATCATAGCAGATGGGGGTAACCCACTACTAGGCAGTTTGCTCGCCATGGGTGCCGGTATAGTGGCTGGGCTTGCCACAGGATTTCTGAACACCAAATTGAAGATCTCGGGCCTCTTGGCTGGCATATTGACCATGACGGCTTTGTATTCGGTGAATCTACGGATCATGGGCAGGGCCAATATCCCGTTGCTGCGCAAGCCCACCTTGGTCAGCTGGTTCGTCCAGCGGGGGTTGGCTCCTTGGGTACTGTTTCTGCTAGTGCTGCTTTTGACCAAACTCCTACTGGACATCTTTCTCAAAACGGAGCTTGGTTTTGCTTTGAGAGCAACTGGGGACAATGAGCAGATGCTCCGGAGCTGTGGTGTGGATACAGATTGCATGAAGCTACTGGGTCTAGCCCTGTCCAATGGTTTGGTGGCGTTGTCCGGCGCGCTGGTAGCTCAATACCAAGGCTTTGCCGATGTGGGGATGGGAATTGGGACAGTGGTCGCAGGTCTAGCATCTGTGATCATAGGTCAGGCTCTCGTGCGTTTCAACGGCTTGGCGTGGGCTACCGTAGGAGTCATAGTGGGTTCCATCGTGTACCGCATAGCTATTTTCGCGGCTCTCCGTTTGGGGCTGGCACCCACGGATCTAAAGTTGATTACGGCAGTGTTGGTAGTCATGGCTCTCTCGGGGCCTAGTTGGAAAAACATGTGGGAAAAGCTGTGGAGGGGGAAGGGCCGTGCTACGGATATCCCAGCTGCGTAAGGTATTCACCAGTGGGAATGGTATGGGGAAAATGGCTCTAGATGGTATTGAGCTAAATGTGGGGTCAGGTGACTTTATCACAATCATCGGCAGCAATGGTGCCGGCAAGTCAACGTTGCTCAATGCCATTGCCGGTGTATATGGCGTAGATCAGGGACGGATCTGGATTGATGGGCAAGATGTCACACTTCAACCTGAGTATCGCCGGGCCGGGCTGATCGGGCGGGTTTTCCAAGATCCCATGATCGGCACAGCAGCCTCCATGACCATTGAAGAGAATCTGGCCATGGCCTTAAAGCGTGGAAATCGGCCGGGGCTATGCCCCGGTGTGAATCAGCGGAGCAGAGCCCATTTCCAGGAGCTCTTGGCGTTACTGGATTTGGGTCTGGAAAACCGTTTAAAGGACCCAGTGGGTCTATTATCAGGGGGGCAGAGACAGGCCCTTACTCTACTAATGGCTACTATCTCTACCCCTAAGTTGCTGCTACTAGATGAGCATACTGCAGCATTGGATCCCAAGACCGCAGAACAGATTGGTGAATTGACCCGCAGAATAGTGGGTAGCCGTCGCTTGACAGCGCTAATGATCACACATAATCTACAGGATGCCCTGGAGTTTGGCAATCGTACGCTGATGATGGATCAGGGGAGAATTATCCTTGATCTGCGTAATCCCAAGCGAGCGAAAATGACCGTTGATGATCTATTGGATCAGTTCGTTGCTCTCAGGGGCACCCGATTCTTGGATGACAGAGCACTTTTGGCCTAGGGAACTCATTGGGGAAAGAGCTAAGATCTCTCACTTTGGTTGGCCTTGATTGCTTCTATGGCCTTGTAGCTTCCCTCGCAGTGAGTGCAGCCGGGGCAGAACTGGACTTTGCCGGCGAAGATGCTCTGGATGGCATCGGTTGTAAGCCAGTTTGGGGGAAAGTGCAGGATGATATTGCTGGGTGCGATGGTCAGCAAGGCACTGATCAAGAGATCTTCCAAATCCAATTCGTGCTTGACAAAGCTGGCAGGTAGCCCTTCCAAGTATTCGTTATCGACTAGGGAGTACGTGCTGTCCAATACTCTGTACAAACCATTGGGACGCACAATGACATGGGCTACTTCGATATGGGGTTCCTGCATCTCTACGAAACAGCGTAGCAACATAGTGAACTCTCGATGAGCTCGCTCACGCCTTATGGACTCTGCCGCCATATGAACTAAGTGACGCAGGTATCGCTTGTATTTTCCCAGCCGGAAATGAACAAAACCTTCCAAGATGAGCAGATCTTCTGCACTGAGGTAATCCATGAGGGCGTTCATGATATCAGACTTGGATTGTAGACGGGCTGAGGTGGTTAGGCTAGAATGACTTCTACCTTGCAGGATGGCTTCCGCTTCCAGGAGGATGGCGGATCGTTCTTCGGGTAGCATGGTCTCAAATTCCTGGCTAATGAGCCGTTGGATTAGTTCCATCTCGTACTCATCGATGATATACTCAGTCAAGGCGCTGGCCAGGTAATATATAGGTCCATGCCCGCTCAGGTCTTTTCTAGAAAGCTGGCAAGTTAAGTAGGTTTGAGATGCCAAGGAATGCTGACCGATCTGAAACGGGCCATTTGCTGTATCTCGATGGGTTAGCCCCCTTTCAAGATAGCGGCTGAGCGTGGCTCCGGCTGAGTTTTCGCCCAAGGCAATGATGATCAAGGTCATAACCCTCTCCTCTCGTAGTAATGTATGCGATTGCTGGCAAAGGTATACTCGTGGGGCATCGCTCACTGGGGATGGGGTTAGTATCTGCCCTTGACAGAGCTGGTCAAAAGGGGATATAATCGAAAAAACAAAGACTGACGATGATGGGGAAGAGTACAGTGTTAGGAACGTCCAGGGAGGAAGTGCCGTAGACTGCAAGCACTTCCCGGGAAAGCACTGAAAAACCACCCCGGAGTTGCCGAGTGGAAAACTGTCCTGTCCAGGACGTTGAGTAAATTCGGCCGGGAGCAGCCCGTTACAGCCAATTGAGCGAATCGGTATTTCTAGTTAGGCTAGTACCGATTAATCAGGGTGGAACCGCGAGGTAACCTCGTCCCTAAGGGACGGGGTTTTTTGATTTACTTTGATAGTTGAGGAGAGATGGAAAAAATGCCAGTAATCACGTTTCCTGATGGAAGCCAAAAGGAGTATCCAGAACCGATAAGTGCTCTCCAAGTGGCCCAAGACATAGGCCCTCGCTTAGCTAAGGCCGCGGTGGCAGCTCGGGTGGAGGGAGTCATGCGGGATCTTGATTTCCTCATCCAAGCAGATGGGCCAGTGGAGATCATTACTTTGGATCAGCCTGAGGGTTTGGATGTTCTGCGCCACAGTGCGGCCCATGTGATGGCACAGGCTGTTAAGCGTCTCTACCCGGAAGCCAAGTTGGCTATAGGACCAACCATAGAGAATGGGTTCTACTATGATTTTGATGTTCCCGAGAGCTTTTCTGCAGAGGATGTGGCCAGCATTGAAGCAGAGATGCAGAAGATAGTGAAAGAGGACCAGGAGTTTGTCCATTGGGAGCTAGGTAAGGAAGCTGCCATTGGCGAGTTCAGATCTCGAGGAGAGAAGTATAAAGTTGAGCTTCTGGAGGACATGGCCGATGAAAAGGTGAGTCTCTATAGGCAAGGTGAGTTGGTTGATCTTTGCCGAGGACCCCACCTGCCCTCTACAGGCAGATTGAAGGCTTTCAAGCTCTTGAATGTAGCGGGAGCCTACTGGCGGGGAGATTCCCAACGCCCCATGCTACAAAGAATCTACGGTACAGCATTTGCCCGACAAGCAGACCTAGATGAGCATCTGCATAGACTCGAAGAAGCGATCCGGCGCGACCATCGGCGATTGGGTAAGGAACTGGATCTATTCAGTATGCATGACGAAGGCCCAGGCTTTCCTTTCTTGCACCCGAAAGGTATGGTTATTTGGAGAGCCTTGGAGGATTTCTGGCGCCAGGAGCACCGGCATCGAGGTTACCAGGAGATTAAGACTCCTGTCATCTTAAGTGAATCGCTGTGGCGACAATCTGGTCACTGGGATCACTATAGGGAGAACATGTATTTCACCGAGATCGATGAGAATGCCTATGCCATCAAGCCAATGAACTGCCCGGGAAGCGTGTTGCTTTACAGGCGAGGGTTGCAGAGCTATCGGGACTTACCTTTGCGGTACTGTGAGCTAGGTCTGGTTCATCGCCACGAATTGTCTGGCACGCTGCATGGTTTGATGAGGGTACGATGTTTTCACCAAGATGATGCCCACATCTTCATGCTGCCCTCCCAGATCCAAGACGAGATCGAAGGCGTCATCGATTTTATTGATCATATTTACAGGGATGTTTTCGGACTTAGCTATCGAGTGGAGCTGAGCACCAAGCCGGAAAACGCCATGGGGGACGATGACATCTGGGACATGGCCACTGAGGCGTTGCGCCAAGCTGTGGAAGCTAAGCAGATTCCCTATGCAGTCAATGAAGGTGATGGGGCATTTTATGGGCCTAAGCTGGATTTTCACCTGGAAGATTGCCTGGGTAGAACGTGGCAGTGTGGTACTATTCAACTGGATTTCATGTTCCCTGAACGGTTTGATCTTACCTATATAGGAGAAGATGGCAAGGAGCATAGGCCAGTGATGATTCATCGGGTCATCTTCGGAGCTTTGGAGCGGTTTATTGGAATTCTCATTGAGCACTTTGCCGGAGCGTTCCCCGCTTGGCTGGCTCCCATCCAAGCTAGAGTAATCCCCATCGGTGACAGGTTCCTGGGCTATGCTGGGGAAGTGGAAAAGGAGCTTGGAGATGGCGAACTCAGGATAGATGTAGATGGCCGGGACGAAAAAGTAGGATACAAGATCAGGAAAGCTCAGATGGACAAGATTCCATATATGCTGGTAGTTGGAGAAAAGGAAGCCGTGGCAGGGACCGTGGCAGTACGTCATCGCCAGCTGGGGGATTTGGGGAGTATGGTGGTAGCCGAATTCAAGGAGTTTCTGGCAGAGGAAGTTAGAGCCAAAGCTCTGGCTCCCCGATGGTCAGATCAAAACAGTTGACGAGACCAAGTGACCGAGCGGTGGCGTCGATCATGAAGTGTCGCGGTTTGTTTGACAAGGCTCGCTACGTATGGTATTGTAGTGTTCGTTGGAGTGTTTCAATAGGAACTTAATAAGCCTTCAAACAAGTAGAAGTCACCGCTTCTCACCTTGTGGCGCTGTGTGCAGCTGACAAGGTCTTACTGAGGGAAATCCTACTCTGCCTATAGACGATTGGCAGGGTAGACATTGTGGGAATCAGTGGGAGCGGTTATTGCCGCTCCTTTTTGATCTTGGTGCCAGGGGCTCGGAAGTAGCTCAGTAAAGTGCTTAGGGCCTTTCGGCAGCAGGAAAGACACTACGGAGGTGATAGGAGATTAGCAACGAGTTGCGTATTAACTCGGAGATCCGGGCACGGGACGTGAGGGTCATTAGTCCGGAGGGTGAGCAGCTAGGTGTCATGTCGACTAGGGATGCCATGCAAGTTGCTACGGAGAGGGAACTTGATCTGGTGGAAGTAGCCCCCAATGCCCGTCCACCAGTTTGTCGGATCATGGACTATGGGAAATATCGGTATGAACAGACCAAACAGAAAAAGGAAGCTAAGAAAAGACAGAAAGTTGTCACCGTCAAGGAAGTTCGCATGACTCCCAAGATTGACGACCACGACTTCCAGGTAAAAGCTAAGAATGCTGAGCGTTTTCTGGCTGACGGGAATAAGGTGAAGGTCTCTGTGCGTTTTCGGGGACGGGAGGTTGTTCATTCCAATTTGGCTCGAGAAATGCTGCTGGGGATGGCGGAGCAGATTAGCCAAGTGGGGAGCATCGAGCGCCAGCCATTGATGGAGGGGCGCCAGATGATCATGATACTTGCCCCGAAGCAGGAGTGACGTAAGAAAGGGAGATATCTTATGCCTAAGTTGAAGACACACCGGGGTGCCGCCAAACGGTTCAAGGTTACCGGTAGTGGCAAAATCAAGAGAAATAGAGCCTATAAAGGCCACATATTGGAGAAGAAAAGCGCCACGCGTAAGCGTAATCTGCGCCAGTCAACATTGGTGGACTCTGCAGATGCAAAGCGCATGCATAAGCTTTTGCCCTACGGTTAGTCCGGGGCCATCGCGGTATCTTATTCGGTTTAGGAGGCGAAGAAAATGCCACGGGTAAAAGGTGGTACTGTTACTAGAGCAAGACGCAAGAAAACTCTTAAGCTCGCCCAGGGCTACTATGGCTCCAAGAGTACACTGTTCCGCCCTGCCAATGAGCAGGTGATGAAATCACTAGCATACGCATATCGTGATCGACGGCAACGCAAACGTGATTTCCGTAAACTTTGGATCAGTCGCATTAACGCTGCAGCACGGACCAATGGGCTGTCTTATAGCCGGTTTATCTCCGGTCTGAGGAGTTCCGGTCTAGAAATCAACCGCAAGATTCTGGCCGAGCTAGCAGTCAATGATGCAGAGGCCTTTAGCCAGCTAGTAGATGTAGCCAAACAAGGGCTCACAAGCTAATCTATATAAAGCATGAATCTAGTAACAGCAAGCAGTCAAGCACGACAGAGTTCAAGGTCTCCCTACAGCGTGGGCTCTGTCCCGTATGGCTGCTTTTTTATCGGGCCAAGTGAGAGGTGTCGGAGTTATGCTCATAACCAGCACACAAAATCCTTATATAAAGCGCATGCGTTCCCTGTATAGCCGTAAAGGTAGAGATAGGACGGGGCTTATCCCAGTGGAAGGTGTTCGATTTGTCGCCGAGGCACTAGCTGCCGCCCAGCGCGGTGTGACATCTGTAGATGCGATCTTCTACGAAGCTGGGTGTGAGGATACGCTAGATAGTGAACTGGTTCAGGCCGTGGGCAAGATCAATGGGAAAATATTCCGCTGCTCTGCCTCCGTTTTCAAGACGCTGGCCGATACTGATACACCTCAGGGGATTGTAGCTGCTGTTCACAGACCCACCCTTCGGCCAAGTCCTCCCGACGAGAAGACCCTTTATCTGGTGGTGGACCGTGTACAGGATCCAGGCAATCTCGGCACCATGATCCGCACCGCCGCAGCAGCTGGGGTCCATGCAGTGTATTGTCTCAAAGGGACAGTGGATCCTTACAATCCCAAGACTCTCAGGGCTACCATGGGCTCCATATTTCGCATCCCCATCGAAGTTCGGGTCGATTCCCAGGACCTCGTGGCTGGACTGCGTCGGCACAAGTGTCGTCTGATTGCTGCTGATATCGCAGCCAAACACTACCATTTTGAGGTGCCCTATGCCGGGTGCACAGCCATCATAATAGGCAATGAGGGCCAGGGTATTGAGACCAGCTTACTGTCTGTGGCTGATATCAAAGTAAAAATCCCTCTGGCCCAAGGTGTCGAATCCCTCAATGCTGCAGTGGCATGTGGAATCCTATTATTTGAAGCTGTCAGATTCCGCCATTCCCCTGAACCGCACCTCTAGGTCTGATCAAGATTCAGCAGTTGCTCTTCATAGATATCCAGCTCACACATGTCTTCTTCCCCTTGCCAGTGGTTACAGTTTTCACAGCTGACTTCCTCAGGAGCTGGCTTGGACGCCAAAGGACCTCGCTGGACAGGAGAATACTCGCTGCAACTTTGACCTATTGCCATCATCTCATCTTGGTTTGGCACAGGATTTCCTCCATTTCATCACCATGCGTGTCGGCTTATGCAATGGTAGTCTGTCCCGATTTTCCCTGCGTAACCCGCCCGCCTAAGTGCCAGCTTTGCCCAAGCTTGACCTTCTCATACCCTTGTAAATGGGCAGGCCATATGCTATAATTGACCTGTCGAACGGGGATTAATTGGAAGGGTGGGGTCTCTTTGAAGTTGACCGCCGATTTCTTTTGGAAGCTGTTTGAAGCTACCGGTTCGATCAAGGCTTACTTAATGTATAAGCAATATCGCACAATAGGTGCAATTATGAATTAGAAGCGGCTACGCTAGTTACAGATCATTAAAGGCGATGATGGAGAAGAGTAGCTAGGAGATAACGCCTACAGGGATGGAGTGCCAGGGATTGAAAGCACTCTGGGATGTTACCCCGGCGAAGTTCGCTCTGGAGCCGTTGGCTGAAGATGAAACACGAGTAGGCCATACCGGGTATCCGCCGTTACAAGGAGAGGGCAGGTGTATTTGGAGCCTGGCCGATATAGTGGATTTCCGTGGACCGACTTGGGTCTAACCGGAAGTAAGTAGGATGGTACCGCGCAGGTTGTCTTTCGTTCCTAACGGAAGGCAATCTTTTTTGTTTATGTGACAGTGTGAGAGGGTGGTTAACATGCGGGAGCGATTGGAATATTTGAGGACTGAGGCTTGGAAGTATATCAATGAGGCCAAGGAAACAGGTGAGCTCGACAAGATTCGTGTTCGCTATCTTGGCAAGAAGGGCGAACTGACCGCGTTGCTGCGGGGCATGGGTTTAGTGCCACCTGAGGAGCGACCAGAAGTAGGGAGATTAGTCAATGAACTGCGCAGCCAGCTAGAGAGTCTCTTACAGGACCGCCTGCAGGCTCTTGAAGCAGCAGAATTGCAGCGCAATCTTGAGCGGGAGACCATTGACATAACGCTACCTGGGCGGCTACCGGCTATGGGTAGGATACACCCGCTTAACCAAGTTATGGAGGAGATCAAACGGTTGTTTGTGGGTATGGGCTTTGAGGTAGTGGAGGGGCCGGAAGTGGAGCTTGATTACTACAACTTCGAGGCTTTGAATCTACCCCCGGACCATCCAGCCCGGGACATGCAGGACACCTTCTTCATTTCAGATGATATCCTGCTACGCTCACAGACATCTCCAGTGCAGGTACGGGTAATGGAAAAGCAACAGCCCCCTGTGCGGATTATTGCCCCTGGCAAAGTCTACCGAGTGGATCTCGATGCTACCCATTCGCCCATGTTTCATCAGGTAGAGGGGCTGTTGATCGATGATAAGACCACTTTTGGTGACTTGAAAGGCATACTCAATGCCTTTATTGAGGCCCTGTTCGGCAAAGGGAGAGGAGTTAGGTTTCGACCGAGCTTCTTTCCTTTTACGGAGCCCAGCGCGGAAGTTGACATTGAGTGTATCATGTGTGACGGCAAAGGATGCCGGGTATGCTCCCATACAGGATGGTTGGAGGTACTGGGCTCGGGCATGGTGGATCCCAGAGTACTAAGCATGGTTGGCTATGACCCCGAGAGGTTTCAGGGTTTCGCTTTTGGTGTAGGAGTAGAGCGGATCGCCATGCTCAAGTACGGCATAGATGATATCCGCCTCTTGTTTGAAAATGACCTGCGATTCTTGAAGCAGTTCTAGTCCAACTAGTAGCTTTCGGGGAGGGAGAATGTGACATATGCGTGTTTCCTATGATTGGTTAAGAGATTATGTTGATATCGATTTACAGGCTGCTGAACTAGCTGACCTATTAACATTGTCTGGTTCGGAAGTAGAAAGCGTTGGCCCAGTCAGCACTGAACTCCATGAGCAAATCATTGTGGCCCAGATTACCCATCTTCAGCCTCATCCAGAGGGCAAATTGTCGGTGGCAACGGTAGATATTGGTGGAGATTCTTCAACGATAGTTACTGGTGCGCCCAATGTGGCGGTGGGGCAAAAGGTGCCCTTGGCATTGGCGGGAGCTGTGTTACCCGGTGGGCAGGCTATTGCTACGGCAGATTTCCAAGGAGTAATGTCCCACGGGATGCTGTGCTCCGAGGTGGAGCTAGAGTTAGGCGATGATGCTAGTGGTATCATGATCCTGCCCATAGATACGCCTGTAGGGGTGCCCTTGGCTAAAGCCTTACAGCTAGACGACACAATTATAGAATTGGAGCTATACCCCAATCGGCCCGATTGCCTGAGTGTAATTGGAATAGCTCGGGAAGTGGCGGCAATCACCGGTAAGACTCTGAGAACGCCTACAGTCACCGTCAAAGAAGAGGGGGCTTCCATAGAAAACTTGACATCAGTTGCTGTAAAGGATCCGGAGCTTTGCCCCCTTTACACTGCACGGGTGATAAAAAACATTAAAGTAGGGCCGTCTCCACTGTGGTTGCAGCGCAGAGTCATGGCAGGTGGTATGCGACCCATCAACAACGTTGTGGATATCACGAATTTCGTTCTTCTGGAGATGGGGCAACCGCTACATGCCTTCGACCATGACAAATTGGAGGAGGGCCGCATTGTCGTCCGCCGGGCTACATCCGGAGAGATGATCACGACCTTAGATCAAGAAGACAGGATGCTGGATTCAGATACGCTGGTGATTGCTGATGCCTCAAGGCCTGTCTGTATCGCTGGTATAATGGGTGGGGCCAATACCCAGGTCAATGAAGAGACAACTAACATCTTCCTGGAGGCTGCTATCTTCCGAGGAGTCAATATTCGACGCACTAGTCGCCGGCTAGGTCTGCGTTCAGAAGCTTCTGCTAGATTCGAGAAAGGGCTTGATCATAGAGGGGTCATCAGAGCTTTGGACAGGGCTGCACAGCTGCTCGCGGAGATCGCTGGAGGGCAAGTGTGTAGAGGTGTGACTGTTATCGATGCAGTGGGCCCAACTGAGATTATGGTGACGTTGCGGCCTGAGCGATGCAATCGACTCCTGGGGACGGAAATCCCCGAGGACGATATGGTGAGGATTCTAGAGAGCCTCCAGTTTCGAGTCACGAAAAAGGACGGGCAGCTGGAGGTCAAAGTGCCCTCCCATCGCCTCGATATTGAGTTGGAGGCCGACCTCATTGAAGAGGTGGCGCGGCTCTATGGATATGATCGAATTCCTACCACACTGCCCCAAGGCACTGCCCAGGGAGGAGAGGACCGTCGCCTGCAGACAATCGATGCAATTCGAAATCTCTTGGTGGGAGCTGGCTTAACTGAGATCATGACATATAGCTTTGACTCGCCAGCCAGTTACGACAAGCTTCAGTTGCCAGCAGACCATGAACTCAGACAGGCAGTGACTATCCAGAACCCTTTAACAGAGGAAATGAGCATTTTGCGGACTACCCTGATCCCGCATCTACTTGATGTGGCACGGCATAATGCCCGGCACCAGCAAGCGGATCTGCAGATTTTCCAGCTGGGAGCTGTCTATATCCCGCGTCGATTGCCCATGGAGGAGCAACCCAGTGAGTTGCAGACGTTGGGTATAGCTCTAATGGGGCACTACCCCCGGGAATGGGGCTTTGCGCCTAGGGAAGTTGATTTCTTTGACCTTAAAGGACTTTTGGAGGCAATCTTTCACAAGTTAGGTGTGGAATGCCAATGGGAGGTTGCTCAATATCCGGGTTTCCATCCGGGTAGGTGTGCCGCCGCCAGACTTGGGGATACTAGAATCGGGATCCTAGGTGAGATACATCCGGAAGTGGGTAGTGAGTGGGAGCTGCCCGCCCGAGCGTATGTGGCGGAGATAAATCTGGAACTCATTCTGCCACTGGTAAGCCAAGCTGTGCGGGCGGAGAGACTACCTCGCTTCCCAGCAGTAGCCCGAGATCTGGCCCTTGTGGCTCCAGAAACCATAACTGCTCAGCAGATCTTGGAGACTATCCAGGCCTCTGGCAGCGATTTGGTTCAAGATATTACCCTTTTCGATGTCTACCAGGGCCGCCAGATACCTGCCGGTTACCGGAGTCTGGCTTACTCCATTCGCTATCAGGCACCAGATCGCACTTTGACTGATAGCGAGATCCAGGCTGCTGAGGATGCCATCATGCTTAGGCTTCAGAGTGAGT
>DAIQRD010000058.1:0-14628 GCA_036786445.1 Bacillota bacterium
ATCCCCGATGGCCCCGCCCAGGCCTGAACGTTTTAGAATATTGATAGCAGCGTTGTAGCCATGTTACCTTCGGACATTACCCATGGCACACTTTGGGGGCCCAAGGCGTAGCATGGAAGGTGCGAGGGGGTATTCCTGTGTCTCTACGATCTTGGCGTCGTCTGACGCTTGCCAACGTCCGTCAGCAGGTGGTGGGCATCAACGAAAAAGTCCCCATATGCAGTGGCAAGCGGGTCCCCTATGTAAACTTGGACAATGCCGCCAGCACTCCCACCCTCAAGCCCGTGATCAAACAGATAGACAACTTCCTACCATGGTACGCGGGCGTGCACCGGTCCACCGGTCATAAATCCCTGGTATCCACAGCAGCTTACGATGGGGCCCGCTCGGGGATAGCTCAGTTTTTCGGAGCCGATCCCGACCACCACGTAGTCATCTTTGGTAAGAATACCACAGAAGTCATCAATCTGTTAGCCCAGCGATTGCCCTTGACTCCCCATGACATCGTCCTGACCACCCTCATGGAACACCACTCCAATGACCTGCCTTGGCGACGAGTAGCCAGAGTCATGCGGGTGGATGTGGACCCCCATGGGCGTCTAGATCTACATGATCTGGAGCAAAAACTTGCCTTATACCACCGCCGTATCAAGTTGGTAACCATTACTGGTGCGTCCAATGTCACTGGCTGGATCAATGACATCCACGGCATAGCAACCCTGACCCATAGCTATGGGATACCCGTCATGGTGGACGGTGCCCAGCTAGCCGCGCACCGGGCCATCGACATCCTGCCTCTAGATGATCCGCGCCACATAGATTTTCTGGCTGTGTCCGGCCACAAGCTTTACGCTCCCTTTGGCACGGGGGTGCTCATAGGACCTCGCCATCTGTTTGAAAAAGGTAGCCCCACCTTTGTCGGGGGCGGTACCGTCAAGCTGGTGACTACTTCCGAGGTCACATGGGGAGAACCGCCCTTCAAGGAAGAAGCCGGTTCCCCTAATGTCATAGGTGTAGTTGCTTTGGCCGCAGCCTTGCGGGTTCTAGACCAACTGGGCCTAGATGAAATTGCCCGCCACGAGCAATCCCTTACCGATCATGCCCTGCGTAGCCTAGCGACAGTGCCTGGGTTGAAGATCTATGGTTCTACCCAGCCCCAGGATAGCCAGCGCCTGGGCGTGATCTCCTTTCAATTGATGGGATACCATCATACACTGGTAGCAGCCATACTGGCCTTCTTTGCAGGCATAGGGGTTAGGAGTGGTTGTTTTTGTGCACAGCCTTACCTGCATCGCCTTCTGGATTTAGATGCTAGGGCGATATACCGTCTGCGAAAGCAACTGACCTTAGGTGACACAGAGTACCTGCCGGGGCTAGTCCGGATTAGTCTTGGCATGTACAATAGGTCTAGAGAGCTTGACCGCTTGGTAGAGGCTCTTCACGAGATCACAACCCATCCAGCGGACTACTGGTTAGATAAACTCAGCTGGAGCGAAAGCCTAGGGTGTTATATCCCTAAGGGTCAGCGTCTAGATCTGGAACAGGCTCTTCTCTTCAGGTCTCATGCTTGAGCTTTGCGCCACTGCTCCTGGAGAAATGCCAAAGCCTCCTCTATATCTCGGGCAAAATGGTGAAAATTACACTCCAGAGACATCCTCTGATCATAGTCAGCAGCCTTCACAGCTGCAAAGAAACTCTGGTAGTCATAGCTGCCACTACCTGGCCACATGCGCCCTGTATCGGCTAGATGAAAATGGACAAGGGCCTCCCTAGCATCAATGATGTGTTCCAGTGGGTCACTGCCCTCACTCATGTGGTAAAAATCTGCCAGCACCCCCACTGATTCCGAATCCACTTGCCTTGCCAAAAGGTAGGCCTCTTCCACATAGTTGACTAAGTTACACTCCGCGTGGCGCAGTGGTTCTACGGCTATCATTAGATCGTACCCCTTCGCCATGTCACCGACAAAGCGAAGAAAATCTCTCACCTGCTGATGGGCTCGCTCCCGGGGAAACCCATCCGGGACCCTGCGGGAGCGACCACTGCCAAATACTACTATCTTGCCTCCTAAGGCTCGAGCCCTAGGGAAGACAGTTCCGATGTACTCAGCGATAAGGCTCTGATCCACCTTGGATCCCACCACTTTGAGCTCCCCGGGCAACAGCACATTAAAAGCTTCCGCGGCCAGCCCTGATCTAGATAATGCTTGGTCAATCAGCTTGTACTGAGTGTCATCGGCCAAACCGACCATGGTCAGTTCGACATAATCATAGCCAGTGGCTTCAAGCAAAGGCAAATTATCGACACTGGTGCAACAGCCCCACCGCATGCCCTCTCCCCCTTTATGAATAGGCTATATTGAGATCCTCTAGGATGGATTTTAGGGCCCGGCTTGCTCTTTGGAAAAGCTCGGGCCCGCTAAAGCCGCCAGCTCGACCCGCTTCCGCCAAATGAGGCTCCAAAGATAAGAACCCGGCAAAGTCCCTTGCCTTAAGAGATTCCAGTAGTTCCCGAATTTCACCATCACCCTCGCCGGCAGGCACCACCGCACCGTCAGCCATCATTGCATCTTTAATGTGGCAGTATTCCACATAATCCTGAAGCAGGGGATAGCAATGGGTGAAGGGTCGCTGTTTCTGCTGAATGAAGTTGGCAGGATCGAATATCGCCCGCATATTGGGATGGTTTAGACTGCTGAGCAGATCAAGGCAACGTTCAGCTATATCCCCGTAGATACCACTCTCATTTTCGTGGAGCAGCATTACCCCCGACCCCTGCGCTACTTCCAGCATGGCTGCTAACCTATCCAAGACTTGATTGCGATAAGCCTTTGGACTAGCTTCCCTGGGGACATAAAATGAAAACAGCCTTATATAGGGGCTCGCCAAGCTCACCGCCATATCCAAAATGTAGCGAAATGCATCCAAATGGGGCGCGAATGGCTCTTCAATATCGACTTTGCCAATGGGTGATCCAATGGCTGAAACGCCAAAGCCTCCAGCTGCTAGGGCATCCTTGACTCTCCTGATTTCAACGGCATCTAGCTCCACAACGCTTTTTCCCCAAACACCCCGCAATTCCAAGTAGCGGATATTCTCCTTTTCCAAGACTCTCAACTGCTCATCAAGATCCGGGGATATCTCATCGGCAAAACCACTCAACCTCATCAAATCTATGCACCTCCTATTGAAATCGCCGTGTTTCCTACACAGTACTAACGAAGTCCAACTCTAGTGTTGGTTCTTGGAAAGCTTCATAGATGGAGCGAAATTGGTCAAGGCAGGCTATAAAGGATTCCACCACAGCTGGATCAAACTGAGTGCCACTACCAGCTGTAACCATCTGCACCGACTCTTCAAAGGAAAATGCTGGCTTGTAGGGACGGGGCGATGTGAGAGCATCAAACACATCAGCCACAGCGCTGATCCTGGCAGAAAGCGGAATTGCCTCACCTGCCAAACCCTTGGGGTAACCAGTGCCATCAAAGCGCTCATGGTGATAGGCAGCAATCTCGATAGCCCGCTCAAATACAGGATAATCCAACCGAAGAGCTTCCTGTTCGGCACCCTTAAGAGCCTGTGCTCCAATCACCGTGTGCTGTTTCATGATGTCAAACTCCTCTTTGGTCAACTCACCAGGCTTAAGCAAAATGCGATCCGGGATACCAACTTTGCCAATATCATGCAAGGGGCTGAAATCATATATTTCTTGGATGAAGGCCTCATCAATTGTCTGTGCATAAAGGGGATCCTTGGCCATATGCTTAGCTAACGTGGCGGCATATCTCCGCATGCGTTGCAGGTGCTCACCAGTCTCTGTATCTCGAAATGCTGCGAGTTTAGCAAAACCCATGGTGGCCGACTGGAACCACTTCCACCCGCCGGGCATATTGGTCAAACATGCTGACAACATGGAAACTCATACCCAGGGCAACACCTAGACATGATACCAGCACTAGGACAATCACTAGCACTCTGTTGCCGGCAGTCAGTGAACCGACATCCCTGAACGGCATTGGACTTCCCCCCTCTAGCAGATGGCTTCCCACCAGCAATTAACATTTGCAGTAGATCATATACAGGACGCAAACATCATCGCAAGTTTCTGCCTGTGGAGGTGAGCGTCAGCTTGCCGTGGATTACTCCCTTGGTGCAAATCAGCTCGTCGGCCAGGGATTTGGCCATGTGGGGTGCACCCTTGACAATCAATGTTTCGAGGCAGTTTCGATCATCCAGGTGCACGTGCAATGTGGAGACTATTATGTCGTGGTACTCATGTTGCACATCTGTCAAAACATTAGTAAGGCCCACGGTATGGTGATCATAGATCAGAGTAATAGTCCCTGCTACCTCGCTGTCTCCGCTTTCCCACTCTCTAGCTACCAGAGCATCACGGACTAAATCTCTAATGGCTTCCGATCTGTTGGCATAGCCTCGTTCTCGTACCAACTCATCGAACTGCTCTAGTAATCTCTGGCTCATGCTTACCCCAAATCGCGCAACCCTAGACACTAGGTTGGCCACCCCATTCCCATCTCCCACTCTTGATTTGCCAATTCATCACTTCTTCAGGAGTAGTCTTATCCCTCCCTTGGGAGATCGACTGTGTTCATTGGGAGTCTAAAGGTGCTTTTCTCACTATTCCTGCCAGGGAGGTATTTTGCCAAAGTCGCCGAATTATAGGTTAAATTACTAGATATGTCTGATTCGGAAGCATGACTTGATAGTGTTCCTGTGCAGGTTGTCAAGGAGGAGATATAGATGTCAACAAGTGGGAAAACACTTAGCGAAGCTGCTCTCGATGTAGGAGTTGAACCGTCCACTATTAAGTATTGGTGTGAAGAATTTAGCAATTTCATTCGCCCAGCCCGCACCCCAGGCGGTCATCGTCGTTTCAGTGATGGGGATATTCACGATCTCTGCTATTTACGGCAACTCTTGCATAAGCAAAACTTCTCAATTAAGCAAGCCAAGGACTATCTTAACCAAACGGAAAGCCTGCCCACGGAAGTGGGAACGGTAAAGCTTCCAGCTCCCCAGCAGTTGACCAATACCCCATCAGCTGCAGCTAATGCTCAAGAAATGGGCCGCTACCTAGCAGGTCAGATAGAGCTAATCGCCAGTGCCCAGCTCCAAGCCATGCAAGCCGCCCTAGAACAGACTGCTGCTGCTGTCTTGGATGAAGTCCGGGAACTAGATTCGGCGCGCTTCGCCCAGTGGGGCCATCTTGTCGAGCACACCGCCAGCAAAACCAATGAGAATGTCCTAGCAGCAGTAGATGCAGCTCAGCGCAGTCCGCAGGAGATAGATGAAGTCAAGCGTATGTATGCCGAAGCCCGGGATCGATGGCTAACAGAAGAAGCCAAGGTGAGAATGGAAATCCAGCGTCTCCGGCACGAATTAGAGGATATTCAGAACCACACCTTCTGGCAGCGGCTGCGCTGGGCCTTGTTTGGCCGTGGCAAAGGGCCTAGCGAAGCGGACACCCAGCACAACCCTGCTGATCCGATTGCCTGAAACTTTTTGGATCCAGGCGGCGGAGAATAGTACACTGAGTCTGCAAATGGTTGCCTTTATATAGCCCGAAAGCCATGATAGCCCCCGCCACCACCAATGCCCATAGTGCAGGATAGGGCATGAGTAGTGATGCTGCCAACAGGTAGGAGCTGAGTCCTACGACAATGGGCAAGATATACACCGTAAAGGCTGCCCCGAGTGCTGCGCGGGCTTCAAAACTGATCTCAACTACATCGCCCACTAAGGCCCCCACGGGGTTCACAGCATCCACCTGTAATTCCTTACCCACATCTGGCAGAATTCGGTGGCTACAACTCCCATGGGAGCACATTGCAGCCTTTGTGAGTGATACACTAGCATGGGTTCCACCGGGTGTTAATGCAACGATCTGACCTATCTGTTTACTGGCCATATTACTCCCCTCCCTGCCCTTAGATCTGCGGGTAAGCAGCGAGATACTCGAATTGCAGCTTATTTATACCTGTAGAAATAGTTATGTCATACGCTGAGGAGGCCGTATCGTAATTCTCGCTAATCCAGTATTGACCAGCTTTCTTCAGCCCAACACCCTGCAGATTCCGGATTCCAATGGGATTCGAGACTTGGATCCGCACACCGACACTGTGGGGCATCCGCAGATTGACCGATGTGACTCCCCCGTCAATCCGCACATCCCCCCGGATGCCTTTATCCGGTAAAGTGATGTCTATGCTGCCCACTCCCACTTCCACATCCAATTTACGCAGCAATATATTGCGGAAATCGCCATTCAAGTTGCCTACACCTAGCGCTAAATCAACCTCCCAAGGGATGGTGGAGCCCAACATTATGCTACCCCGGTAGCCGCCATCGCCCATGAACCGACTGCGATTCCTTGTCCCCTTGAGCCACATTACGGCCTTGTTGCCTCGCTGCTCAAAGGCCCAGACGGGTTTGGCCCCCATGTGATGGGTTACATCTCCGGAAAAGAGCTGCTGCCCAGACCCCAAAATGACCATTTGACCAACCCCAAACTCTAGCTGCAGCTCTCCGCCTTTAACCGAAGCATCCCAAGGTCTTGTGAAAATCGAAGAACGCTGCCACCGATATCCACCCATGCCCATGTGAGAACCAAAATACGGACTGGTGGGTGCAACAGCAGTATAAACCACAGCCGCAACTAATACCAAAGGGCCAAGGAAGACCCAGCGGCTGTTACCTAGCAACATGGTCAAGCCCAGAGAAACCAGGAGAACGGGCCATATCTGCAACAAAACGCCCCAGAAATTCCAGCTAAGGTACCCGAGATTGCTCATCAAGAATAGGATCCCTACCAAGATCAGGGTTACCCCTAACCAGAGTTGTCTGCCTCTCACGGACTATCGCCACCCTTTCACCAACACAAAGAATCCAACCACAATGAGGCCAATGGGCAATAGCCAAGCTAGGTCCAGCCACAGGCCGGCCTTCTCCACCAGCATAATCAAGCCAGCTATCAATAGTACACCACCCAGAAGTCGGCGATGATTGTCTCCGTTTGCCACCGCCGGGTTTTCCCCGGGCCCAAAGCTTTCAGCGGTTCTAGACAGGTCTTCTTCGTCAAAGGGCACGTCACTTGTTGAAAACAGATCAGGTTCTTGCATTGTCACCAGAGGTCTTTCCGGAATCAGGACCCAAGCAATGACGTAAAGAAGCACACCATTGCCTCCAGCAAAGCCTAATACCACCAGAAGCAAGCGGATGATGACAGGATCAATCTTGAAATATTCCCCCAGCCCTCCAGCTACACCGGCAATCACTCTATTGTTCCGGGACCGGTATAATCTATACATGGCTATCAACCTCCCACAACCATACTTGACCATCAAAGTCTTGTTGGACAGCATTAGAATAACAATGATAGTATATCATTATGGAGTTATCTCAGCAATTAACACCGTGCCCCGATCAATAACCAGGGTCAGGCAGGAGGTGCGTCATGTTTCCAGATTCCTTTGTCGTGCTATCTGCCGTATCTTTCTTGATGGGTCTGTGTAATTCTGCCGGCATCGGTGCCAGGCTTTACTTCCCGGAGCAGCGGCACATAGACCCTAGAATGTTGGATTTTTCCGTGGCCCTCATTCCTATCATGGCTGCTAGGCTAGGAGTGGGTAGCGGAATGAGCGTGGTACTAACCGGCTTGTCTAGCTTAATGGGTTTCCAGCTAGCGCAGTGGACTAATCCCCGGTATAGCCTGCAGCGCTATACTCCGGCTCTCGTGGCTTTGGCGTTTCTATCTCCCCTAGCCTTAGCTGTGATAGTCAGCATATGGCTCTTGTTGGACCGGCTAGGAATATCATATTCTCTGAGCATTTTGGTGGTAGGGTTGGTACTGATACCAGTTATCTGGTTGCTGCACCATCGAGACCTCTACGTGCTCTTTGCTCTGGCCTGCTTAATCCTGATCCTGTACAATGAAGCCCCTTATCTAAAGTGGACGGAGCCTAGGCCCCGTTCCGCCCACAGCTCGGCATCGGAAGTACACGAGCCACTACCTCCAAGGGCTATTCTTTTCCGTCGATCCATAAGTATAGGCATGGTCATACTGCTGGCTGCTTTTCTGTTTGCTAACCGCTACGTCTATCGTGGCTTTGGCCTGCAGCAGGAGCTATTTAGGGTAGGTAACCGAGATCTGCCTTTCATAGCCCTTACCTTCGACGATGGCCCTGATCCGTTGTATACACCGAGGATTCTGGATATCCTACAAGAAAAAGAGGCGCAGGCCACCTTTTTCCTCATTGGCAAACACGCCGAGGCATATCCCAGCATAGTACGGAGAATTGCAGCAGAGGGGCACGAAATCGGCAATCATACGTATAGCCATCGTAATCTCTACGGGCTAGATGAAACCAATACTTGGGGGGAAATTGCCAAAGCTGATGAGGCGATATCCAACATAATTGGCTCTAAGATTTATCTATTCCGACCTCCCCGAGGCATGTATTCCCAATCTACTCTCCGCTTCGCCCATCAGCTCCAATATACGACAGTACTTTGGTCCATAAGCTCTCGGGACTGGGCGGAGATTAGCACCGGCAACGTTGCCAGGAATATCCTCAGAAATACGGTTGGTGGAGATATCCTCTTATTCCATGACAGTGGAAGTATAATAGGTACCTCGGGAGGATACCGGTATAATACTGTCAATGCCCTGCCAACCATCATTGATGGCCTTAGGGCCCAAGGATTTAGTTTTGTCACAGTCAACCAGTTGATGATGATTGCTGGCCTAACGGAGGGTGACGATGAGCTACTACCCGATATCCTGCCAGACATCTTGGGTGATTCGCCCTTCCCAAAAGAATGATCTGGTCCATATATCCAGGATTTTCCTCACAGGATTTAGCCAGAGCGTGCTCCATTATGTCGGAGGGCACTCTAGCGGAATTGAACGCGCTCTGCAAGACATATTCACTGCCATCTGGGAATACCAACCCCAGGGGCTGTTGGTGGCTGATGCCCAAGGATGCATCGCTGGCTACATAATCGCCATCCCCAATATGGGCAAACTTTGGTGGCATGTCATTAGACGGGGACATGGTTGGCAGTGGACCAAACGTTGGCTGCAAGGGGAGTATGGGATTGGCATAGTACAAGTGTCAAGCCTTGCCCGTAACAAGCTCGGCTTTGCCCTTGCTCAGATCCAGCTAAATAGTAGGATGCCAAGATACCAGGGGCATACGGCTCAGATACTGTCCATCGCAGTACACCCACGGTGTCGTGGACAAGGAGTGGGTCGTGCCCTTTTACAGAAAGCCCTGAAATACCTAGCCACTACATCAGCCACATTTGTCAAGCTAGAGGTAAGGCCTGACAACTGTCCCGCCCGCCGTCTCTATGAAAGCGCAGGCTTTGTCGCCGTTTCCACAACCCAAGATTCCCAAGGTCCATGGGTTGTGATGCTCAAACCTTTGCGAGGCGAGTCGCCAACTTGATGGCTTCCACCATACTCCTGCAGTCGGCTATGCCTTTTCCAGCGATATCGAAGGCAGTACCATGATCGACGGAGGTGCGCACTATGGGAAGACCCAAGGTGACATTGACCCCTCGTTCGAAGCCCAAGAGCTTAGCTGGGATATGCCCTTGGTCATGATACATGGCAATGACAAAATCATAGGTACCTCCATGGGCTTTGAGAAAAACCGTGTCTGGGGGCAGAGGTCCCACGACATTAATCCCTTCGTTTTTAGCCTGCTCCAAGGCTGGAGCGATCTCCAATAACTCCTCTTTGCCAAAAAGCCCCCCCTCGCCACTATGGGGGTTGAGGCCAGCCACCGCCAGGGGTTTGTCGGTCTGATCTAGCTGCACAGCTACAGCATAGGTCAACCTGATTACCTGAAGGACACGGGCTTTAGTTACCAGGCGACAGGCATCCCCCATGGAGACATGGGTCGTCACGTGGCTGATACCTAGACGCCCTAGATAGAGCAGCATAGCTACATCTTTCGCCCCTGTCAGAGTCTGCAATAGCTCTGTATGGCCGGCATAGGCAAAACCCGCCATATTCATAGCAGCTTTATTGATGGGCGCAGTGACAATACCCGCTAAACTTCCTGATAAGGCAAGATCCGTTGCGACTTTGATGTATTCCACTGCTGCCCTACCAGCCTTGGGTTGGAGCTCCCCCACCTTGATCTCCCCAGGTTTGAGCATTTCCAAGTCTATAAAGGTGATCTCCGAGCCCTCGTCTGCTGCAGTGGCTGCTAACCACCGCTCCGAGCCAAGAGCCCCTAACTCTGTAGGTCTCAGGATAATGTCAATGCCCAAAGCTCGGCGAGCTTGCTCCAGCACTGAACCATCACCGATGATTACAGGGTGACACATCCTATGGACATCAGGCTTCACTAGAGCCTTCAGCACTACTTCCGGTCCTACACCTGCGGGATCGCCCATGGTGATACCCAAAACGGGTTTGCTGTTTAGAGACTGCATCTTACCGCAAATTCCCATTATCATCAAAACTCCATTCCTGAGGCTCACCAATCTCCCACCCTTGAGCCCGCACTTCATCTAAGACCACCTCTGATACCAACATGGTCTCCAGCTGAGCAGTGCTTTGTATGCGAATCAACCGACACCTATCTACGGTAGCATAGGAGGTGCGGATGGCCGCCTTTACAGCTTCCCGATCATTGGGGAAATAAACTGGCAGTTTGCCCCGCATGAGGAAAGTGCTAGTGACTATGTTGGTGTGGGTGCTAGGATAATCAATCTTATCGATTAACCTCTTAGTAGTGATATCTGCCAATCCGATTCCCGTAGCGTTACCTTGGGTCGCATCAGTGAGATCCAAAACGGCGATACGAGTGACCTTAGGTTTCAATGGATCTTTCTGACCCACAAGATACATACGTCCGATTATATTTGTGTCCATACCAGACCCACTGATGTCTTTTCCTAACTCATCGACAATGAGCACATCCAGCTGATCACAAGGTAGATAGGGCATTAGTTCACGGGCCTGCATCAAGAGAGCCGGCTCCATTTCCATGATCTCTTGGTTAAGCAACCCCTTGATGATGGCCAGCTCTCTGTAGGCGTTTTCCACCAAAGCTATTCCGCCAATAATGGGGGCTTTGGCCAGTGTTACTTCAGCTACCTCCGGGATTTTGTCCCTTAGCCCTAGAGGACCGTAGTTGTGGATTTCAATGGCTTGAGCTTGTTTACCTAAACCAATCACAGCCATTTTCACCAAGCCACTCTCCCAGCGGCCGTGAAAATCCGTATGCAATTTCACCCGATTAACCAAAAGCACCCCATCGGCTTCCATGGCCACCCTGGCCACATGCACGGGCACCCCGCTGCGGGAAGCACCCACACTTACAGTATCCATCTGGGAGCAGACGGGGACACCCATGGACTCTTCAGTAATCCCGAAGGAGGCCAAAACCCCAGCTTGCCCATGATCTGTGGCATTGCCATGGCTTCCCATGGCTGGGAAAATGAAGGGCTCAAGGCCCATACTCTTCGCTTTATCCACAATAGCTTTGGCCACTATGTTAAGATCAGTAATCCCACGGCTACCCAGAGCTATACCCAAACGTTGCCCTGGCCCCATGGTCCGCAAGAGCCTTTCTGCCTCTTGGGCTGTTGTATCACTGATTCGATCTATCTTGGGTCTAGGAAATCTCGCTTTCACCCTGTGAACCCGCGGCAATCTGCCTAGCATTACTACACCCCGCTTCTCAAATCAAACCTTACATTCCATCCCAATGCTCCGTGGTATTGTATATTATTATGGCTGAGTGTGCTGCAATCCTGCGCCCATAGTTATTTTTCCGTAGCGTGCAAACAACGATATTCCGGGATTGTCGTCTCTCTGACAACCTGCTAGACTGTATTTGCTTCCCTTTTCGACAGATAGATCTGTTCATCGACACACAAATACCCATAATCGGCTTGGAGCTCAGTGGGCTGGAGTTGGTCTTTGCCCTCTCCTTGCTCCTGCGGTTACTTGCGCTGCCATTGTTGAAACGTGTGGAAAGCGGTCGGCCAAAGGTCTCCACAGAGCCACAGGATTTGTTAGGGATCATCCCTTCAGACCTGTGAAAGAGATCCCTTCCACGAAGTACTTTTGAGCAGCCAAAAAAATGATCACTACAGGAATCAAAGAACACACTGACCCCGCCATGATCAACGCATATTCAGCGGAATACTGGGAGATGAACATGCGAATTCCCAACTGAATAGTCCGTAAGTTAGGAGAGTGTAAATAGATCAAAGGACCAAGGAAATCATTCCAGACAAAGACAAAAGTAAAGATAGTCAGGGTGGCTAAGGCAGGCCTTGATAGTGGCAGCATTATGATGCGGTAGATGCCGAATTCGCTGAGGCCATCGATACGGGCGGCCTCCAGCAGCTCATTGGGAATGTTAAGATAGAATTGCCGCAACAAGAACACCCCAAAGGGGCTAAAAGACTGCAGTAAAATCAAAGCCATATGGGTATTTACCAATCGGAGATTGCGAAGCAGGATGAATTGGGGGATCATGAGCACTTGAAAGGGCACAATCATAGTCGCTATATAGCCCAAGAATAGGGCATTGCGTTCGGGAAAATCGATCTTAGCAAAAGCATAGGCTGCCAAACTGCAGGTCAATAGCTGAGCCGCAGTGATAATCACCGTCAGCTTAATTGTATTGAGATAGTAGCGAGCAAAATCAATTTTCTTCCAGATCGTCACATAGTTGAGCCACTGGGGGTTTCGAGGGATCCACTCAATAGGAAACTGAAAAACATCAAGGTTGGTTTTCAATGAGGCCGATAACATCCAGGCGAAGGGCAGTAACATGGTTATAGAGGAACAGATAAGGAGACCATACCAAAGGCATTTCTTGACCGTAGCTGCCGATGACTGTCTTTCTATACTTGAACTAGACACCACCGCTTCCCCCTTCAATTGACAAACTGCACCCATTTCTCCTGAAGCCTAAATTGCATTATTGTGATCCCTAAAAGCACCAGAAATAGCACGAAGGCCATAGCCGATGCATAGCCGAAATTCTGGTTGACAAAAGCCTGTACATAAATATAGTAAACCAACACCGATGTCGCTCGACCCGGTCCCCCTTGGGTCATGATATATATCTGATCAAATACCTTAAAAGAGTAAATGAGGTTCATGATGATGACAAAAAACAGAGTTGGGGTCAGCAAAGGCAGAGTCACAAAGCGAAATCTATGCCAACTATTGGCCCCATCAATGATCGCCGCCTCATATAGATGGTTAGGTATACCCTGCAAGCCTGCCAAAAACATGATCATATGATAGCCCGCCGACTTCCACACACTCATGAGAATCACCGCTGGCATTGCCCAGGTCACTGAAGCAGTCCAACGAGGCGGGTCCATAACCCCAATAGTTCTGAGGAGCATGTTAATTGGTCCCATATCGGCATTGTACAGAAACTGCCAAACCACTGCCACAGCAACAGTGGAGGCAATATGGGGAAAGAAATGAATAGCTCTAAATATCTCCAAACCCTTTACCCCTTTGTCTAAAGCCAAAGCCAGAATCAATGAGGCAACCACCGTCAATGGCACCGTTGCAAAGGTAAAATAGAGGGTGTTCCAAAAAGAGATGCGAAAACTGCTGTCTCGCGTCATTGTCTGGAAGTTCTGCAGGCCGACGAACTGGGTAGGGTTATAGCTGTCCCAACGCATGAAGCTCAACCCCAATGCAGCAACTACTGGGATAAGGGTAAACACAACAAAGCCGGCAAGATTAGGAAGGAGGAAACAGTAGGCAGTGATGCGATTTCTCCTGGTGGCAGAGCTTTTCACAAACCCATCCCCTCTCATCTGGAAGTGAAGTACCCTGTCATATTTTAGAGACTGGACACAGGGTACTTCACTGCTGAACTAGCTGACTGTACAGTACTTACGTTGGCCTATGGGTTCAACATGAAAATCTCTTTCCGCCGAGTTTCCATATCAGCTATGGTCTGCTCGATGGATTTGTTGCCCGTCATTGCTAACACTATTTCTTCGTTGACCATATTGCCCAGAAGCCCTGTCAAGCGATGCGGTGGCCATTCCATGAACACTTTGTTGGTGATCAAGGCATCAAGTCCATCGGCTGGGAAGCCAGGGGCTTCAGCAAAGCGCCGCAAAACAGTATCATCCACATACCCAGGCATGATCTGGTTCTTGGCCAAGATCTCAGCACCGGCTTGGCCTCCAAGGAACTTGGCCAGCCTCCAAGCGGCTTCCTTGTTCTTTGTCTTGGAGTTAATGACAACCGGGGTAACGTTGCCGATGGTGGCAGGCTCCAGACCCTCCCACTGAGGCATTCGCACTATACCCCAATTCACATTATGGAGTCCCTGCCCTGCATCATAGATGAGGGCCTGAATGTACCAAGTGCCCATGTAGAGCATACCGACATTGCCCCGCTCAAAGATCCCCCGATAGTGGGAGCCCATGGATTGGTTGGTAGCATAATCGGCAGCACATTTGTCTACTAGCTGCAGCTGATAGGTGAGCTCCAATCCATCCTTCAACATAGAGTAATCGCCTTCGACCAGATCCCCTTGATCCTTCTGCAATCCAAAGAGAAAATACGAGCTGGCCCAAGGCTGGATATAGGCTCCGT
>DAIQRD010000059.1:0-14160 GCA_036786445.1 Bacillota bacterium
ATGGTTATGACCCGAGAAGATACCAAACGGAAATTCGCAGAGATCCGCACATGGAGAAGTGGTGGGCAGCGGGCTCCTCATAAGCCACTGCTGGTTTTATATGCTTTGGGAAAGCTTCAGCAGGGAGAACGGTGGCTGGACTATGGGGGAAATGAAGAACAGCTCATACGGCTCCTGGCAGAGTTCGGTCCACCCCGAAAATCGTACCATGCGAACTATCCCTTTGTCCGTTTGGGCAATGACGGTGTGTGGCAGTTAAGTGAAGCCATAGATACAAAGGCGGATCAGGGAATTGGGTTTCTTAGGCAAGGGAAGATCTCCGGTGGTTTCACCCAAGAAATCCTTGATGCTTTTGCTAGCGATCCTAGTCTTGCTGGCGAGATTGCTGCCATGTTGCTTGAGCAGAACTTCCCAGAAACAGTGCACGAAGATATCCTGGAAGCAGTAGGCCTGACAACAGAGCCCGAATACGCCATCAGTCGGCAGCGGAGGCGAGATCCAGGCTTCCGAGATAGAATACTCCAAGCATATGAGTATAGGTGTGCTGTATGCGGTTTTGATGTTAGGCTCGGTACAAGAATGATTGCCCTGGAAGCAGCTCATATCAAGTGGCATCAGGCTGGTGGACCAGATATAGAGCAGAACGGTATCGCCATGTGCACCATGCATCATAAGCTCTTTGATAGAGGCGCCTTCACGCTGGGGGATTCCCTCGAGTTCCTGGTATCGGAAGCGGCCCACGGTACCAGTGGTCTAGATGAATGGCTTCTGCGATACCATGGCACAGAAATACGCCCACCGCAAAGTCCAGTGTACCTGCCAGGTGATGGATACCTTGCTTGGCACGTTCGGGAAGTCTTCAGGGGTTCTGCCCGGTATCAGGCGGGGTAGGCTGTGTGGATGATGACTGGGCGAATTGGGTGATCAAGAGCATCTTTTTTGGGGGGTCGGTTTTGAACCATAGAGTTGTCTTCCGGGAGTTTGTGTTTGGCGATGAGCGGCCATTTGCCAGTTGCCATGCATCGACTTTGCTTGTACTTGAGGGCGGCGATATCCTTGTGGTGTGGTTCGGTGGTAGCCGTGAGGGTGCTGATGATGTTTCTATTTGGATGAGTCGGCGCGACGGCAGTAATGGTATATGGAGTCCGCCGGTGAAGGTTGCCGATGAGGAGGGAATCCCTCACTGGAATCCGGTGCTGTTTCAAGGCGAGAATGGAAGTACCTTCCTTTTTTATAAAGTGGGTCACGAGATCAAGAGCTGGCGCACTATGGTGGCAACTTCCTACGATAGTGGCCATACTTGGACGAAGCCCAAAGCTTTGGTTGAGGGGGATGTAGGGGGCCGGGGTCCAGTCAAGAACAAACCGATTATCCTCACTGATGGCACTTGGCTAGCTCCAGCTTCCACGGAAAACGAGCAGTGGGATGCTTTCGTAGATATTTCATATGATCAGGGACAGACTTGGGTCAAGAGCGATGTAGTCCCGCTAAGGCGCTCTATTGCAGGCGGTCTAGAGTCAGGAGAATCAGGCATGCTGAGCCCGGGTGCTGTAGTTAGGGGCAAAGGTGTCATCCAACCGACCCTATGGGAATCAGAATCTGGAATTGTCTATATGTTGCTGCGCAGCACTGAAGGGCACATCTACCGCAGTGACTCAGAAGATGGGGGTAGAACTTGGTCTTTGGCATATCCCTCGGGGCTTCCCAGTAATAACAGCGGAATTGACCTTGTAAGATTGGATTCAGGGCTCCTAGCCTTAGTGTATAATCCTGTCGGTATCAACTGGGGCCCTCGTACGCCGTTGGTCGTGGGCGTGTCCGCAGATAACGGTCACAGCTGGCGAGATGAGATCATACTAGAGAATGGCGAGGGTGAGTACTCTTATCCGGCAATAGTAGCACAGGGAGATATGGTTTGTCTGACTTACACGTGGAAAAGGGAGAGGGTAGTCTGTTGGAAGATCCGGTTGCATGGCTGGGACAAGAGCTAGACCTCACCCTGTTCGAGTGAGGTCTAGCTCTTACACTGGTATTGACATATCGGATGGATGGAGATCCCCGGGACGGATGCCTCTTCTGACGCTGAGACCTCCGGCTCGACCGGCGGCTTCGCCCGTGGCCATGGCGGTTGGGGCAACCCGGAGAGCAGCCAAAGCTAGATGGGTTGAGGAAATACACCTGCCCGCTACCAGCAGGTTCTCTATATCTAGGGGTATAAGACTGCGCAGCGGAATCTGGTAGTATTGATCCGGCTCCAGGCCATGAAAGTGCATGGATTCATCTACCGGAGAGTGGACATCGATGGGATATGCGCCCAAAGCCACAGCGTCAGGGAACTCTGTGCCCTTCAGTAGATCATCTTCTGTGATTATATATCGTCCCCTAAGGCGTCGGGTTTCCCTTATGCCAACCTGGGCACCGGTCTGTACCAGCCGAGCATTCTTAAAGCCTGGTATCCGCTTTTGCATGAAGTGGAAATAGTCCCAAGCCTGTGATCGGCCCGCCGCTTCGGCTAAGGACAGGTCGTGAGGGTCAAGTCCGCTCAATCCGGTGATACGGGTGACATTGGCGATCACATCCTGTCCACCTAGCCCAAAGAAGAGCAAGCGATCCCTGTATGGTGGGATCTCATGGTCGCTTACGCCCTCTTGGACTATGGAGAAGAATCCAGAAATACCTATGGTTCCAGTCGCTTTTAGTGTCTCAACACCCTCGGGCAAGTGGAAGTCATGGGGATGGTCTGTCACGTAACCAAGGACCTCCGCAAGATTGACATTACTTAGCCGAAAGATCAGACTCATGGGCTGTGTCGAGCCATCGGCTTGTCGGCCGACATCGTATTTCTCGCCAGCTAGACTCACCAGATCAGCGTCCCCGGTAGTATCGATGAAGAAATCGCCGGATATAGTCTCCAGTCCTGCTTTCGTGGCTAGGGTTATTGAGTGGATGCGATTGCCCTGGCGCTTGGCATCGATCACTAGCGAATGGTATCTGATGCTCACCCCTGCCTCTAGGAGCATTTGTTCTACTACCAACTTAAAGATCTCCGGATCGAAGGGAGTAACACTGCCCACAAACTGCACTGGATCGGACACATGGCCCGGTGATCCGCCTTTGGCAATTAGCCGATCAACTATCTCCTGGGCGATGCCACCTATCACCTGGTGACCGCTTCGAGTATGGAAAGTCATCATGGGATTGACCAGACCGGCGGTGAGATTGCCTCCCAAGAAGCCGTACCTCTCGATAAGGGTCGTCTGGCAGCCACTGCGGGCAGTAGCTAGGGCTGCGGCAATTCCAGCGGGACCCCCGCCACATACAATGATTTCGGTTCGGTTGCTGCTTTGTACACAAGAATGGTCTCTCATAGATCCTCCGTTAGTAATCTTCATGGTAATCATTGTGCCTGTTAGCTCAGAGCTTCCTTGAAATCTCGGACCGCTTTCTCGATAGTCTCAGCCTTTGTGCCGGTGACTATCGCTCCCATAATAACTCCCTTGACTCCAATTTCCTGCAAGAGAGGTAGGTCGGAAGGCATGAGTTGCTTCTGAGTTGGCACAAGTACCGGTTTGAAGCTATTTCTAGTGATTAGCTCGTAGGTAACTAGGTCCCGCAAGTTCAGGGGCTTGCCATACTCCGTTTTGTCCATGATAGAAGCTTCCAGCATGGCGACATCCCTGCGCTTGGTGAGTAGAGGGAGCTCCTCGTGCTGAAAAACACCATCGATGGCAGCAGCAATCTTGATCTGGGTACCGGTTAATATATATGAGGGGAGATGATGCCAGTACATGTCGAGGAAATCGATCCCTAGACCTTCCAGTTCTTCCATCTCTGCCGGTGTGGCTGGCTCTTCTGCGCCAGGTACTATCCCTACAGGAACATCCACAGCGCTGATGATATTTCTGATGGCATCGATTTCCTCTGCTAGCGTGCCAAAGTGATGACCGCTGGCCCTATGGCCTACACGGATATGGACTTTGATGGCATCGGCGCCGCCGGAGATGGCCGCCCGGGCCAATTCCAACCGATTGGCAGGCAGGCTGACTACCAAAGGAAACCTGCTCGATTCAACTAGATTCAACAGACTTTGCTTGAGATTGCCCATCTATTTTGCCTCCTTTACCATTTTGGAGCCAATCGTTCCGGTGGATTCCCGTACGATTAGCCTAGGCTGGATGTATGTCTGAATAGTATTGGGATAGGGCGCCGTAACGGCCTCTAAAAGAGTTCTAGCGGCGAGTTTGCCTAGGAGGTGGCGACCTACCCTAATGCTGGTGATAGTAGGGAAGCTCTGGGAAGCCAGTTCTAGGTCACTGTAACCTATTACCCCTGCCTGAGAGGGGATACTAATCTTGTGTTCATCTAGGGCTCTAATGGCGCCGGCGGCCAGCCAATCAGTGGCTGCGAAAATGCCCCAATGCTCGTTTTTCTCCATGAGGGGCAAAAGCTGCTGCATGCCCAGGTAGCCTGCCATTTGATCCATGCCGTCAACGACAACAGCTTCCCTTGCTAGGTCGTAACCAGACCTCGAGAGCGCTTGTCGGAATCCCATCAAGCGATCTTGGAAGGTCGGGATAGCCAAATTGCCTCCCAAAAAGGCAAAATGAGTATAGCCGCATTCTACAAGATGCTCTCCCGCTTGTATGCCCCCAGATACATTGTCAGGGATCACTGCAGTCAACTGTCGCATGTCCTGAGCGTACCTTCCGATAAAGACTACAGGTTTGCCAGTCTCCAACAGAGCATCGATATAAGGTTGCTCCACGGGAATGCCACCCATGATAACTCCATCCACCCAGCTGTTCTTGATCATGTCGGGCAGCCCGAAGGAGCTGTTGCCAATGCTGCCAGTTGTAGTCTCCAAGAGAAATGGAATGCTCTCAGCCTGCAAAAAGGCGGAGATTCCGTTAATGACTCCCGAGAAGAAATCATCCTTATATACGTCTCCCTGAGGGTTGGCAATCACCGCACCAATGGTCAGCTCGCCTTGGCGGCCAGTGGGAGTCTGTACCATATAGTTATGTTCCCGGGCTATTTTCTGAATGCGAGCCTTCGTCTCTTGCCTAAGTCGGGGACTGTCTCTCAAGGCCCGGGAAACAGTAGAAGGTGAAACGCCTGCGATCTCGGCAATATCTCTGATTGTAACCATGTTATCAGCGCCTCTCCGGGGTTTTGCTGATCCTAGTTTTTCATTCCGCTGGTAGCAATTCCTTCAACAAAGTATCTCTGTCCCATGATGAATACCAAGATCAAGGGCAGTGTAACAGCGAAAGTAGCTGCCATAAGAGGGCCCCACTGTATAGAGTACTGGCTTTGGAAGACCTGGAGGCCTAGCTGCACTGTCCGCATATCTTCGGAAGTTGTGATGACCAAAGGCCAGAGAAAATCATCCCACACGCTGGTAAAGGTGAAGATGGCCAGGGTACCTAGAGCCGGCTTTGCCAGGGGCATGACGATTCTCCAGTAGATGCCAAGCTCTGAGGCGCCATCAATACGAGCTGAATCTAGCAAGTCATTGGGTATGGAGAAGAAAAACTGGCGCATCAAGAAAACGCCAAAGGCATTCATTAGATGGATGATCATCAAGCCAGAATAGCTATCCAATAGCCCAATGCCACCGTTTCCAAGGATATCATTGCCACCAGCGAGGGGGAATCTCTTAACAAATATGAACACCGGGATCAAAATAACATGGAAAGGTATCATCATAGTCGCAATCAAGGCATAGAAGAGCAGATCCCGACCGGGGAATGTGTATTTGGCAAAAGCATAACCGGCTAATGAGCAGAACAAGCAGTTGGTTACCACAGTGGCAGTTGAAATAATAGCACTGTTGGCGAAATATCGCCCGAAAGGCGCTGATTGAAAAGCCTGCCGATAGTGGTCGAAAGTGATACGAGTTGGTAGCCATGTAGGCGGGTAGCTGAACAAGTCTGCATTGGGTTTGACTGAACTCAGAACCATCCAGGCAAAGGGTGCGCTCATCAGCACAGCTAGGCAAATAAGTACAGCATAAACAGTGATCTTCTTGGACAAGGCTGGAGCCTCCTTTACTCAGCTTCAACTGAAGCAAACCTGTTTTGTGCCACGGACAGGGCAAGTATCAACCCAAATAGTATGAAAGCAGTAGCCGATGCTTTGCCCATTTCCCAGTATTGAAATGCCTGCTGATAGATGAGATATCCTAAAGTAGTAGTAGAATCCAGCGGTCCTCCTTGTGTCATTGCATAAATCTCCCCAAAAGATTGGAAGGTTGATATCAGCCCCATAACGATAATGTAGTATGTTACCGGCCTTAATAGAGGCCAAGTCAGGCGGCGGAACTGGGTCCAAGAGGAAGCACCATCGATGGTGGCAGCTTCATAGATATACGCAGGGATTCCTTGTAGCCCTGCTAGGTAGATAACCATGTTCCACCCTACACCTTTCCAGATCCGCATGATGGCTAAGGAATGCAGCGAAAGTTTGGGATTTCGCAGCCATTCTAAAGGGCCTAGACCAAACAGATCTAGGATACTGTTCAAGAGTCCCACTTGATGATTGTAGATCCACAGCCAGATCATACTTACCGCGATAATGGATGTGACCACCGGCAAATAGAAAATAGTGCGAAAAAAGGCCATGCCCCTTAGCTTCTGGTTGACCAATATGGCCAAAAACAGACTGATAATAATGTTGGCGGGTAGCACCTCCAGCGAATATTGCGCTGTGTTTCTAAGGCTTCTCCAAAACAGATCATTATCGGAAAGCAGATAGGCGTAATTGGCCAATCCCACCCAGCGAGGATTTGATAGCATATCATAGTCAGTAAAGCTTAAGGACAGCGATATGCCAATGGGAATAAACTTGAAAAGTAGGGTGAGCAAGATCACCGGTAGGATAAACATATACGGAATTAGCTTCGGGCCAAGGCGCGGGTGTGATTCGGTGGCTCTGGTGGACATACCCGTCATCTCCTTAGACATGTTGGCACAACGATAACCAGGAGGGTACGGGGTGGAGAAATACCCCGTACCCATAGGTCATCCATCAGTTACTGTAAGATACGGTTGACTTCATCGGCAGCAGCGTCGAGAGCTTCTTTAGGTGTTGAAGCTCCGAAGGCTGCTCTTTCGATGTAACGGGCCAGGATGTCCCGAACTTTCGTCCATTGGGGAATGTTGGGATTGAATTTGGCCGCATCCATGCCTCGAAGAAACATAGCCAGATTGGGGTCTTCTTGGATAAAGCCAGCATTCTGCATGGAGTTCCGAGGCGGGAGACCTCCAACTGCCTTGATAATCTGCTCTAGAGAAGCTTGGCTGGTAAGAAACTGGATAGCTTCCCAGGCAGCGTCTTTGTTCGCTGATTGCTGAGAGAGAAACAGCCCTGCAAAGGAATACCATGCAGCCTTGTCTTGTTTCTGCAGAGGTACACCCACTTTGACAAAGGGGTATTTATCTGGGGCGTAGGTCTTGAATCCACCTAGTATTTCGGTGCCGGCAAACTGCATGGCTACTGTTCCGGCTGCTAGAGGTGGTAGGCTACCAACGGCTTCAGCCTGTTGATGATCGGCAATATTGCCGTCCATTAGACTGGTGTAGAACTCCAGGGTTTCTACGCCTTTAGTATCATTGAAGGCCGCTTTGGTGTAATCTTTGTTGAAGAGATTACCGCCATTCTGCCAGAGAAATGTACTCCAAGTCTGCTGGCCGCTAGTGCCGGCGGAGCTCAGATCGATACCTTCCCGCACTAATCTGTTGCCTTTCTTGATGGCTAGTCTTTGTGCGGCACTAGCCAACTCGTCCCAGTCTGTGGGCGGCGAATTGGGATCAAGTCCTACCTCTTGGAAGAAATCAGTTCGGTATACCAATAGGTTGGCTGAACCATACAAGGGCACCAAATAGCGTTTACCAAGGTATTCGCCGGAATTAAGTGTGACACCAAAATCAGCAGCATCGTCCCACTGGGCGATATATTTGTCTAGTGGTGCTACTTGGTTAGACGCAGCAAAACCTGCAGTTGCCGCCTGCCCATGCATGAATACGTCGGGGGCTATGCCTCCGGCAAAAGCTGTAAGCAGCTTGGGCGACAGCTCCCCCCAGGGGATGAACTCCACCTTCAATCTAGTGCCGGGATGTGTTTTCTCAAATTCGGGTATCAAGCTTTCCCGTACGACTTTCATCACCGGCTCCGCGGTATCTGCAAACCATACTCGTATAGTAGTCTCTGCCGCAGCTGGCATTGTCAGCATTAGCACAACCAAAAGAGCATAGCAGACTAACTTTGTTCTTGGCATATGTCGAGCCTCCTGACGGTTTTTTGGATTGAACCTGTTGCACACTGGTTATTCATCCCGAAACTCTGCTCCCCGCACACCTCCCTTAGTTACTCTACTCTGATGTCTAACCGCAATCGGACTACTTGCCTAGAGTATGAAGAAAACGGTACAGATCGCCAGTCGTCGACCACACCTTCTCGGGGTCGCCGGAGGCATTGTTATCGCCCGTACCGTATTTATCCACCCAAACAGCTATATTTCTGATACCTAGCTCATAGACCGTAAGACCCGCGATGGCAATCTCGTTTTCCTTGCTTTTGGGCACTCGAAAACCCTGCAACCAAATGTGAGGCTCTTTTTGGTGCTTCTGGCACAGCTCAAGCACTTTTTCCGTATAGGGAGTCACGTATTGCTTAGGCTCTGCGTCCACAAAGTACCAGTAGGGATCAGTACCGAATATATCGACATGGGGTAATGAGCAGAAGCGATCCCAATCACTAAAACCATGCTCATCACTGCGTAAAGGCAAAAGACAGAGGGAGTTTTTCAATCCACGATGATGAGCCATGGTAGTGACCCTATGGAAGAATCTATAGAGGGTCTCTTGGCGGAATTCATATACATCGGGAGTAGCTTCTACTGGCATGGGGTACCCATATCTATCTGCGAACTGTCCTTGACATCTAGTACACCGGCAGGCCCATTGTGGCTCTGTACCATCAGTACTGTTTTCGAAAAAGAGATGGGGTTCATCCCAAAATATGTACTGCGAGTGAGCTTCTGCTGCCTTATCCAGCCAGCGCTCCACGTGCTTGGCAAACACCTCGCTGTTGGGACAGGCCTGCATTAGTAAAGTCCCATCAGAACGTATTTGGCACTCACTAGGATGGTCCAGAGGGAAAAGAGAGTACTTAGAGCAGATGAAGCCTCCTAGCCCCCAGGGATCCAGATATACTTCTAATCCAATATCCCGGGTTATCTGGCAGATCTCTTTAACGCTTTCAGGAAAGAAAACGGTATCAAATTCAGTCATAAAGTGGACAACATAAGTGCAACCGCGGGCTTTTATGTCCAGCATATCCTGCTCTACTCTTTTGGGGTCACGGTTCCGAACGAAGTAGGCTATGCCCGTCTTCAAACTGCTCACATAATCACTCCTGGAATATGATTTGCTGTGTGCAACAGGGGCCGTTCGTCTAGCAAGATACCAGCGTTAGGCAACACTGTTGCACACATGGTAAAACTAGAAGCTGTTTATATAATAGCACTTTAGAGGATTGGGATCAAGAGTTTAGTGTGTTAAATAGTGCAACAAAGTATGCAACTTTGGGCAACGCAAGATCCCCAGAGGGACTGAGGGTTGCCTAGTTCTGGGTATCAACTGGGGCTTTCTTACACCAATGATCATGGTCTTGTCCTTCGATAACGGTCATAGCTGGCTAGATGAGAATGGCGAGGGTGAGTACTCTTATCCGGCAATAGTATCCCAGGAAGATATGGTTTGTCTGACTTACACGTGGATTTGGGCAAGGGTAGTCTGTTGGAAGACCCGCCTTGTATCATCTATCTAGATCGTCTAGGGTCGTGAGCTCATGGATCTGGCCTTCTTTGATACCCCTATCAGCCTTTTCCCATGACCTGCCATCGCCTGCAAGCTGCTTCAGCATCCCCAAAGCACCCTGAATAAGAGATTGAATAAAGCCCTTGGAGCCACCTCTGTCGCAGGCCACCAAGGGCTTGAAAGACTAAAGCTATGTTTGAGGGGAAGGGTCGCCTTCCACTCCTGTGAATCTCGGCTATTGTGTTTGCTGACCGGAGATTGTCATGATGAGGTTCGCAGTATGGGTACCAGGGGTTAGATAAGTCCATCTCGGGTTTGCATCGTTAACTCTGGCATCCATTCTAATGTTAAATGCGTTTGTGCCCCTCCCGGCATTGAAGGTAAACTTCGGAGAGTTGTACCATCCTTGATTATCGTCTGTTCCAGGGAAATCAGTCATGTTGTGTTGCCCTAACGGTTGAACGATGATATTGGGTGAGATGACGTAATCTTTGTCGCCGCTGCCTCCCCACAACAGAGCCTCTTCGGTAATCCCGAGGTCCCTGGCCACGCCACTCCAGTCTTGTTCCAAGACGACCGAGATAGCAGCATTGGACCTGAGAGTAATCCTACCAGTGTTACTGACGGCAATTGCATTATCGTGATCCAGGTCCGTAAAAGTCAGATCGAACTGGTCGACGGTGCGTTCCATAACAGCCCAGTGCGGTACGGTAAGATTGATGTCGAAATTCTGGGGAACGCCCAGAGCTTGCTCCAAGCGCGCTCCGGCATTTATGGCCACCAAACACACCAAGCTTACAGCAGCAATCAGCATAATTGTCTTTCTCACAGTGAAACCCCCCTCTTTGATTTTCGAACTGACTCGAAGATACCGTACTAGTCTAAAAAAATACTCAAAAGGGTAATTCGCCATCATTTAGTTGTGCTCAGTCTCATTGGGGTAGTTTTTGCTCTTGTGAATCGAGGGCTTTATATCTTTGGGCAACGGTTGTCCTCACATGATGGTGGTTACTGCCCGTAGGATCAAGTGAATAATCCATTCGGGGCAGAGGGGAGGGAAAACTCGGCCCATCCTGGTTTTCGCCATCGAGTCAGGCAGTGGGAAGAGAAGAGCCCTAAGCTCAAGACACAAACAGACGGCGGGAGCCACACCCGCCGTCGCTGGCACAATCATCTTTCTCGTATATGTGTGATCCCCTACACCATCCCCAACACAATCTCTTGTTCCCGCCTCAGGCACTCCAAGCCTAGCTTCAGATCGCGGTCAAGCTGCTCTTTGGGAATGTTGCCATCCCTGGCATCATAGGGTGCTTTGCCTTTGGGTAAGGGTTCACAGGAGATACCGCCCTCATACCCGATATCATGTAGGGCTCTAATAATCTCGCGCCAAGGCATGTTGCCCATGCCGGGAGCTTGTCTAGTGTTATCGGCTACGTGCAGGTGCTGAAACCAATATCCGCCTGCTCGTCTAATGGCATTGGGGATGCCGTCACCTTCTTCTATTTGCATATGGAAGGTATCGCCCATGATTCTCACATATTCATTATCTATTGTCTTGGCCATTTTGATGGCGTCATCGATGCTATTTACTAGGCCCACTTCGTATCGGTTGATGGGTTCAATTGTCAGGATTATCTGGTGCTCTGCAGCGTATTCCCCCGCCACTTGGAGAGATTCAATAGCGAATTGGATATCTGCTGCTCTAGACGTCATGATGGCCGGTTGTCCCACCAAACTAGGCACTACCAGCACGCTTCTTCCGCCGGTTCCCTTGGCCAAATCCACACAGGTTCGGATGTAGTCAATGGCTCTTGTTCTTTCGCTTTTGTCTGGATGAGACAATAATCGCAGGTCATCTACCCCGGGGCCTGGGTGCATACCACAGATAGAAAGGACCTCCAGTCCGTAGTCCTGCATGATCCCATTAACCTCCGAGGGCCTGTAAATGCTCGGTTCTCCCACCAATTCAATGCCATCAAAACCCAGCTTGCTAGTTCGCTTGGCAACCTCAGCTAGTGTTGCATTGCCAAATATCCAGTTGTTTACATAGATACCGAGGGGTTTATTCATAGGTGTTGGCTCCTTTCCTAATCGTTTCATCCTTGAGAACCTTGGGAGGGTCCCTATTCAGTCACTTGTTTAGACGCAGCGTATTCATAACCCTTTGCCTTATCGCTATTTTCTAGACACAGCATGTTCACATATAATTGTCAAAAAGGAGGAAGACACTTCAGACCGAAGAACTATATTGTGAGAAGTACTTGATTGGATGATGTTGGGGTGTTTTTGCCGCCTGTGTTGGAGCTGAAAGGGGCGGGGTTAAGTGGTAGATAATGTGTTCTTGCAGCTGGAGGGAATCAGTAAGACATATCCGGGAGTAAAAGCTCTGGATCAGGTCAATATGGACATCTGCCGAGGAGAGATACATGCCTTGGTTGGGGAAAATGGAGCAGGTAAGTCCACCCTGATCAAGATCCTGGCAGGGGCTGAGATTCCGGATCCCGGGGGTAGGATACTCATCGATGGGCAGTCTGTCTATTTTGCCCATCCGCTGGACTCTTTGAGGCGAAAGATCGCTGTAACATACCAAGATCTGAGCCTGTTCCCTAACCTGTCGGTAGTGGAGAACATCACAATAAGTCGCCAGATAGAGGAGGGAGTCAAGAGATTAGATTGGGATGCGATGAGAAATACGGCCCGAGATGCCTTGGCTAGGCTGGATCTAGATATTGGCCTGAATACCAAACTTGCAGATCTGTCTTTGGCTAACCAGCAACTAGTGGCCATCACCAGAGCTTTAGTCCACGATGCTAGGTTGCTCATCTTGGATGAGCCCACTTCTTCGCTATCCCAGGAGGAAGTTAATGCTCTTTTCCGGGTTGTCTCTACACTGAAGAATGAAGGCATGTCTATTCTGTTTATCAGCCACAAGTTGGATGAGGTCTTTACCATAGCCGATCGGATCACTGTTCTCAGGGACGGTCAGCATGTCGGCACGTATCCCCGGGCTGAGTTGAATGAGGAGAAATTGATTTCGCTCATGGTAGGTCGGAAGATCCGGTTTGTGCACTATGAAAAACACACACCTGGTCCGCCGCTTTTGGAGGTGAAGCGCCTTCATAAAAGGGGTCATTTCGCCGATATCTCATTCACCCTGCATCAGGGAGAGATCTTGGGATTGACTGGGCTGGTGGGTGCCGGGCGCACAGAGGTGGCCCAAGCCATCTTTGGTCGAATCATGCCCGATGGCGGGCAACTATTTCTACAAGGAAAAGAGACGAAGATCACCTCCACCAATCAAGCTGTTAAGGCGGGCATCGCCTATATCCCTGAAAGCAGGCAATCCCAAGGCCTGTTTCTTGGGAAAACGCTGGCAGACAATTTATCGGTGATTCGCCTGGATTCCTTAGTCAATCGGTTTGGTATTCTCCGCATGGATCAGTTAAGGGAGTATGTAGAGACCTGGATCCAAAGGCTGTCCATTACGCCGCCATACCCCAAGATGGTTATCGATCAGTTCTCCGGTGGTAATCAGCAAAAGACCATATTGGCTAAATGGCTGGCCTACGAACCTATGGTACTCATAGTAGACGAGCCCACTAACGGCATTGATGTTGGAGCAAAAAGTGAGATCCATCAGCTACTTAGAGACCTGGCTGATCAGGGTATCGGGATTATCATGATCTCTTCGGAATTGCCAGAGGTGATAGCTGTCTGTGATCGCATCTTGGTGATGAGAAGGGGTAGGATTGCTGCTGAATTCGATAAGGACATAGCCACTCAAGAGAATATTATGAATGCTGCTATTCTTGGCGGAAATGCAAGAAAGAGTGTATCTTGAGCAAACCGCGGATGGGCCGGGCACATTTGCAGTGGCTGATCTGGGGTAGGAGAGGCGAGTTGGCGCATGAAACAGTTGCTTAGAACAAAAGAGGCAGGCATTTTACTTATTATTCTGCTGCTTTCCCTCTTGATTACTCTAAAAAACCCCGTTTTCCTTACATCCAGTAATCTGCTGGACATACTCAAGAACAATACTGTGTCCGGCATAGTTGCCCTGGGTATGCTCCTAGTCATTATTACCGGTGGGATTGATGTTTCGGTAGGGGCTATGACGGCCGCGGTGACGGTGATCATCGGCAAGTTCATGGTACACGTCGGCGGAAATCTCCTAACTGTGTTTGTGGTCGGTTGCGTGAGTGGTGCAATCCTGGGAGCTATCAATGGACTTTTTGTGGCGAAACTGGATATCCCCCCTATAGTGGTGACCTTGGGGACCATGAGCATTATCAATGGCGGCATGCTCTATTATACCGGGGGATCGTGGATCACCAATATT
>DAIQRD010000060.1:0-14151 GCA_036786445.1 Bacillota bacterium
GGGAAGGGGCTGTTGATTGGAATGTGCGGCAGTTCCATGGCGCAACATATAGTACCCATCGGGGTACGACTTACAATGCGTATTTCGTCGTGGGTGACAAATACCGAGCATTGGTAGATACAGTCCACGCACCCTTTACAGACGTATTGGTGTCGCACTTGGAGAGCCTCGGCGATTTGCATGAGATCGATTATGTTGTGGTAAATCACGTGGAGATGGATCATACCGGTGCTCTGCCTCGGATCATGGAGCTTTGCCCACAGGCCAAGATGTACTGTAGTCAAAGGGCGGTAGAGCCTCTCAAGAAGCATTTCGGTGACCATGGTTGGGATATTACCCCAGTGAAGACCGGCGACATTCTAGATTTGGGCGGTAAGACCATTCACTTCATTGAGGCACCTATGCTACATTGGCCAGATAGCATGTTTTCGTTTATCCCTGAGGACAAGCTCTTGCTGCCCAATGATGCTTTTGGGCAGCATTTAGCATCTTCTCAGCGCTTTGATGATGAGGTGGATAATGGCATCTTAATGGATGAGGCTGCTAAGTATTACGCCAACATCCTGTTACCTTTCAGTGCACTGGTGGAAAGAAAAATTAAAGAGATTGTAGATATGGGTATTAAGTTCGATACAATAGCCCCCAGTCACGGTATTATCTGGCGCCGAGATCCCGGTCAGATCATTACAGCCTATCAAAATTGGTCTACTGGAGTGGAGACACCAGGGCGTGTTTCTCCGGAAGTAGTCGTAGTTTTTGATAGCATGTGGAATTCCACGGAGCTGATGGCTGAGGCCATTACAGATGAACTGAGTGCCTTAGGATATAGGGTTAATCTCTATAACATCGGCAAGACCGACTATAGTGACATAATCCGAGAGATCTTGGAGGCCAAGGCAGTGGTTGTGGGATCGCCCACTATGAATAATGCAATGTTGCCCTCATTGAGTTCTTTGCTGGATGCTCTCAAGGGGCTTAAGCCCCAGGGCAAGATCGGTGCCGCCTTTGGTTCCCATGGTTGGAGGGGAGGAGCGGTGAAACAGGTCTCCACCTTGCTATCTGAAGCCGGTATTGATGTGGTCGGTGAAGGCTTAGCCATACAGTGGGTGCCCAACGAGGCTGATATAGAAGCTAGTCGCGACTTAGCACGCAAGCTAGATGGGGCTCTAAAGGCCCGGGATTAGGGGAAATGGAGCTGCTAATTGCTCTTTAAAGGCGGTCTCTCGGTAGATCGCCTTTTTCCTATGTAGTATAATCAAGATGGCTAGCCACAAAGTAGACTAGGGGGGAGACTGATGAAGTGCCCCTATTGCGATTTTATGGAAAGTAAGGTAGTCGATTCCCGGGCTACCGAAGAAGGAAGCTCCATACGCAGGCGGCGGGAGTGTATTGGTTGTGGGCGACGCTTTACTACCTATGAACGACTGGATGAGATCCCTTTGATGGTGATCAAGAAAGATGGGCGCCGAGAAGTATTCTCCAGTGATAAGATCATAACTGGAGTGCTCAAGGCTTCCCAAAAACGGCCCATTAGTTATGAGGTCATCGAGGACTTGGCTCAGGATATAGAGCGGGAACTGCGCAATCAGATGGATCGGGAAGTTCCCTCTCAAGCAATTGGAGAAATGATTATGGAAAGGTTGCGGCAGATCGATGAAGTTACATATGTGCGCTTCGCGTCAGTCTACCGGCAATTCAAAGATATCGGGCGTTTCATGGAAGAATTGGAGAAGTTGCGTCAGAAGGAGACGGAATAGGTGGGATCTGATCGGTGGAGAAATGCCAGCCTTTACCTGGAGATGTATTAAGTTATCGCTCCAGCAACGGTGTGGGTTTTTATGAACTGGACGAGGCCTGGAGACCGAAGGATATTGTCGTGGCATTTTCCACTAGAATTGGAGGCATAAGCCAGGGACCCTTTGCTGCCCTGAACCTGGGTATGCATGTGGGAGACGAATCCCAAATGGTGTTGGCCAATCGACAGCGACTTTCTGACGCGCTGGCCATCACAGCGAGCCACTGGGTGGTGGGTCAACAGGTACATGAAAGTAATGTGGCAGCTGTTTTTGATCACCATCGGGGGAGAGGTGCATCTGCCCAGGATACAGCCATTCCAGGGGTTGATGGTCTTGTTACCGCCACCCCTCAGTTATGGCTCACCTGTTTCTATGCCGATTGTGTGCCCATAGTCTTCTGGGATGTCCAGGCACGGGCAGTAGGAATTGCCCATGCCGGATGGCGAGGCACTCTACGCAATGTGGGTGGGGCAGTGGTGGAGAACATGATACAACGCTTTGGCTGCCACCCTGCCAATATCCATGCAGTCATCGGGCCGTCCATTGGCCCCTGTTGTTATTTTGTGGGGGAAGATGTAGCTGAAGGATTCCGTCTGCAGTTTCAAGAGGGCGTCGTAGCTGAGTGTGGTGGCGAGATCACGCTTGATCTAAAAGAAGCCAATCGTCAGCATTTGGTGGGTAGCGGGCTTCCTGCGGCTCAGGTGCATGTCAGCAAGTTATGCACTGCGTGCCACGGGGAGAGTTTCTTCTCATATAGGCGGGATAAAAGTCCTACAGGCAGGATGGTAGCCATTGTTGGATTGCGGTAATAGCAGCTCTCGCCGCAGTGGGAATTTGAAAAGAACAAGGGATTTAGCATGTCTGTGGGGAACTTGAAAGAAATGGAGGTGAGGCTGTGGCCAAGCTTGTGGAGCAGACTGGCAAGGCAAAGAAACCTATACCGCAGGGCAGGTCTCGGGAGATTGGGGCAGTCTTGCTATTTGCTATGGGCGTCTTCACTTGGCTGAGTCTCCACACTGACAGTGTGGGGGTTATCGGCCTGTGGGTCTCTCGCTACAGCCGATGGCTATTGGGATTTACTGCTGATTTGCCTGTGCTGCTATTTTTCCTTGGAGGCTACGTGTGCCTCAAGGGCATCTCAGACAAGCCGAATTCCATACGACTTGCTACTGGTATCTCGCTACTGGCTATAGTTCTTTTGATCTTGGTCCATCTGCAAACAACTGATATGGTGGCTGTACCGTATGTGCAAAGTGCCAATCCTTGGATAGCCCGTCCCCAGGGGGCAGGGGCTATAGGTCAACTCCTCACAGCAGTGTGTTTGCGAGCTCTAGGTCTGGGGGGTACCTATGTTTTCACCATAGCGTTCTTGCTTATCGCCATCATCTTGCTTTTTGAGATCCCTCTGTTCAAGTTCATAGCAGCGGGTGGACGTTGGGTGATTCGGATTCCCATGCGGGCATGGCAAAATCTTGTTCAGCTGTTTGGCAATTCTTGGACTTTGATCCGATCATGGCAGGGCAGACTAGCTAAGGATGATATCCCCAAGGGCAAGGCCAAGGGACGTTCATCTAGGAAAACCAGGAGACCTACCCCAGAACCGTCTGGCGAAGCCGGGGAAAGGGCCGGAGTCGCGGAGAGTACGCTCCAAGAGGTGGCAGCCACTCATGAGGAAGCGAGGCCCCCTTCCCAGGGCAAGATGAAGACAAATAGCGCCGATGAACTGGAGGTGTCTGTTCCTGCTCCTCCACCCCGGAAAGCTGGGCCCTTTACTTTGCCTAGTCTCGATCTGCTTGCACCTGTGCGCAATCGCAAGACCCGCAGGCAAAGTAGTGGTGAAGAGGCGCAACTTCTAGAAGAGACTCTGATTAGTTTTGGCATTGATGGCCGAGTAGTTGATGTGTGCCAAGGACCTACTGTCACCCGCTACGAGATACAGCCGCCGCCTGGAGTCAAAGTGAGTCGGATTGTGGCTTTGGCCGATGATTTGGCGTTGGCCTTAGCTGCATCGGATGTACGGATCGAGGCCCCGGTGCCCGGTAAATCGGTGGTTGGGGTAGAGGTGCCTAACAAAGAGCCCAGTATCGTATATATTCAGGATGTGCTTAGCAGTCCTGAGTTCCAGGCTCATCCTTCTCGCTTGGCCATGGCCCTAGGCAAAGATATCGCTGGCAAGACGGTGGTTGCTGACTTGGCAAAACTGCCTCACCTGCTGGTGGCAGGGGCAACCGGATCGGGTAAGAGTATTTGTCTCAACACCATGATCGCCAGCTTCTTATATAAATCTTCGCCGGAAGAAGTTCAGCTCTTGATGATTGACCCCAAGCGAGTGGAGTTGACTGTCTACAATGGCATACCCCACTTGGTTTCACCGGTTGTTACTGATCCCAAGAAGGCGGCTACTGCTCTGCGCTGGGCGGTCAGGGAGATGGAGCGGCGCTATGAGCACTTTGCCGATGCCGGTGCCCGCAATATAGAGGCCTATAATGAATGGATGGCAGACAATCTCCAGCGTTACGGAGAAGGTGAGCTGTTGCCTTACATCGTGGTCATCATCGACGAATTGGCCGACCTGATGTTAGTTGCTGCTGCAGATGTAGAAGACTCTATTTGTCGCTTAGCTCAGATGGCCAGGGCGGCGGGCATGTACCTGATTATTGCTACTCAGCGTCCCTCCGTCGATGTGATTACTGGATTGATCAAGGCCAATATCCCGTCTAGGATCGCTTTCGCAGTGTCTTCCCAGGTGGATTCCAGGACGATTTTGGACATGGGCGGCGCTGAACGGCTCTTGGGCAAAGGAGATATGTTGTATTTTCCTGCTGGTGCCCCCAAGGCAATTCGCGCGCAAGGTGCCTGGATTCAAGAGCGAGATATAGCCAAGATGGTGGAGTTCTGGAGTCGGCAGGCGGATCCTGAGGCCAAAGAGGAAAATATAATAGCGACGCAAGAGTCCGCGGACAATGAAGTGGTTGTCGATGATGAGCTCTTTGACGATGCCGTCCAGCTCATCCTTGATTCGGGTCAAGCATCCATATCCATGCTACAACGGCGTTTTCGCATAGGTTATTCCCGGGCTGCTAGGCTCATTGACACCATGGAGCTCAAAGGTATTGTGGGACCCCATCAGGGTAGCAAGGCCCGAGAGGTTCTGATTGAGCAATACGAGAGCGCGGCAGGGATCCTAGGGCAATCTGATTAGTCATGAAAGAAGGGGTAGAGCGTGACCGAAGTGGGGCGGATACTAGAGGAGGCCCGATTAAAGAAGGGCATTACCCTAGATAAAGTGGAGAAGGATTTGAAGATCCGCAAGCATTATCTTACAGCCATGGAGGCGGGTCGATGGGAAGATTTGCCTGGCTCTGTTTATGCTACCGGTTTCCTGCGCAACTATGGTGATTACTTGGGCTTATCTGGTGAAGATCTAGTTGAAGAGTATAAATACTGGCGGGAGATTCATGGTACCGTGGATTTGTCGGAGGAGCCACCAGTAGGGGTATTCACCCGCTCCAAGGAACTGCGGACTGATACAGGCATTTTCCAACTCAGTGCTAAAGGTGAAGGTAGAAGCAGGCGTCGTCGTAAAGCCTACAAAGGTCTTTTTGTACTCATTATATTAGTAGCGGCTCTTGGGGCCTACCTTTACCTGACTTGGCAGCAGCCCTTTTCCAACACACCAAGTCGACCCTTTGAAGGGATTGACAGTGGCGATTACCATGAGGACATAAGCCCGGCGCCCGGCGAAGACCCCGGTTTGTCCGAACCCCAGGAGACAATCTTGGACCATGACATTGCCATTGAAAGTGATTTGCTGGGACACGAGGTGGAAGATGCTGGTCTCCCTGACCTAACAGATATGGACCCAACAGAAAGATCCGAACCAAGTGAGAATGGTGAGACGGGCCAAGCTGAGTTGGAATTGGAGGCTAGTCCCATAGAGAATGCTGAATCCCGGGCGCAGGCTGTCCTGGAACCCCTGCCCGCGGAGATTATTGTGCCTAGCGATGCCATCCATCGCATTCCCCCCATGGAGCTGCAAGAAGCTGTTTCTCACCCCTTGGCCCTGGAAGTCTACGCCACAGGGAAATGCTGGGTAGAGGTCCACTCTGATGGCGAGTTGCAGTTTTCTAGGACCATAGAAGCTGGCGAAAGACATGTTTGGACTGCTCTGGAGGAGATTAGAGCGCGTTTTGGCAATGCTGGGGCGGTGGAACTCCGATTGAATGGGCAAGATCTAGGTCCTGCCGGCAAGGGGGTAGTAACTAAGGTTTTCACCGCTGAGATTTAGCTAAGTCCCTCCCCATAATATCGTACTCGCGGAATATATTGACAAGTTCGCGAATATCTATTATGGCGGAAGGGGGTTGATGGGCTTGGCTCGAAGAGTTGCAAGAAGAACTCGTCAAACAAACGGTCCAGGTCTTCTGTTTATTCTCATTGCTTTGGTAGTGGTGGCGGCTGCAGGTGCAAAATATCTGGGATTGTATGCACCAGAACAGCCAACCTTAGCTCCCCAACGGGCGGCTACCGACATTGGTATCCCGGTTTCAAGCAAAACGGGGGAAATGGAAAGCGTGGACAGGGGAGAGCCAGTTACAGTATTGGTTTATCACTCCCATACTAGTGAGAATTTTTCGCCTAGTACTTCCCACGCCAAGAACGGTAAGGGGGAGATCCTGCAGGTAGGTGCGGAATTCTGTCAGGCCATCAGTGAGAAGGGTATCAAAGCCATACACTTAAAGGGAACATATGATACGCCTGAATACAGTGAAGCTTTCCGCAAGGCTGGGGAAGCTGTAGCTAAGGCTTTAAGTGAGTATCCTAATGTGAAGGCTGTTATTGATATTCATCGGGATGGGCTCCCCAAGAACAAAGATGCCGATTACACGACAGCTAATGTGGCGGATCAAAGAGTGGGTAAGATTCTATTTGTAGTTGGAGATGTAGCCAATCCCAATCGCAATGGCAATACGGCTTTTGCGGAAACAATGAAAACGCGTCTTGATGCCATGTATAGAGGCGTAAGCCGGGGAATCAAAGTCCAACACCGCAATCTCAATGGCAGCTTGCATGCTAATACGCTCACATCTTATCTGGGAGATTACAATGGTAATACTTTGACAGAAGCGAAGGCTGCTGCTCGGGTGCTGGCCGATGTAGTGGCTGCAGTCCTATTAGAGCAAGCCAGGGAGGGTATGCTGGTATTGCCTACCACTACGCCCTAGGGTCTCTTCAACCCCCTTTGCCGGGCAGGCTAGCACGACGAATGGACCCACCCCCAGAAATCGTGGAACTTGGGGTGGGCATTTTTTTGCTGCTTTGGGAATAATACCCTGCAGGACCCTGGGATCCATGTGGCGAATTGAAGTCGCTGGACTAAGTTACTAATACCACGTATGGAACTGGGGAATATTAAAGCTAAGACTGGAGGTGCCCCTGCCATGGCGCAACATATTCACATGATTGGAATCGGGGGGGCAGGCATGAGCTCCATTGCCACTGTGCTTCTGCAGATGGGGCATAAAGTGAGTGGTTCGGATCTCAGAGATTCCGAGACGCTGCGATCGTTGCAGCAGCAAGGGGCTATGATCTATGTGGGCCACGCCGCGCCCCATGTCATGGGTGCGGATCTAGTGGTTTTTTCGTCGGCGATTCCCAAGGGCAATCCCGAGATGCTGGCAGCCGAAACGCAAGGTATACCGATTTTACATCGTTCAGAAATTCTGGCCCGCATCCTGAATAAGAACCATGGGATAGCTGTGGCGGGGGCCCACGGCAAAACCACCATCACAGGTATGATTGCTCACATTTTGGCTGATTTGGGCCTAGACCCAACTGTGTTGGCCGGTGGTGAAATGCAAAACCAGTGCGTGCACGCGCGGTGGGGGCAAGGGAGTTATGTAGTGGCAGAGGCCGACGAAAGTGATGGCTCCTTTCTCAGGTACTACCCACAGATAGCTGTGATTACCAGTGTGGAAGCCGACCATTTGGAGAATTACGGTGGGCGGGCAGGACGGCTGGTGGCAAGCTACAGAGGCTTTTTGGCCAATCTAAAGACCGGTGGAGGCCTGGTCATCAGCCATCAGGCCTATGCTGTATTGCAGGATTCCATAGAAGCGATTAAAGATAGGGTTTCTGTAGTTGTCTACGGACTAGGGCACCAGGGAACATGTGAGGGCAAGGCCTTGATGGATGGTACTGAACTAGGCGGAGGACATGGGGGTTACCGGGCTGAAAACATTCAACTGACAGGCCCCACTGCCACATTTGATGTGTATTATGATGATAGGTTTTTGGGCGAAAGCCACATTTCGGTACCGGGCGTATATAACGTTGAAAATGCTCTAGCTGCCATAGCAGTGGCCCGACTCACTGGTCTAGAGTTTAGTCAGATAGCTAAGGTGCTAACAGGTTTTCATGGAGCTCATCGTAGGTTTGAGTGGGTGGGTGTCGGTGATGGCATCTTGGTTTATGATGACTACGCGCACCATCCCACTGAGATCAAAAGGACGCTACAGGCTGCCAAGAGGGGCTTTGGTCGACGCTTGATTGCGATTTTCCAGCCTCAGCGCTATAGCCGTACTCAGCTCTTGATGGAGGAGTTTGGGCGTTCTTTTAAAGATGCCGATCTGGTGGTGATCACAGATATCTATGCACCGCCACCGGAGAGTCCATTGCCTGGGGTGACGGCAGAAAGGCTAGCCGTGTTGGTGAGTGAGGATATTGGCGAAGATCGGGTAATGTACATTGGAGATAAACAGCGGATCCCCGACGCCCTGCAGCCTTGTTTGCAGACAAATGATCTGGTGATCACCATGGGTGCGGGTGATGTGTGGCAGGTTGCTCAGGCTGTGGCACAGCGATTGCAGCAAAGGGACGTACAAGGCATGTAGCCTTCGCTTAGGCAGGTAAGAGTAGGGTGTATAGCGAACAGTTGTATGTAATCAGCCTAGCCTAAGCGAGAGGTGTTGCAGCATGACAGTAGAACTCCTTTTGAAGGAGATCCTCAATGATCGTGGGTATCGGGGCCAAGCAGTGGACATGCGTCGTTTGCCGGCTCGAGACGCTGTATACGGCAACCCGCAAGTAGAACTACCGCCACAATTGAAGAGCGCCCTTGCCCAAATGGATATCGAGCAACTGTATAGCCACCAGGCTACTGCTTTAGATACCATTAGGCGGGGTGAAAACGCGGTCATCGTAACATCGACAGCTAGCGGCAAAACACTGTGTTACAATCTGCCGGTGCTGGAGATGCTGTTACAGGATCCCAGTGCTAGAGCTCTTTATGTTTTTCCCACTAAGGCCCTTGCCCAGGATCAGCTGCAGGGCCTTTTGCGTTGGCAGTCATTGGTACCGTCTCTATCCATGCGCGCAGGCACTTATGATGGGGATACACCTCGAGATCTGCGGCGGCAGCTGCGGGAAAGCGGTAATGTGATCTTGACCAATCCCGATATGCTCCATGGAGCCATTTTGCCCCATCATCCCAGTTGGGGTCACTTCTTTGCTAACCTGCGCTTTGTTGTTATTGATGAGATTCACACTTACCGAGGAATATTTGGCAGCAATGTAGCCAATGTACTGGGGCGATTGCAGCGAATCTGCCGCCATTACCAAGCTGCCCCACAGTTCATTTGCTGTTCTGCCACCATAGCCAATCCCACAGAGTTGGCTAGGCAACTGACTGGTCAGGCCATGACATTGGTGGATGATGACGGCTCCCCTAAAGGGCAGAAGCATTTTGTGCTGTGGAATCCGCCTTTACTAGCTGACGGTCTGGAGAGACGAAGCTCTAACTCTGAGGCCAAAGACCTGATGGTGCGCCTTCTGCGAGGGCGGATTCAGACCATTGCCTTTACTAGAGCCCGGGTGGTAGCGGAGTTGATCTATCGATACGTGCGGGAGGAACTCAGCCGCTATGGTAGTGGGCTGGCAAATTCGGTGCGGGCCTATCGGGGGGGATATTTGCCCGAGGAGCGCCGGGCCATAGAGAAACAGCTCTTTTCCGGCGAGCTCTTAGGTGTAAGCTCTACCAACGCACTGGAATTGGGTATAGATATCGGCAGCCTAGATGCATGCCTCATCGTGGGTTTCCCCGGAACCATCGCCAGTGTCTGGCAGCAGGCAGGCAGGGCTGGTCGCAAGAACGCAGACTCTTTAGTAATCCTTATTGGGCACAACAATCCCATCGATCAATATCTGATGCAGCATCCTCACTACTTTTTTGAGCAAACACCGGAAAACGCTATCATAGACCCAGACAACCCTTATATTGTACTGGGGCACCTCAGGGCCGCCGCCTTCGAGCTGCCTATCCGGGTAGATGAGGAGGCGGACTTTGGGCCATCGGCGCCGGCACTTCTGGATATTCTCGGTGAAGATCGCCAGCTGATATACAGAGGCGATCGCTGGTTTTGGATCGGCCATGGCTATCCCTCTGATGATATCAATCTGCGGAACATGACAGAGAACATGTACACCATCGTGGACACCAGCCAAGGGCGCAGCGTAATTGGTAGTATCGATGAACTCAGCGCCTTTATGCAGCTCCATACTGAAGCTGTATACATCCATGAAGGTGATACGTATTTTGTTTCCGAGTTGAATACAGTAGAAAAAGTCGCCTATGTCCACAGGGCTGAGCTGGACTACTATACCCAGGCCATTAGCGATCGTCGGGTCCAGGTGCAGATGGTGGAAACGGAAAAGGCCCAACAAGATGGGATGGTGCGATTTGGTGATGTAAGTGTAACTTACATCACGTACATGTTCAAGAAAATCAAGTTTTATAACCAGGACAGCATCGGTTTTGGCAAGATCTCCTTGCCTCCCAGCAGCTTAGAAACGTGTGCTTTCTGGCTCTCTCCCTCCTTAGAAACACTGGCTCGGGCTAGGCAGTGGGGTCGCAATCCCCAGGATGGGCTGTTGGGTATGGCCAATGTCATAACTGCTGTACTACCACTTTACGCCATGTGTGATTCAATGGATATTGGTTCTGCTGTGGATTCCAGCAATACTGGTGTGCCCACCGTTTTCATCTTTGATCGCTTTCCCGGCGGGATTGGGTACGCCAGCAAGGGATATGAGTTAATTGAAGAGGTTCTGCAGGCTTGCCTACAGCTCATTCAGGAGTGTAGCTGTAGTGGGGGTTGCCCGTCCTGTGTCGGTTCTCCCCTGCCTCCCTATGCGGCCATGGACCCAGACAGTGATGTAAAAGGCATCATCCCCGATAAAGAAGCGGCTCTCATGATTCTTCATGACCTATTGGGCAAAGAGCCTTATATCCCTATGCCTTCGATGCAAAGCCCCTTAGTTTACCAGGAGGTGGCAGCCACACACACGCACATGGAGCGCCCAGCGAGTCCACCGTTGCCGGAAAGAGTGGAGCTTAGAATCAGGAAACAGATCCAGCGGCTCAACTCCAAGCAGTGAAGGCCCCTGCTAATCAACCTATGGCTTGGCCTGTCACAGGGTCGAAGCGCAGACCCAGAGCTTGGCCATCTATATCGATCTCATAGGTGACCACAGGTATGTAGAGTAGGGCTGTGGCAAAGGGGTTGGCCACTACTTTGGGCGCTAAGCGTTCTTTGAGTTCATGGATCCGCTTGCTTTTCTCAGCATTCAAGAGCTCATTGAGAGTCTCGTCTAGGGCCCGATCAGCATAGTATTGTTCCAAAGCTAATAATTCTGTGGATAGGTGCATGTTGGCCGATGTTGCCCAACTAGGATCTTCATCAGCTAACAGGTACTGTATTTCTTCCGTCATGAAGCGATAAGCTTGCTTATATCTGATTCGAGCTTTAGCTTGTGTAATGTGGGGGAGAGGACTTCGATCTAGCTGACAGGGTAAGAGGCTGTGATAGTAGCCATGGTATATGTCACCACTGGTTAGGTTTACTGTCAAATCGAAAATCCGGTGTCTAGTGGTATCATCGGAGCGGTAGCTCAAACGCCATTGCATGAGCAGGTGGGGTTCGTAGATTAGCTGGCCCCCATCGGGCTCCGAGTCCATCCTTTCTGCATCGATAAAGCCCGGTATCCCCACCACATAGTGACGGCACAGCCGGGCTTTTTCCAGTACAATTTCCAAAACCCGATCCCAATGATAACTGCCGGGGACGAATAGTGCTGTATCACTATGCTTGGCTGCTACCTGGGTCGATAGAGCTAGTTTGCAGGTGTAACCGGGGGTGCGGTGTCCCTCCAAGAGACTCGCTGCCTCATGGGTTAAGTGGATGGTGGCAAGACCCTCTTCGGGCCACTCACACTCCATGCCTAGATTTCGACAAAAGGTATCTAGGAAAGCCTGTAAGCCGGCCGAAGATTCATTGGGTGGGGAGGGGGACACGAAATTGTCCAGTGGCATTACTTCATGCAGATCGTTACCAAGAGTACTATGGAATGAGCTCAAGAATGCTAACCTCTCTTTGGCGTTGCTTGGCCTCTAGAATACTGTTACCAAGATCATCGAATTCCCGGCGCAGATCGTCTTCAGTTTGGGCTTTAACCAAGATCTCAACCAGATGGCTTTCAAAGGATTTGCTGAGGTGGAGGTGGCTGAGAATGGCATCTAGCTGGCCAACTACCATCTCAAACATGTTTATCTTCTCATGTAGTAATCTCAATATATGTTCCTCTATAGTACCCAACGTGGCAAGATTGAACACATACACGTCTTTTGTCTGGCCGAGCCGATGCACCCGACCAATCCGTTGCTCAAGACGCATGGGGTTCCAGGGTAGGTCGAAATTCACCACTCTGTTGCAGTACTGAAGATTGATGCCTTCACCTCCAGACTCTGTGCTTATTAGCACATCACCGTAGCGGCGGAATAGAAACTTGGTGAATTCTTTGCGACTGGACGAAAGGCTGCCATCAAAAGTGACGGTGGCTAGCCCTGCTGCCTCCAAATGCTTTTTGATAAAAGCCTGAGTGCCGCGATATTCGGTGAAAATGATGGTTTTGTCTTGGCCATCGCTGTCCAGCAACTGTAAGAGGTGTTGCACTTTGGCGCTGATTTCGATATTGACTGCCATCTCCAGCAGGTCCAATAGATCTTTTTCCATAGCTGGTTCTGCTTTTTCGCTGAGCTTCTTTAGTGTGAGAGCGGCTGCCCAGGGGCTACTGCATGCCTCTCTGAGCAGAATAATATAGGGTAGGATGGTGTGCTTCAGAGCTAAGGAACTCTGCATCTGTTGGTGGACGAATCCATGCAGGGCTGTGTAAAACTGTTTTTCCTGGTGAGTCAATTCGACAGATATCGGTTGCACTATGCGTTTGGTAAACTCGATGGTACCGGCACCCCGCCGATTTCTGATCATGACTTGCTCCAAAAGAGAGCGCAAGACGGCAGGATCTCGGGGAGTGCGTTTGTCTGCCACAAACCGGCGCTTAAAGGCTTGGTAGGTATCCAGTTGACCCGGCTTCAAGAGAGTGATGAGGTTGTATAGCTCTTTCAGATCGTTTTGGATGGGCGTAGCAGTTAGCATAAGGAAATATTTCTTGTGGATGGAATTCACAAATTGCCAGTTCTGGGTAGAAGAATTTTTCAATCGATGAGCTTCATCCACTATGAGCATATCCCAATCGATGGCCAAGATTTCGGAATAATGTGGTTCTCGCTTAGCCGTATCTATTGAGGCAACTAGGCAATCGCATCTCGACCAGTCATATCGACTGCGCTGCAAAGCGACGGGGATACGAAACTTCTCCCTTAGCTCTTGGAACCATTGCCAACAGAGGGAGGCCGGTGTGAGGATCAGAGCTTTGCGTACTAGCCCCCGGAGCATATACTCTTTTAGAATCATACCGGCTTCGATGGTCTTACCCAATCCAACTTCATCGGCTAGGATGGCCCGACCTCGCATTTCCTCAATTACTTTGCGGGTGGTGTCTAGCTGGTGAGGATAGGGAATCACCCCTACTGATTCCCAATGGGAGGCAAGGTGAATTGGACATAAAAGATGGGTGACACCGGATCGATGTGTTAGGTCCTCACCCAAGCGTGCTAGTTTGTGCCATTCCCAATCGGCATTGTGTTTGCGTCTCAAGCCATTGACGAGCTGATGTAGGCCAGTTTGGCTAAAATGGACGGCGTAGCTGTCGTTGACAATCACCGGCTCCATGAACACTTCAGATTTTGGTGCAAATAGGAAAGCTCCCCGTGGGTTTTTCAGAATGGGAACAGTGATCCGGATTTCCAAATAAGATCCTCCTGGCTCTATAATGGGACCGTGTGTTAGTGTGTCCACGAGCTGTGGGAAATATCTTCGGATATTCCGGATGGTAATTTAGGTAGGAATCTGGGTTTTGGGAAAGAAGTACTATAGGGAGACTATTCGTGGGGAGGTAT
>DAIQRD010000061.1:0-13896 GCA_036786445.1 Bacillota bacterium
TACAAAGATGTCTTCTCCAGCTGGGAGTTTACCACGGGATGCTTCCAGGATGTGAGACTGGGCCAAGCAGATTTCGTCTATGCAGATCCTCCCTATGATGTCGAATTCACTCAGTATGCCAAGGAAGTCTTCGGCTGGGATGATCAGGTGCGACTGGCTCAGTGGTTAGCCGAGCACCCGGGGCCTGTGGCGCTTTCCAATCAAGCCACCGATAGGATTGTTGAGCTATACCAAGACTTGGGATTTCAGCTGACCTTCCTCAAGGCGCCCAGAAGGATCTCCTGCACAGGCGATAGGACACCTGCAATGGAAGTACTGGCCACCAGGAACCTGGAAAAACCCTGCAAGGGTGCCGTTTAACATCCTATTCCACCTAGCTCTTAAGATATACTGTTTTTTCTGCCCGGGCCGCTTCCCGCACGGCATCAATGACCAGCATATTTCTATACGTATCTTCAGGATCAACCGGCAGAGGTCGCCTCTCCTTGACGGCATCGCAAAAGGCTTCTACTTGCAGCTTGTAAGCGGACACAAAGGGGAGTGTCTCAGTGACGAACTTGGGTCCATCCTCATAGCCAATGCTGGGGCCTATAGAGACCTTGGCCGGCTCAACTTCCGCCTTCCAAGGTCTTTCCACCAAGATAACACCTTCCGTTCCCACAATCTCCATCGACTGCCGAGATACCACAGAGAAGCTCACATCAAACATGGCCATCCGCCCGCCACTAAAATTGAGTACCCCGATCATGGAAGTGTCGACGTTGTTTTCCATCTCAGCGGAACTCAAAACAGATAGGGGCTCCTCCCGAAACAATAGGCGAGCACTGTGAATACAATAGCAGCCAACATCCATGAGACTGCCGCCAGCTAAAGCCTGGCTATAGCGGATATTACCCCGGTTAGGTAGTGGGAAAGTAAAGGCTGAGCGGATCAGCTTTGGCTCACCGATCTTTCCTTCTGCCAGCATCTCCTTGAGCCGCTCATATTGAGGATGGAACTGGTACATAAAGGCTTCCATGAAGAGAACACCCTCAGCTCTGCAAAGATCGATAGTATGCCGGGCTTGCTTTGCATCAATCGCAGCTGGCTTCTCGCATAGCACATGTTTCTTCGCTCTGGCAGCCTTGATCGTCCATTCTGAGTGGAGGCTATTGGGCAGTGGAATATAGACGGCGTCTATTTCCGGATCAGCCAACAGTCCCGCGTACGTGTCATGGATCCTGACATGATCGAGGTTCTTGCCGGAGCTCTTGCTCAACTCTCCTAGCCAAGCCGCCGCTTTCCCTTCGGTCTCACTGGCGACCGCCGCTAAGTGGGCTCCGGAAGCATTCAAGATAGCAGGTGCCACCGAAGTGAGACCAATACGGGCCGTGCTTAAGACTCCCCAACGTACCATGGTATCTCTCCTTCTAGAGTATTTCACGCCTTCCATTATTCTACAGCACGGCTTTTCATCCCTTCTACCCTTGGGGCATCCCCCTTTGGCAAGGGAGCCCCAGGGAAGTCGCCTCCACTGCATGCAATCGGAAGCATAGGAGTAGGAAATACTCTTCCGTTAGCTCTGCAGCCATTTTTGAGGCTCATCCCTTTACCTGGGAAAAAGTGACGCTATAGTCATTGGTCTTTTTGGCGGGGAATACACAGTCACTCATCTCGATGCCCAACTTCTCCACGATCTCCCTGGCCCATACATATCTCCCAATCTGTGGCAAGGAGTGGGCATCTGACCCCAACACAATTTTGACCTTCTCTTGCCTAGCTAATTGGAAAACCCGGTAATATGTAGCTTTTTGCGCGGGAGTGATCTTCCTATGCATACCTTCATTTAGCTCCACTGCCACCCCGTGTTTCCTACAGCTTTGCATAATCTCGGCAAAATCCCTCAGAATCGGTCCGTCAAACTCCTTGACAATGGACAGTTGGCAGATCATTGCACCTAGGTGGCCCAGAGCATCGGGCCTGCCCACGGCGATAACCCGGTGTACCCAGTCAATCCACTCGCCATAGATGGTTTTCTCTTCCTTTAGTTCACGAAAGCCCTCATCATGCCACCAAATAGATGTACCGGGAAACTTATGAAATGATGCGATTACCCAATCAAGCCCCTCCGTGGGCGCCACTAGTGTTCCATCAAGGGCCGTGGCATCAGCATCCATCTCGGCTCCCAAGACTACATTTTCGACACCAGAAGGGATTTCATTAGCTATCAACGCTATCCGTTCTAGATCATCCGGGGCGAAGACATGCTCAGTAATCGCTATACGCTCGAGTCCCACTCGAGGCCACTGCTTCATGATGGCCTCGACAGTCATTGAGTCATGGGAATGACCTGAGTAAATCGTATGAATGTGGGAATCGTATGAGAAAAGACTGGCAGACATCGTATCACCGCTTTCTACTGAAATACTCCATCTGTGATGGTAACTGCAAACTAAGCATTGCCCTATGGTGCTGAGTTATGTGTTCCCCCATTCTATCTATTCTTCTCACGTACTAGAATACCCCTCAGCCTAGCAGTTCCCCTCCCGGGCGATCCCAGCTCCATGAGATTGCATGCTGCGCCCATTTGCATCCTCTTCCTGGGAGCAGGATTTCCTCTGGGCTTCGAGAAGCTGTCCAATATTGCCCGTGACTGCTTTCCGCCTAGGTAAGAGCGGAAATCCAACATTCTACAAGGTGGTACAATGCCGAAAATAACCCCCAGATCTCAAACTCGCTTCCCTGAACTTCCGGAAACACTAGAAACTGATTTGAGCCTCTCGGTGCGAGAAGGTGCCCTCAATACCATCTTTGCCACACTGATCGGTGGCACTTTTCTAGTTGGCTTCGCCCTAGAGTTGGGGGCGACCAAGACCCAGATTGGTCTACTCGCGGCGTTACCACCCTTGCTCAATCTGGTGCAAATCCTAGGTTCATACTTCGTCACCAAGGTGGGCAGCTCAAAACGGGTCTGTGTCGCGAGTGCTGCTTTATACCGGCTAGTATGGCTACTTATTGCCTTTATACCTCTGTTGATGTTCTGGACTACCGGGCAATGGGGAGCAGTGGCGATGCTCATCGCTTTTCTCACGGTAGCCAGCCTATTTGCTTCCCTCAGTGGCGTAGCCTGGATGACCTGGATCACAGAGATGGTCCCGGAATCTGTCAGAGGGCGCTTCTTTGGCCACCGTAATATGGTGGCAGGCGCAGTGGGGATGGTGGCTTCCCTAGGTGCCGCCCAGTTTATTGATAGATGGCAATCAGCCCACACCACGTCTTCCGAGCGCCTGATGGGGTTTTCCATCCTCTTTGGCGTTGGTCTGGCCTTTGGCCTCTGGGGCCTAATGGGATTGCGCCGCATTTCTGATGTTTCATTACCGGCAAATGATGGCCAAACATCCTTTTGGCAAGATCTGAAGCGACCCCTACTAGATCAGGGTTTTCGGCACTGGATAATCTTCTCAACAGTCTGGGGATTTGCCGTAGGAGTTGGCAGTCCATTCTTTAACGTGTATATGCTGGAAGATCTCAATATGCAGTTTTCGGTCATAGCTATTTTGGGACTAGTTAGCGGTATGACCAATACCCTGGGCATGCGCCTTTGGGGTAACCTCATCGATAGCATAGGCAGCAAACCTCTGCTGGCCATCTGCTCAGTGGGTGGAGGCCTGATTCCTCTCATGTGGGTTCTGGCCAGCCCTGGAAATTGGAGCATCCTATGGATAGCACACCTGGCAAACGGCTTGGCTTGGTCGGGTATCGGCCTAGCCTCCTCTCAACTACTCATGTCCAATGCACCCCGGGAAGGTGCGAGTATGTATTTCGCTGTTTTTGCTGCCATCACAGGCATCGCGGGCACCATATCTCCCTTAATAGGTGGGGCCTTGGCCGGCGTATTTACCCCCCTCACGTTGCAGATCGGCAGTATCAGTTTGAGTGGTCTACAGATTCTCTTCATAGTTACCGGGAGCCTCAGGCTCCTCTCCCTCATACTGCTTCGACCTGTGCCCAGTGCCAAAGACATGTCCTTAGGTGAAATGATGGCTAAACTCCGAGACCTATCGCCGCTGCAGGGATTGAGGAGCCATCAGCAGCTGACATCAGGGGGCCTACAAGCCATCGAGAATACGTTTTTTCATATCGCCGAAGGCAGCTTACAGAGTGAGCGGCGTATCCAGACCTTACTGGACCGGGGCATTGCTTTGACCCAACAGGTCAGAGCAGCTACCGAACAAGTAGAAGGATCAATCGATGCAGGCCTTTCTCGGTGGGAGAGAATCCTAGAGATGCTCATATCGCCCTTGGTGAAAGGCATACGGGCATTGCGGGTGTTCTTGTCTGATTCAGATGACCAAGATACTGATCAAACACATCATCGCGACGATTAGCGGTGGCGCCTGTTGCGCAGGTCTACCTCTGCCTAACCTAAAACAAGAGGAGTGAATTTAACATGATGGGACAATTCCTGGCATTTTACTCAGCTTTGGTGGGCCACATATCTAATCTAGTCCTCGATTACCTACCCCGTATCGGTCATGGGCTACTGATCATAGCCATAGGCTGGCTGGTGGCGGCTCTAGGGCGCAAGTTCGTGCAAATCGCTCTTAGGGCAGTGGGAATTGACGTTTTCTTGGGTAGGTTGGGTATGGACAGACTCATGGAACAAGGGAAAATCAGTCGCAAACCATCCCAACTGGTAGGTGTGTTATTCTATGGACTGGCTTGGTTTGTGGCTATTCTCATGGCCCTAGATGTTTTGGGTTTGGAGACGGCTTCTCTGCTATTGGAGAATCTAGTTGGCTACTTGCCAAGGATGATAACTTCCCTAATCATGCTGGGGCTAGGGCTGTATGCAGTTGACTTCACGACTGATCTATTGAAAGAGATCTATTTCCCCAATCGGCCCTCCCTCACACCCACCATCGTGGCCATCACCCGCTGGGGACTCACTTTACTAGTTGTGTTGGCTGTGACGGAACACCTGGGTATCGCCAGATCCTTAATCACCTTGATGCTGACGACTGCCCTCGGGGGTGTAGCCCTCACTTTGGTATTAGCCTTTGGGATTGGCGGTATAGATTCGGCTAAGAACATCTTGGCTGGCCACTCATTACGTACACACTTGAAAAAGGGCGCCTACATCGTTTGGGATGGGGAGAGAATGCGAGTTGAACGGATCGCCCTCACGGCTACTGAGCTCGATAAACAGGGAGAGGTTCTGCTAGTCCCTAACTCGGTGTTGATCAGTAATGTACTACACGTACCAGCAAGTGGGGAGAAATAAACAGCATGGGCACGCCAGCTCGTCAGCAGGCTCTTCAACAGTCTGCGGGCTCTAAAGGAAGCGGGAATCCGCTCTCTAGAGCCCTTGCGATGCTGTCTGTATCATCTATCCCATTGGCAACACAAGCGAATTCGGGAGCAACATTGCCAATTACCAGAGCAGACGGGCCCTTTCTATCCCCATGAGGGCACCACCATTATTAATGGGGTGCTCCTCATCTATAGCGGAAATCAGGAAATGGGCTTCTAACGGTGCATTGGTCCGTTCTAGCTTCACCAACACCTGATTTCACCCGGTCTGCAGCTCACCTTTGGCATAGTTGGAGCCATCGCCACCCTCGTTGGGCGCTAGGGGCACAGTTTCCTTGGTCTCATGCCGCAATTCTTTCAAACATTTCATCCTGACCAAACCGCTTTTCCAAAGGTGTACCCAGTGTCCCACCAATATTCTTGCCCAGCCAACAACCATATACTTTGTCCCAATAAGTACTCTCATCTAGATGAATCTTGCCCATGTTGCTTTACCTCCCGCCTTCATCTGCATAAGCACCTGGGCTCTTGTCTTAGTACATCTACCATCGACTCGGTTATTGTCATTGCCATGGAGCGAATGAGCCTCGAAGTGGAATTCCCCTACAGGCAGGCGACAACCTGACTCCACCTGCAGGGGTCTTACGGGCAGGCCTTCAGCCCGCCCTCTAACATGTCGGCATCATAGCTATGGTGGTATTGTGCCTACCATGGGACTCTTGCCGGCGCGCTATCTGGCATCAGAACTGTGGCAATAGAGCTGCATGAGCCTGAAGAAGCTCATCAAGCATCTTGTTAGCATCAGACAGACTACATCCATGCATCAATGGATCGTTTATGAGGACCTGTAATGCAAGGTTCCTGTTGCCTGTGAACGCTGCTTCCACAGTCATTTCCTGGTTTTCCAGGTGACGGCGTAGAATTGATGCTACCCCTTCTGGGATCTCCCCAAAGGTAATCCCTTTCGCACCGTTGGGTCCGACCACACCCATAGTCTCAACTATTGCTTCTCTAGGAAGGTTATCAATCTGGCCCTTGTTTGGCAGATTCAAGATATGAATCGTCTCCCTTCCTTCAGCAATAGAAGCTATAATATTGGAAGCCGCCTCGTTAGACGGACTAAGTGGCATGTCTGCGGGATTGCTGATCACGTGCCGGACACGTTCCTGCGCTTTGGCTAGGTTTTGCCGCCGCTGTGCAATGGTAGTCAACCCCACCCCATAGTCTAGTCCGTGATGCGCCTCTTCTGATAAGAAGTAGGGGAAGAACTCTGCCACGTGGCGATCGCCAGCAGTGGCCAGACACCCATAGATCTCCATCAACATCAATTTGAGTACCATACGATCCTTGAAAGGCTCTCTGGCAACCTCTTCTCCATCAAGTTGCAGCATCTGGCCTTTATGAGTCTGCCAGTACGCCTTCATTTCTGACATCAAATCTCTGCCCTCAGCCCGAAGCTCAAACACCCAGCTCAAGTGATTGATACCTGCTACTTCGGCCACCATGGATTTACGGTCAACACCTAAAATACTCGCCACTTTGTCTAGAAGCCCAAATAATTCGTGACACAGGCCAACGGTATTGAGAGCTGTCGTGGCACAGATTGCCCGAGTTAGTGTAGACATGGGATTCGTGTAGTTAAGGAACCACGCCTTCGGCGCAACAGATTCAACGGTTTGGGCTATATCTACTATTACCGGTATGTTCCTTAGAGAGCGAATCAAGCCTCCCGGTCCTACAGTATCTCCCACTGACTGCATAACTCCATATTGAGCTGGGATCTCAATATCATATGCCATGGCATCCAGCCCACCGGTGGAGATGGTGAGTAGGACGAAGTCTGCACCTTGAACGGCCCGCTTCAGGTCGGACTCCGTCTTGACCCGAACACCGGTGTCGGTCCTCTCTGCCGCCAAACGGCAATAAGCAGCCAACTCTTCCTGAGCAGCTAGATCAATATCATGTAATATCAGTTCAGAGCCCGCAAGAGCGGGTTCCAGCATGATATCAGTGGCAATCTTAGGTGTCCAGGCATAGCTACCGCCACCTATTAGGACGATGCGAAGTGGTTTCTTAGACATCGCGTCATGCCTCCTCCCCTTCAGTAACCCAGATCCATTCTGCTAGGTAGAGCCCTCTCTCTTTTCTCGCCTTTCGCCACTCTTTCGCTAACTCCTTTCTACTGCAATGTCTTTCCAATTTGCCCATCTTTTCCCATAAATCTTTGCAGTCTACTGACAAACATGCCCCCTCGCCAAAGCCGAGAGGGACACGTCAAATTTCAAGCTCTGTATAGAAAAACAGAGGTGAAGCCTAAGCCCACCTCTGAACATATTAGCTGGATTTACCTCAGTACGAGCAGGCCCTTAACCCGCCCCTCCGAACATGTTGGACATCTTCTCCCCTAGCAATTTCGTGGCACTGAATACGCCCACCAACACTATCACGTTAATGACGGTTCCCATGGCACAGGCAGGTCCCAACATATCTTCTAAGAGATATTCATAGATGGTCACAGTAGCCGTCTTCCATCTAGCCGAATACAGCATCATGGTGGTACTCAACTCGCCTATCAATGTAGTAAAGGTGAGTAAACCTGCAGCCGTGACCGAAGGAGCGATCAGTGGAAACGTTATTTTGCTAAACGTTGTAACCCACTTGGCCCCCATGATCCCCGACGCCTGTTCCAGGACGGGATCCATGCCCTGAAGTGCGCCGGATGCCGAACGAAATACATAAGGCATACGCCGAATTACATAGGCAATTATGAGGATAGACGCCGTGCCCGCTATATAAAAGGGAGGTGCCCCAAAAGATGTTAGCAGAGCAACACCCACCACTATTCCAGGAAGCACGAAGGGCAGCATTACCAACATATCGATCAACCAGCGACCCTTGAATTTACGGCGCACTGCTGTATAAGCAACCAGCGATCCCATGATGAGAGATATCGCGGTAGCAGAAATGGAAAGCACGAGACTGTTCCTCAATGGGCTAAGGGCATGGGTGTAGATCCTACGGAAATTACCCAGTCCCATACTGGTAGGCCAGGGTGTTCCCGCCCACACTTCGGAAAAGGCGGCTACTAGCACCGTGATATGAGGTGCTAACGACATGCCAAGCAAAAGCACAACATAAATCATCCCCAAGACCTTGGCCAATGGATGGGTAATCTGCTTAACTTGTCGTGTAGTGGTTGTCAAAGTGACCGCGCTTTGCCGAGAAGTAAAATAGCGCATGATCAAGAGCGCAGCAATGGAAAAGAAGACGCTAACCAGACTAATAGCACTAGCTGCGTTGAGGTTATAGTAGCCAACGATCTGAAAGAAGATCAGGGTGGGTAGAACGTAATATTCTCCCCCTAGGATCGAGGGCACTCCAAAGTTGCCGATAGCCCGCATAAACACTGTAATCGCTGCGGCACCGATAGAGGGGGCAACTAGAGGCAATGTAATTGTGCGGAGCTTCCTGAGAAACCCAGCACCCATTACGTCTGCGCTCTCCTCCAGATAAGGATCGGCTAGAGACAGAGCCCCCTGGGTCATCAAGAACACAAAGGGGTAATAGCTCAAGGACGTAGCAATGGTGATCCCATGAAACCCATAGATGCTAGGCAAGGTTATGCCAAAGATCTTCTTTACCAGGAAAGTGATGAAGCCATTTCTTCCTAAAAGCAAAATCCAAGAATAAGCCCCAACAAAAGGCGGCAGTATCAAGGGCAGCGTTGCCAAAGAACTAATGATAGACTTTCCCGGTATATCGATTCTACTCACAATAAACGCTAAGGGCAATCCTAAGAGCACCGCAATCAGCACCGAGCTAATGCTCACTACCAAAGAATGCTTCATGGCATCTACATACAAGCGCGACGTGAAAAACCTGCTGAAATTGAAGAGTGTCAGATTAGCCAAGGCAATGGGCTTATCTCGCTTGACAAAACTAATCAAGAGCATTCGAGAAATCGGATACAGTAAGAACAAAACCAGCATAACAAAGACCAGGGCCAGCACCAGCCAAACCGTTAGGTCCATGTCTTTGAGGCCAATTTTCTTGCGTTTGACGCCTTGGTCCACTAGCAAAGGCTCCCTATCCATCATCCCTAATTGCCCCCTTCTATCATAGCTTTCTGCTCAAAGGGGAAAATGGTGCAATCAGAGGGTTCTAGAATAACGAAGGCGGCTTCCCCTTCACTTATCCCCTCGACTCGGCGATTTGCAGAGACGCATACAGCTTCACCGGTAATGAGCTCCACCATATAGCGGACAGATTCCCCCAGATAGAGTATCTGCATGACAGTGCAGGGAATGCTTTTTTGTGGCATGGCCTTATTGGAAATACCAGCTTTTTCCGGGCGGAAAAAGAGCAGCGCCGGACTCCCCACGCCAAATGCTGAACCGTCATCACCAGCAGACCTGTGGACATCCAGAGTGTGTTCGTCACCTATGGCTATAGAACAACCGCCATCTCTCTCGGACACGGCAGTTCGGATCTGGCAATCGACGAAATTGGCTTGGCCAATAAAATCTGCTACCAGGGCGGAGGCGGGTTTTTCATATATCTCGTAGGGGTGACCCATCTGGCTGATCTTGCCGGAATGCAGAACAGCTACTATGTCCGATATGCTCAAAGCCTCTTCTTGGTCGTGGGTGACATAGACTGTTGTAGCCCCAGCAGCCCTTTGAATCCGTCGAATCTCATCCCGCATCTGCACACGCAGCTTAGCATCTAGGTTGGACAAAGGTTCGTCCAGCAACAGAATGCTGGGATCATAGACAAGGGCACGAGCCAGAGCTATTCTCTGCTGCTGTCCGCCACTAAGCTGAGATGGACGCCTATCTGCTGTATAGGCTAGACCCACCAACTCCAGGACTTCACCTACTTGTCGTTTGATATCATCTTGGCTAGTGTTTCTGACTCTCAAACCATAGGCCACATTTTCGAATACCGTCATATGGGGAAAAAGTGCATAGCTTTGAAATACCATGCCGATGTTCCTACCATGGGGTGGAAACGCCGTATAATCCTCATTATTGAACAGTATCTTGCCCTCAGTCGGGCTTTCCAGTCCAGCTACTAGGCGCAAGGTCGTCGTCTTACCGCACCCGCTGGGACCCAGCAATGTGAACAGCTTTCCCGCCGGCACAGTGAAATTGATTCCGTTAACCGCCCGCACTCCGCCGGGGAATTCTTTAATTAGGTCCTTAACACTGAGATTGACCATCGGTATTCGATCCCCCTAGATCATAGATGTTGCTATAACTCAACGATTCAGGTAAGCATACCGTCCCCGACCCTATCAGGGTTGGGGAGGCGGCAGAGCCTCTCCCGGGTCCGCCGCCTCATCGTGTCCTATTTGCCTTTAGCAGCAAACAGGTCGTCAAACTTGTACAGTATTTCCTCTTTATCTGCAGCAGCCGCTGCTTCGTCATAGTCCATAAACTTCACCTGCTCAGTGGGCATCAAGCCGGGCTTAACAGCCACATCGACTCTACCCATTCTACGGCTTTCCTCCATGGCCACTCGGGTCATTGCTTCTTGGGAGGTTATGAAATCCATGAACTTCTTAGCGTTCTCTGTGTTGGGGCCATTCTTGATAATGGACACAGTGTCAAAGCGAAGCGCGGTACCATCCTCTGGGTAAATTGGTATGACAGGATAGCCTTCCTCCATGAGGTTAAATACGTTAGCCTCCCCGGTCATCCCTATAGCATATTCGCCATTGGCGACGTTCTGGTAGGATATTCGGGAAGATGAAGTGATGGAAGCGTTGTTGATGACATTCTCCACCAAGTCCCAGCCATACATCTGAAGCATAATACCCAACTGTGCATAGGCAGAACCTGAAGTTGAAGGATTAGCCCAGATCAATTTTCCCTTCCATTTGGGGTCACCAAGCTCTGTCCATGTCTTAGGGGCCTCTTCCTCAGACACGAGGGTAGTGTTAACAATGAATACCTGTAGTGGCAACGAGAATGCATAGTAGTAGTATTCTGGATGCTTAAATTGCTCCGAGAACGCAGCATCGTTGACGTTCTTGTAGGGTAGAAGCAGCTCGAGCATGCTGTCCATGGTCTCTGTACCACCGGTCAGCATAATGTCACCACCAGGACGGGCCCGCTCGGCGCGAATTCGAGTGGCCAGCTCCCCGGTGCCAGCACTTACTATATCAACCTTGATATCGGGGTGCTTCTCATTAAACATCTCCACGATCATGTCTGAAGTTGCCCTAGTTGCCGGCGAATATATTACCAATTTGCCACCGGCAAAAGCCGCCATTGATCCAACCATCAGTATCAGCGTTGTTAACACAACCACCGAAAGACCAAACATCCCACGTTTCTGACTTTTCATCGCATACTTTCCCCCTTCTAGTTAGCTGTCGCTCACTCTATCACCGGTGTTTTCCCTACGGAAATCAGACTGAACTCACCACCTCCTAGATTCAAAAGCCCAGTGCCGCATCTAGCAACTGCTTAACCCGCAGCATGGCATCGTACTCATCTAGCTCTATAACCCACCAAGTGATGCCCCGAGCCAAGGCCCACTTGAGAAAGGCACCTATTCCATCAAGGTTTGTTGGCTCCATATGCTTGCCCTCTAGGGTCTCAATCTCATATACATGAAGATTCTTGATTTTGTCGGCGAAGGGACGAATATACGTATCTAGGGTCATACGCCCTTCCCGCAAAGGAGCACTGCCCCGAGCATGGCCTATATCAAAGGTAATGGCAGCCCCTGAGTATTTTGCCAGCTCCGCAAGCCTTTCTGGCTCACTCATCCAGCCCTGTTTCAGGTTTTCCAGGCAGACAGTAACCCCTCTTTCCAGTCCATACTGGGTTACCTCCCGCAACCCTGAACAGGCATTATCCCACGACATCTCATCCATGGAAATGCTCCTAGACCCTATATGTAGCGTCATGTGGGTAGGGGCAAAGGGCCGAACAAAATCGATGTACATCTTCAGGTATTGAACGGCTGTTGAAGCTATCAAGGGGTCCTCGTGTCCCAACTCTGTATCGTGACAGGGACCGTGAAACCCAGAGGGTAACCCGGTACCCTGGGCAGCGTCCAAAAACAGCTGCCTAGCATTGGATGCCGCAGCAATCCGGAAGTAATCCAGGTTCCAGTCAATCCCCGCAAATCCCAATTCTGTGGCAGCCCGGGCCGCCGCTTTGAAATCCCCGCCAGTAGCTCTACTAGTCAAGATGATCTTTGGTGTCATCAGTGCGCCTCCTATTTCCTCAAGGTTCAAGACCTGCATATCTTGGATAGCCATGCGCGTTGCGCAGTCTCTCCAGCTCATCTAGGGCATCAAGACTCTCTTCCCGTCGTTCCAAAGCGATCCCAAGGATTAAGGCTTCTGTGACCAAGGTGGGAACGATAATCGAATGGAAAACACCTAGAGAGCCACGGGTAGCATACAGCACATAATCGGCTTCCTTCGCGATTGATGAGATATAGGAGTCAGTGATGAGTACAGTCGGGCAGTCATGCCGACGGGCCTGCTCCAAGAACAGCACCAATTCCTCAGACGGGCGGCCCAAACCGAAGGCAATAGCGGCTGCGTTCTTGGGGAAGTGCACAACTTTCTCAAAGAAATACTTGCCACTTTCATTGATCCGTGTGATCATGTATTTCATGCGCCGAAGCCTAAACTCCAACAACAGTGTGAGAGATGCAGCCGATCCTTCACCAAACACGATAATGTTATCCGCAGAGGCAATGGTTGCGACAGATTGGGCAAACACGTCATCGGGCGGCTCAGCTAGTAGTCTACTAATCTGGCTCATCTCACTGCGAATTAGATCACTGAGGAGATGATCACCGGCAGGCAAGGTATCCAATCTGCGGCTGAATTTCGTGACAAGGTTAACTTGTCTCCGAAATGCATCTTGCACTTCTTCTCTGAACTGCGGGAATCCACTGTACCCCAGCGCCCGGGCAAAGCGAACGATACTTGCTTCGCTAACGTCACAGGCATTAGCCATCTCTTGTACACTCATGAAGGCTGCATCGGCTATATTTCCCAATAAGTATTCAGCGATATATTTCTGTACTGGAGTAAGATCAGCGTAATGCTCATCTATGGCCACAGCTATTTTCGAAGGGTGTTCCATACGACAGCATCCCTTTATTCTTCATTTAATAACTGTATTCGCTGTGAAATATGAATTTCCTTCAGAGCATATGTGAAAGTTTTCTAGTCAAACTTCCTACTCATTGGACTTGTTGCTCAGCAGAAATCCAAGCCCCTCTCGATACAGCATCCGCCTATGGTGCAGCCACCAGCCCAAGACTGGGCGCGGTGGCTAGTGAGGAGGAATATGTTGGCCCAAGTGGTCAGGTGAATACCCATCTCTATGAGCTTCTCCACTGTGCACATCATGATTAGCTTGATAACATTCCTGCAGAGATACATGGAACCCCCATCTCAGATCACACTCTTCTGTATCATAGTGCTAGGCTCAGAGATCACATGTGTTTCGTGCCCATTCCATTCATCCAAAGCGAATATCCTCTCTAGCGCCAACACATAGGCGCCGATCAATGGGGCAGTGCCCCGCATGTTGGATATCTTGATCTCTACCCTTCCACCTAGCTCTT
>DAIQRD010000062.1:0-13748 GCA_036786445.1 Bacillota bacterium
ATCGTAATCCAAAGTTAGGTCAACATAGCCCGCAACATCACTGGTGAGTCGCAGCTTAGCGCTGTTATCCTCAGCTTTCTTGCCAGCCTTCACGAACTCTAGCGGAGTCTTAACCTCGGTCTTCTCTACACCGTTGCCCCAGAGATCGGCCACGAAGAGATCGTCGATGAGGCTCATAGACCATTTGCCGGCCTTAACGTAATCCTCATCCTTGGTAAGACCGAGCTTCAGCTCAGCACTAATGTTCCAAACGCCCTCTTCTTCAGCTTGTGCGATGAGCTTCAACGGAGCCGAGGCTGTACCTGTTCCGGCTGGGCCCTCTTTATTAGTGTCGATTACATACTCAGTCGTTAGCTCCCCGCCGAACTCAACTTCAGCAGAGGCGATGCCTGCCATGGCTAATACCATGATCAGGGCAAATACTAGTGATTTTTTCATTTGTCTTCCCCCTCAGTTTGTCTTATGGATTGCTGTCGATGCGGCATTATGACTAATGAGGGATTGAAAAAGTATCCTTGTTTCCTTTTTCCCCTCTTTGTCAGCTACCACATCTCTATGTCTTCCCTTTCTGAGGTCTTGGCCAAACTGGTTGGGTTGCACCTCCTTTCATACCAAGCCCTTCTCGGGATTCATAGACATTGATCTTGCTAATACACATAGATACATTAAATCTAGGGTTCTGGAGATCTATTCTTGCTCACCCAGTAAACTCCTTCTTCGAAACTGGAAATTTTTCTGAAAAACCACAGTTTTTTGGAGCAGCCCAAGCTATGTTTGGGCATGACTACTCTCATTTCTCTATATTCTCTATTCTGGGAAACTATACATTGTTCCTTTGGGGGCAGGACCTTTTCCTTATCATTAGGGGTGACAAGGCCAGATTGGGCTATAGGTCAGGCTTTAGGCCAAGTGAGGACGGGATAGCGGACTTGGGAATGGAGAAAACGTCTGGGCACGAGAAAGCCCCCGGCGGGAGCCAGGGGCTTGTAGGTTACTGCGTTGGTTGTTGCGGTGATTATCGACTAGAACTCGACTTTGAGGCCAGCGTGTGCCGAAGGACCATCGTTGGAGTGATACTTGGCACCGAAGTTCATGCCATTGGGAGCTTCGTATCCTGCACCGACGTTCCAGCTATTGGTGCCATCCTCGTTCTTCTCGTTGATGGTAGCGCCAGCGCTGAGCTCTAGACCCTGCAACTGAGGTACCATATCAATGGAGGAGGTTACCTTGACTTTGTGCTCAATGGCCATTTCCTTCTGGTACTTGGCATCATATTCGCCCTTGATGTTCAGGCCAGCGAGTTCCATGTTCTTGTCAGCGGAGAATGTTACTTCTTCCTTAGGCATGTCATAGTTAGCTTCCATGTCGATACCATACTGGTTGGTAGCTACGCCTACGTTGAAGCCTTTGTGGTCATCGTAAGCAACTGTCTCGTCATCATCATCTAGCTTAGCGTTTGCACTGCTAAAGCCTTCGTTATCACGGTAGCTGCCCTTGACTGTAACGTTGGGCATGAGTTCAGTTTCACCAGACAACTTATAGGCTAGGGTGCTTGCTCTGTCTACTGCTGCTTCTGCCTTCACCTTAACACCAGAGATCTCTGTTCCGGCGCTACCGGCGGCTTCGATTTCCTCACCATCGGTCACGACAGTTGCGTCCAGGTCGATACCGGCATATCCTGCACCGAGATTGATACCGGCATAAGCGTTCTTGATTACTTCATCTTCTTCAGATACTGACTTTTTCGTCGCATAGAAAGCTCGAGCGTTGACTGGACCAACTTCGATACCCTCTACCTTAATGCCGTTGTGGCCACTGAGGTCAGCAACATAGTCATTGAACTCTACGTCAACATCACCAATGGTGGTGACGAGCTCTGGGCCGCCGTTCCAAAAAGCGCCGGTGGTCTCCAAATATGCCTTCTTCAGTTGGATGTCCAGCAGTGTGTTGGTGTCAGGGCCAGTGATGTCCTCACGCTCGGGGTCAGTCAGATCCTCATCATCATCGAGTCCGATCTCTGTCTTGCCGAACTCCAGACCTACCCGCACCTTTTCACCGGCTTTGACATCTAGCTTCATGGACAGACCGTTATCAGGTTCAACGCCCCAGTCCTTCCACTCTTCGTCCCCTTTGGGTCCGAAGTTGAACTGAGTCTCCAGGGAGCCGCCGAGGTTAATATCGGCTGCCAAAGCTGGAGCTGCTAGTGCCAGCACCAATGCCGCAACTATAGCCATAGTTAGTTTTCTCATCTGTTAATCCCCCTAAGTTTTGCTTTCTCTTTGTGACATGTGCTGCGATTAGACTGCATTCATTTCATCTACTTACTTGCTTATATGAGCTGCGTCTAGTACTGCATCTTGGGGGGTCATCCTTTGAGTATCCATGTTTCCTCACCGGACACCGCCCGTCTGCGTCTAGTGCTGCGTCTTTTACCATCTCGCCTTAGCCCAACAGAGCACTTAGGGTTGTTTCACCTCCTTTCTGACTCTCTGCTTGGCCGTATAGGCTTGATGATAAAACTTGATAGCTAGTTAAGAATCACTTGCACCGACTTATATAAGTCAGCCTTACACTCCACACTTCTATCTTGTGTTTGCCTTTCCTGCCAGCTCAGGGCCTGTAAGTCCTTCCAGGACTGCTATTTCCTGCTAGTTCCGCAGGCCCTCTGACTTATATCTGTCAGAAGAACTGTTACAGGTATTCGTGTTCCCACAAGGCGTTCCTGCCACTGGCCATCAGTCACTTTCTGGCCCTAGAAGAAGAAAACGGCAACCACCATAAGGTAGCTACCGCTCAACCCGATCTCTGAGGCTCAATCCTGGAAACCCACGCCTAAATCCCAGTCCTCTAGCTAAGCACAAATCGCTTAATCGCCTCTGCCACTCCGTCCTCCTCATTGGATAAAGTGACATAGTCGGCCTTGGCCTGCACCTCGGCAGGAGCGTTGGCCACTGCCACCCCGATGCCAGCATATTCCAGCATGGGGATATCGTTGAAACTGTCGCCGATGGTCATGACTTCCTCCGGCCCAAGGCCATACATCTCTGCTAGCTCTTTGATAGCCGAGCCCTTAGATATCCCTAAGGCAGTGAATTCTACATATTGCGGCTTAGATACATATACCTCCAGCCGGCCCCGGTACTGCTCCCTTAGGTCAACATGCCATTTTGCCGCAATCTCCGGTTCACAAACATATAGCAACTTCGTAGGTGGCCGATCCATAAAAGCCAAGAGATCGCCTACTGGATAAGCTTCGATGCCGCCAACGGCTAAGTAGAAACGAGTGTATTCGTTGAATTCCGCTATATACATGCGATCATCTAGATAGATATTCACATGGAGATTAGCCGCTTCCCCTATGGTCACAATTTCCCTGGCTAGATCCAAGGGCACCGGATGGTGAAACAGGGGAGCGCCTCCGCTAGGTGGTTGAATCAAGGCCCCGTTATAGCAGATGAGTGGCTCTGTCAGCCCTAGCTGCCGGGCATATGGAATAGCAGAGGACAGCATGCGACCTGTGGCCAAGACTACCCGTACGCCCTTTGCTCGAGCCGCGGCTATTGCCCCTTGGCATGCTTCCGTGATCACTAACTCGTCTGTAATCAGAGTATCATCTATATCCATGGCGATGAGTTTAATTGACATAGCGCCCCTCCTAGTGCCCTGGTATCTCCCATGGCTTAGTTCCCATAGAGTATCACGGCCATGATATCGCACCTTATAGCAGTTTGCAAGGCACAATCGAGCACACTTAACCACACAAAAAAAGGATTGCTTGGTCGCCGCTATCAGATCTCGACACCCTGCAATCCATGAGAAGCTCAAAATGGCCTTAAGCCCGAGCGATCCGGTTTATGATACTACTGACTATCCCCATGATCAAAGCACCAAATACGGCAGACAGGAAGCCAGATACGTGAAAACCAGGCACAAAGAAGGCAGCTAGAAGCAGCATTAAGCCATTGACAACAAAGGTAAACAACCCCAATGTAAGCAAGTTAAGGGGCAAAGTAAAAAATAGGAATATAGGTCGCACGAAGGCGTTGACTACTCCGATGACAACTGCTGCCAACAAGGCAGTAAGCACATTGTCCACATGCACACCGGGTATTAGCGCCGCAGTCACCAAGAGTGCAACGGTGGTGACTAACCAGCGAATCACCCAACTACGACGGCGATATGAGGCCGAATAGTATTCATGGTACACTGGCACATTCATCTCCCTTCCCTCCAAAATAGGGCTCTCCCAGGTGAGCCTTGGCGTCCGCAACACCTGGGAGTCTTTCAATATTCCGGTGGAATCACTATCCAAGCCACAACATAGGCCACAAATCCCGGCCAAACAGTGACGATGGATAAAATGGCCCACAGTAATCGGATCACAGTGGGATCCACACCGAAATATTCTGCCAAACCGCCACAGACTCCTCCCAACATGCGCTTACTCTGCGAGCGGGTCAATCTCCTCAAAGTGCTCCCCCCCTTTGCTACTGGACAATTACCTCCACCAGTGTACCATCTTCTTCAGTGACTTCAATCAATTTGCCCCGCACGCCCTCTTGTACCAGGCGGATTACCTCCTCCCAGTCGACGGCATTGTCTCGATCTTTCCAGAAATCGCTGGGGATCCAGCGGGCTGCCACCCTGATCAATTCCAGAGGTAAGCTGACATTTACCCGCTGTTTCCCTTTTTCCACCACCCGCACCCGCAAGAATCTACCTCGCTCATCGGCGCTGAGCCGGTCTACTGCACCTGACGCCCCCAGAGCCTCCAACAACGAGTTAGCTTCCTCCATGGTGATCTTGTCTTCCTTAAGCATTTGCAGAATTTGCAGTCGTTCTTCTTTCATAGAAACCGCCTCCCCGGTCCACCGCTTCTAGCCACTTCCCATCTATGCCTTGTCAATGGAGATGCCGCCGTTGCTTGTGCGGGCATAGATTGATACTTTGCCACCCTCACCAGCGTAGCCCTGGGTCTCTGCTTGAACCCGGTTGTAACCAAAGGAATTTTCCTTAATGAAATACTGCAACCCCTCCAAGTCTGCCTTGATAGCGCCAAAACTGCTACTGGCATCAAGCCAACAGGCATTCTGCAAGCCCGGAGGCAGTTTCACAGATATGCCACCATTGGAAGTATGTAGATTCAGCGATTGTCCTTGCCCAAGAGCGCCCTGGGGACTGACCAAGATGCTACCGTTGGAGGTACTAGCTTCCAGGCGCTGGGCAAAGCCACCCTCAGCCCTAATCCGCCCGTTGGAAGTGGCCAGGATCAGTTCTTGCATTGTAACAGCGACACATTCCACAGAACCATTAGATGTGCGAGCTGTTAGGCGCTCACCCTTCAGATCCCGCAGCTCTACTTTTCCGTTGGTAGTGGCGATGCTGCCCCCCACACTACCCAGTGATGCAACTTTCACTTGTCCATTAGATGTACCGAAGGATAAATGGTAACGCTTGTCTAGAGGAACGGAGAGCCTCACATGCAGTGCTTCATTGGGCCCAGCCTTGCTAACAATGCGCAGTCCCTCACTGCTTTCCTCGATCTCGACTATTTCCGCAGCCCTTTCCCGAGCCGATTGCTCGTCATTGCCCCGCACCTTCTTTTTCAGGATCAGCCGATAGTGATCTCCCGTCCAACCTTCCAGTTCAATGGCTCCATTTTCCGTAGCCAGCTCCAGTCGCACCTCATCACTGGCAAATTGCCCTTCCCGCTCCTCTGTGATCACAGAGAAGTGGCCCACCCATTCTCCAATAACTGGAATGTTAGCCAAGAAGGTAGGCAAATTGGCCAAAGCGGGTCTGACATCCCGTTCGATCCGCTCTTCAATCACCCGGGAAAGCTTATCGGCGGCTTCCTCCACATTCTTGGCAAAGCGATTAGCTTCCTCTTCCAATCTACGGGTAAACTCGGAATCACCAGCTTTTTCGGCAACGTCTCTGATCCCTTTGACCTTGGACCACTGGCTTTCACCAGCATCCTCACCAAGTTTGCCAGTCGCCGGGTCTTGGGCTGCCTGACTAGACCAACTTGCTAGATCTGCCGGTGGCTCCTCTTCTAGGGCATTGATCAAAGCTGCAGCTTCCTGAGCCGTGATTTTGCCTTCTTCCACCATCTTCAATATCAGAAATCTTTCTTCATTCATCATACGTCACCCCCATACTCAGTCTCAACGCTTTCCGCTGTTGTCTTGATTCCGCAGTCGCTTGACTGCGTCACCAGCATCAATCTCGCCCCGATCTAGGGCCTCTAGGATCTGTCGCCGTTCTTCTGAGGCAAATTCTGCCTCTTCTTTGTCTCCAGTGCGGGGAACCGCATACCCTAGCCCTTCAATGACCCCATCTAGGCGGCTGCGTACCGTTGGATACGAAATACCCAGTATACGCTCCACTTCCTTGATATTACCCCTTGCTGCAATAAACACTTCAACAAACCGCTGCTGTTCTTCAGTTAACCGACAGAACTTGCAGAGCTCAAAATAGCCATGCACCGATGTATCACACTGCTGACAGTGCAGGCCGGTCACAGTGAGTCGATTGCCACATACAGGACATTTACCCAAAACTTGTCTTCCTGCCATTTTTTCACCTCGACCTTCATATATATTGACTCTTGCATTAATAATATCAAGGTCCTACATGAATTATACATAGATGGTAAGTAGGAGTCAATAGGAAAAGAGCACAGAAATTGGCAGTTATGGAATTAGAAAAAAGGAACCGTCATCCGGCCCCCTGGCAAAACACTACTATCAAAGCATACCTGACTTCATTCGGTGCGCAGTTCCTGATGAATCCGCTCAGCTACCACCTCAGGCAAGCCAGGTACTTGCTGCAACTCTTCCAAGGACGCCGCCCGCACCGCCTGGACTGAGCCGAAATGCTTAATCAGCTGCTTTTTGCGCTTAGGACCCACTCCAGGAATCTCGTCCAAAATAGAACGGGTAGTGCGCTGTGCTCTGAGCTGTCTGTGATACGTAAGGGCAAACCTATGGGCCTCATCCCGCAGGCGCTGTAACATATAGAGAGCTTGGGAGTCCCGAGGTAGTGCCATGGGGGCTGGCTGACCCTCTATATAGACTTCCTCTAGGCGTTCCGCCAATCCCAAAGTGGCAATATCCCCCACACCGAGTTCCGCCATGACCTGCCGAGCGGCACCAAGTTGTCCCTTGCCACCATCAATGAGAACCAACTGGGGCTTTTGAGCAAATCCTCCCTCACTGCCCGCCTCTTGGTCTTGGAACCCCCTGACAAAGCGGCGATGGACCACTTCCCGCATCATGGCATAATCATCGGGAGTATCCTTGCCGCGGATTCTGAATCGGCGGTATTCGGCTGGTGTCGGCACCCCATCCTGAAAAACCACCATGGAACCAACAGCTTCGGTACCCTGGATATTGGAGATGTCGAAAGCCTCGATCCTTTGAGGAGGTACATCTAAACCCAAGTATGACTGTAGCTCTTCCAGGCCTTGCTGCCTACGGGCGCTCTCCCTGGCCTGTCGATTAATCCGCTCCTCCAAGACCAACTCCGCATTCTTCTGCACCATTTCCACGAGCCGCTTCTTCTCACCCCGCTGTGGTACGCGCAAATACACCCGGGAGCCCCTCAATTCCGTCAACCAGCTGGCAATCACATCGGGTTCCACTAGTCCTACCGGCAAGAGCAATTCCTTGGGAACAAATGCAGCTGTGGCATAATACTGCTCCACAAAGGCAGTCATGATCTCTACTCCCGTCTCCCCGGTGGGTGTTTCCAGGAAGAAATGCTCATTGCCGATGATCTTGCCACTGCGCACGAAAAATACCTGGACACAGGCCAGATCGTTGACTCGAGCATAACCCATAATATCTTGATCGATGTTTTCAAAGGAGACGATCTTCTGCTTTTCCACAACCGCCGTCAGGGCCTGAATCTGATCCCGCAGACGAGCCGCTTCTTCAAAGCGCAGCTCCTGGGCGGCGGTTTGCATCCGCCTTTCCATCCCCTGCAGGAGCTTGCCATGCCTGCCCTCCAGGACCAGTACCACCTCATCGATCATCCTGCGGTAATCTGCTTGGTCAATGAGCTGAGCACAGGGGGCTTGGCAGCGCCGGATATGGTAATTCAAGCAAGGTCGATCACTAATTCCTTCCAGACCGATGTCCTTTTTGCAGGTCCTAATGGGGAAAATCCTCTGAAGAAAACGCACAGTCTGCCGCACAGCCTGCACATTAGTATAGGGCCCAAAATACCGAGAACCATCTTTTTGCATCCTGCGGACAATGGCTACCCGGGGGAACGGCTCCTGTAGGGTCACTTTTACATATGGATAGCTCTTGTCATCTTTAAGCCGAATATTGTACCAGGGTGCATGTTCCTTGATGAGATTGCACTCCAGGATCAGGGCTTCCACTTCTGAATCGGTAACAATGTACTCGAAATCCACAATGTGGCCCACTAAAGCAGTTACCTTCGGGGAACTATGCCCACCTGCCTGAAAATATGAACGCACCCGATTGCGCAAAGAAACAGCCTTACCAACATAGATGATCTCCCCCGCGTCATTTTTCATTAGATAGACACCGGGTCTGGCAGGCAGTAATCTCAGCTTTTCCTCTATATTATTGGGCATCCCGTCAGAAGCAAAATTACCCATCTACAAGCTTTCCTCCACTTGTGATCTACTCATCCTGCCACTATCAAGCATCATTGGCCACCATGAAAGAGTTGGTTTCCCGTGCAGCGTTAAGCACCTCTTTGAGAAAATAACCGGTATAGGAGGCTTGGTTGGCCGCCACTTCCTCTGGTGTCCCACAAGCGATGACCTGCCCTCCCCGATCTCCACCTTCTGGCCCCAAATCAATAATATAATCTGCTGTCTTGATTACATCCAAGTTATGCTCAATCACCACTACAGTATCACCGGCCTCCACCAGCCGATGTAGGACAACTAGCAATTGCTTGATATCATCGACATGCAAACCGGTGGTAGGCTCGTCGAGAATATAGAGGGTTCTGCCATTGCTGCGGCGGCTCAACTCCGTAGCCAACTTCACCCGCTGGGCCTCACCCCCGGAAAGCTGAGTAGCTGGCTGTCCCAATGTCATATAACCCAATCCCACATCATAGAGTGTCTCCATTCTCCGCTGAATGCGGGGGATATTCTTGAAAAACTCCAGAGCCTCTTCTACCCGCATGGACAAAACATCGGCTATGTTTTTCCCCTTGTACTTGATCTCTAGGGTCTCCCGGTTATAGCGCTTGCCCTTACAGACTTCACAAGGCACATACACATCAGGCAGAAAATGCATCTCGATCTTGATGATCCCGTCACCCCGACAGGCTTCACATCGCCCACCCTTGACATTGAAGCTGAACCTACCCGCCTTATATCCCCGGGCTCTAGCCTCCGGGGTCAAGGAGAATATTTCCCTGATACCATCGAAGGCACCGGTATAAGTGGCGGGATTAGAACGAGGTGTGCGACCGATAGGCGACTGATCGATATTGATGACCTTCTCCAGATTCTCTACCCCTAAGATATCTGTGTGATCACCTGGTCTCACCGCGGATCTGTGCAGTCGGGACGCTAACCCCTTATATAGAATTTCGTTCACTAAGGTACTTTTACCTGAACCCGACAACCCTGTAATCCCGATGAATATGCCCAGAGGAAACTGCACATCTATATTCCTCAAGTTGTGCTCTCCGGCTCCTAAAACCTCAATGGATTTGCCATTGCACTGCCTCCGTTTTTTCGGAATAGGGATATATTTCTTCCCAACCAAATACTGTCCCGTAATGGAATCGGGGCAATCCATGACATCCTGAAGAGTTCCGGCCACTACTATCTCTCCACCGTGGGTACCAGCGCCAGGCCCGATATCCACAATGTAATCGGCCTCCCGAACAGTCTCTTCATCATGCTCCACCACAATCAGGGTGTTGCCTAGATCCCGCAAGCCCTTTAAGGTATCCAGAAGCCGCCGATTGTCCCGCTGATGCAACCCGATACTAGGTTCATCGAGAATATAGAGCACTCCCATGAGACTAGAGCCGATCTGGGTGGCCAGCCGAATCCTCTGGGCTTCACCCCCGGATAAAGTCCCGGCAGTGCGATCTAGAGTCAAGTAATCCAGTCCCACATTAGCCAGAAAGCCCAACCTCGCCCGGATCTCCTTCAGGACCTGGCGGGCGATGAGCTGCTCCCTGTCACTTACCTCCAAATCATTGAAGAAAGCCAAGGCATCTCTTACTGCCAGGGCTGTAACAGAGTGGATGTTCTGTCCACCGATGGTCACAGCCAAACTTTCCGGCCGCAGACGGGCACCTTTGCAGTCCTGGCAAGGGATGTAGCTCATGAACTGCTCTACTTCATCTCGGAGATACTCAGAGCTGGATTCCCGGAACCGCCGCCCTAGGTATGGAATTACCCCCTCGAATTTTACACTAAATGTGCGGCTACGCCCCGCTTGGTTTGTATAGGGAAAACTCACCTTGGTATCACCTAGCCCCCAAAGCAAGGCTTGTCGCTGTTTGGAACTAAGCTCCCCAATGGGTGTGTCTTGGTCGATATCACAAGTTTCACAAACTGCTGCCAAGATACCCATGATCCACTTACTGGAGGTATTGGCCCAAGGGATAATGCCTCCATCGGCGATACTGCGGCTGTCGTCAAGTACCAGTTCCGGCGTGATCTCCATTCTGGTGCCTAATCCGTCACAAGTAGGACAAGCGCCAAAGGGACTATTAAATGAAAACATCCGGGGACTCAACTCGTCAAAACTGATGCCACATTCCACACAGGCAAAGCGCTCACTAAATAACGTCTCATTACCGTCAAGAGTATCGATTAGGACTGTACCTTCTGCCCGTTCCATAGCGGTCGCAATGGAATCAGCCAAACGGTTCTCTACCCCGGTTCGCAAAACAATGCGATCTACCACTATCTCAATATCGTGCTGTCGGTTTCTATCTAAGTCTATTGTCTCAATAACATCATAGAGCTCACCATCGATCCGCACCCGGACAAAACCATCCCGACGAATTTCCTCCAAGAGCTTCTTATACTCGCCCTTCCTGCCTCTGACCACCGGTGCTAACACCTGTAACCGGGTCCCTTCGGGCATGGCCATGATCTGATCTACCATCTGCTCCACTGTCTGTTGGGCAATGGGCCGCCCACAATTATGGCAGTGGGGATGACCCACCCGAGCATAGAGCAAGCGCAGATAATCGTAGATTTCAGTTACTGTCCCCACCGTGGAGCGGGGATTTCTACTGGTAGTTTTCTGATCAATGGATATGGCTGGCGACAGGCCTTCAATAAAGTCCACGTCAGGCTTATCCATCTGGCCCAGAAATTGCCGAGCATATGCCGAAAGAGACTCCACATAACGCCTCTGCCCTTCAGCATAGATGGTATCAAAGGCAAGTGAGGACTTCCCGGACCCACTGAGCCCAGTAAAAACCACCAATTGATCCCTGGGAATGGTGACATTTACATTTTTAAGGTTGTGCTGCCTGGCACCCTGAATAACTATATGCTCCTTACTCAAAGGAGTAACCCTCCTACCGTGTTGATCTCAATGGGCTCTAGAATCCTTCACACCTTCAACCGGCGAATCCCACCAGCTCCTGCCGCAAAGCGGCTATCTCATCCCTGAGCTCTGCCGCCCGCTCAAATTCCAGCTCCTCAGCTGCCCTGTACATTTCTTCCTCCAACTGGCCAATATGGGCGGCCAGTTTCTCCGGTGGCAGTTGCGCTGCAGCCGCCCTACTAGGCGTGGTCTTGTATTCAGCTTCTGTCTCCGCCGCGCCCACTGCTTGGGCAAGATCCTGTATTGACTTGCGTATGGAAACCGGAGTGATGCCGTGTCGCTGGTTATGGGCGGTCTGAATCTCCCGACGCCGGTTTGTCTCATCCATAGCCCGCTGCATCGAATTGGTTATCCTATCAGCATACATGATCACCTTGCCATGCACATTGCGGGCTGCCCGACCTATAGTCTGGATCAATGAAGTCTCGGAGCGGAGAAACCCTTCTTTGTCTGCATCCAAAATGGCAATCAGGGAGACTTCCGGCAAATCTAACCCTTCCCGCAAGAGGTTAATACCCACCAGCACATCAAATTCCCCTAAGCGTAGCCCTCGGATGATCTCGATTCTTTCCAGGGTTTCTATCTTCGAGTGCAAATACTTGACTTTCAAACCCATATCAATGAGATAATCCGATAGATCCTCCGCCATCTTGATGGTAAGAGTGGTGACCAATACCCGTTCACCCCGGACCACTACCTCCCGAATGGCGCCAATCAAGTCATCCACCTGGCCCTTAACTGGCCGCACCTCAACTTCTGGGTCAATCAAACCGGTGGGGCGAATGATCTGCTCTACTATTTGCTGACTCCGCTGTCTCTCATACTGAGCAGGAGTTGCCGACAGATAAATAATCTGGTTGATCCGCTGCTGAAACTCATCAAATCGCAACGGCCTGTTATCTAGCGCTGATGGCAATCTAAATCCATGGGCAACCAAGGTCTCCTTGCGGGACCTGTCACCGGCATACATGGCTCCCACCTGGGGAATAGTCATGTGAGACTCATCGATGACCATTAGATAATCATTGGGGAAATAGTCCAGCAAGGTGGCCGGCGCTTCTCCTGGGGCGCGACCAGCTAGATGGCGAGAGTAGTTTTCTACTCCTGAGCAGTACCCAACTTCCTGCATCATTTCCAGATCATAGTTGGTACGTTGCTCTAGCCGCTGTGCCTCCAAAAGCTGCCCCTCTCGGCGCAAGTAAGCCAAGCGCTCTTGCAGCTCCTCTTCAATGGCCACAATGGCTCGCTTCATTTTCTCTTCGGTGGTGACAAAGTGGTTAGCAGGGTAAATGGTAATAGAATCTAGCTCGCCTATGATTTCCCCGGTAATGGGATCGAGTTCGATGATGCGATCCACCTCATCCCCAAAGAGCTCAATCCTCAGAACATTTTCATCATAAACGGGGATGATCTCGATGACATCCCCCCTGACTCGGAAGGTCCCTCGAGTGAAACCGACATCATTGCGGTGGTACTGAATACCAACTAGTCGTCGCAAGATCTTGTCCCGGTCTCGGAAATCTCCATGTTTCAAGGACAGCGTCATCCCCACATAGTCCTCCGGCGAGCCCAGACCATATATGCAAGATACGCTGGCCACAATGATCACATCTCTTCGTTCAAAGAGGGCGCTAGTCGCAGCATGCCGCAAGCGATCGATCTCATCATTGATGGAGGCATCTTTCTCTATATAGGTATCCGTCCGGGGCACATAGGCCTCCGGCTGGTAGTAATCATAATAGCTGACGAAATAATGTACAGCGTTATGGGGGAAAAACTGGCGAAACTCGCTACACAACTGAGCCGCCAACGTCTTGTTATGGGCGATGAATAACGTCGGCTTTTGCACCTGGGCAATGACTTGAGCCAAGGCAAAGGTTTTGCCGGTCCCAGTGGCCCCCAGTAGCGTCTGCTCTTTCATCCCAGCCTGTATACCGGCAACTAATGCATCAATAGCTTCCGGCTGATCTCCCGCCGGAGCAAAATCGGACACGATTTGGAATGGTCGACCTTCTGCCATTTATGACTCACCCCTTCACGCCCCATACTGAGCTTTACTTGCTACTAACAGATTATTATACCACGTTGTCAGCGCACTATAGACATAGATCTAGTGAGCCACAGATCTGCAAGCCGCGCCGGGGCAAGCCAAGCTGGAATTCTCCATGG
>DAIQRD010000063.1:0-13658 GCA_036786445.1 Bacillota bacterium
GGCAATTACTCCACAAAAAAGGACCCTGCCTCCTGCCCCATACTTGCCCTTGCATAGGGCCGATCAAGAGCAGGGTCTTTCCGTTCCGCCTACTAATCAACCAGACGCCAGAGATATAGCCCTTGCATCCAAATCTGTTACTCGATCCAGCCGCACAGTACGACCTATATGCATTGATTTCTGGGCAGCCAAGGCTATAGCTAGAGCGGTGCGGGCTTGGGCCGGCGCTCCCATTTTCACCGGCAAACCCTTTTGAATGCAATCAATGAAATAGCGCGCTTGGCATTCATAGGGATCTGTAGCGGGTACTGCAATAATCTCATCTACCCCACATCTTCCAGAATTTGTGCGATGATGCAGCCTCAATTGATCTTGTTGTGCGGCTGCGTTTTTCTCGGCATCGGTTCCTTCGGCGATAAATCGATATTCAGCCACAGCCTGCTCTCCAATCACCCGGATAGCAGAGGTAAAAGGATAGGATTCGGGCATCAAGTGGCTCCCGACCACCAGAGCCTCCCGCCCGTCTTCGTAAGTGACAAGCACCTGTGCGTGCTTCCAGATACGCTCTTGCCCCTGCACACCATAGGCCGCCACTGCAGTGGGCGTACCCAACATTCCGCTGGCTATGTCAAAATCATGTACCATGAGATCAACAACCATGCCACCACTCATGGAGGTGTCCCTAAACCAAGCCGACCACTGAGGAGCAGTACTCAAACGCTCCAATTCAACCGTGAGTACTCTTCCTAGAACCCCATCATTAACCAACTGCAGGATTCTCGTATACTCTGGCCAGAAACGGACAACTTGCCCCACCATCAAATGGTGTGCTGCCAAATCGTCTGGACTGGCTTCCTTAATCCCAGCAGTAAGGGCCGCCTTCCGGGCTGCCTCCAGCATCTCGTCAGCATCCTCAACTGTCAGGGCAATGGGCTTCTCACAGATCACCTTTTTCCCAGCCTCTAGGGCTTGGATGGTCACCTCTTTATGCAAGAAAGTAGGGTAAGCCACGATCACTGCATCAACTGCTGGATCCTGCAAAACAACTGACACATCGGTAACGCCCTTAGCTCCTACCTCTTGGGATATGCCCCTAACCTCTTCCTCTGTCCGACCATTGATCCAGAGTAGTTCTGCGTTTGGTAATCTAGCTAGAATGCGGGCGTGTTTCTGACCCATATACCCCGCACCCAGAACAGCAAAGCGCACCTTATCTCGCATTGTTATTCACACCCTCCATATGCTGCTACCGATTTTGCGTCTTGATCATCTCCAGAAGAGAAGTACAGTCAGACGGTGCGTATTAAAGCTCCGCCAACCACTTGTTTAGAGCGACCTTGGCGTTCTCAATTTCCTGTAGGCGTATCTCTTCCTCAAGCTCGCATTCGATACAGACCGGTGAAGAGTATCCCAGAGTTTTCAGCTTTGCGAGTAGTGCGGGAAAATCAACACTCCCTTTACCTACCGGCTTCTCTTGGCCAAGGTTGCGCCCATCGGTGGGATAAGTCCCGTCTTTGATGTGTACACCCTTGACATGGTGCCCGAAGACTTCAAGAGCATCCACGGGATTACCTTTGCCATAGAGCACTAGGTTGGCTGGATCTAGATTCACCCCGGTATTTTCCATGCCAATGTCTTCGATAGTCCGAAGCAATGTAACTGGGGTCTCTTGACCAGTCTCAAAGAGAAAATCTTGATTGTTCTTCCGGCAATGTGCTGCAATTTCTTGCAGAACAGGGATCAGCTCAATGTATTTGGGATCCTTCATATCTTCAGGAACGAAGCCCAAATGGGTGATGATTCGCTTGACCCCCAGCTTAGCTGCAAAATCTGAACCTTCCTTGACCACCTGGGCTCGTTCATTCCGCAGATGAGGAGGTACTAGACCCACAGTTTCCGGCCCTTCGGTGAAATTCCAGGCCAAGGGTCCAGGCCAGCCTGTCCAAATACCGTCAATAGCGACTCCATATTTGGCACACTGTTCTTTGAGCGTAGTCACCATTTCATCCGTATAATAAGAAGTATCATATACCGAGATCTGGCAAACGTTGAAGCCCAGATCGTGTACTTTCTGAATTGCCTTTTCCCGTTCTTCCTCCAATTTGACGACAATGCCGATATCGAGTTTGTAAGCCATTAACACCGACACTCCTTTCCCAGTCTCCGATGTCTTTAGTTTTCTTATCCCTTCACGGCTCCCATGGTCAGGCCCCGCACTAGAGCCTTCTGGACAAATCCATAGAAAATGATGACCGGAATCATGGCAATGACTGATGCTGCAGTCAACTCACCCCACATGATTTCCTCGTAGGCTACCCAGTTGTACACACCCAAAGGCAATGTTTTGGCTTCTACAGTTGTCATCACCATGGCATACAAGAATTCATTCCAAGAAAAGATGAAGGAAAAAATCGCCGATGTACCCAGGCCCGGTGCACTGATAGGCAGCACTATTCTAGTAAAAGTCTGCCATACACTACATCCGTCCACTAACGCAGCCTCCTCTATCTCTTTGGGAATATCCATGAAATAACTGCGCATCATCCACATTACATAGCCTAGGATTATGGTCAAATGCATGATAATAACGGCTGCATGGGTGTCATTTAGTGAAAGCCGAGTGAAAATGATGAAAAAAGGAATCACAAAAGCCACCTGTGGGATCATCCTTGTAGACAGAATGCCCAATAATAACGCCCGTTGTCCCTTGAATCTATGTCGGGCCAGAGAGTATGCCGCTGGGACCCCAAGCAACAAGCCCAGACCTGTGGATACTGTGGCTATGATCAAGCTATTCTTGGTATATCTGAGAAACCGACCATCTCCCCAGACTGCCTTATAGTTGGCTGCGGTGGGCTGGAAAAACCACTTGGGCGGCATGGCCAACGCATCGACTCTAGTCTTAAATGACATCAGGAAAGCCCATACTATGGGGAGAAAGAATACAATAGTAATGGCTATCAATGTGAATGTTGTCAGGAATGACCCCAGCCTTTGCCTCCGGACAGGATCAACACCTAGTCTCTTCATTTGAAATCCACCTCTCCCCAACGCATGATGATGAGAGATAATGCCATGATAATCCCAAATAAAACCATGCCCAAAGCCGATGCGTAACCCATCCTTAAGAAGCTAAAGCCCATAGTATACGTGTATAGGGACAATGTTTCCGTAGATATCCCCGGGCCTCCTCGGGTCAGAATGTAAATCACGTCAAATACCTTGGAAAGATCAATAACCCTAAAGAGAACACCCACCATCAAAATAGGCTTAAGTAGCGGCACCTTGATGGTCCAAAACAACTTCCAGGGAGAAGCCCCGTCCACCCGAGCAGCCTCTATAACATCGTCGGATATAGCCAATAAGCCTGTAAAAATAATCAGCACTAGTTCAGGTGTCCTTTGCCATATGTCGATCAATATTAGGGAGGGCAGTGCTTGTTGAGGACTATAGATCCATTCATATGGGCCCAGCCCGAAAAAGGCTAGGAAGTAGTTCAAGAGACCAAGGGAAGGGCTAAACAGGAGCCGCCAAAGGAATGCAACTACGATGGGAGTCAAGAAAATGGGTAGCAGCAAAATCCCGCGAATAAACCCGACACCCTTTGTCTGTTTCGCCAGCAAAAGAGCAATGCAAAAACCAAGCACCAGCTCAATGGTCAAGCACCCGGCGACATAGGTTACAGTGAGCCACAGTGAATTCCAGAAACGGCTGTCCTGGAAAACAGAGACATAGTTTGCCAAACCGATGAACCTGTTTCTACCAGGGTAGGCCAAATGCAGAGACTGACAACTAGTGACGATTGTATAGAAAACCGGTACTATGTTAACTGTAATCAACACGATGAGAGCAGGAGACAAAAACGCCAATTGATGCAGCAGCCCTCGCTGAACTTGCGCAGACGGCTTATGCTTCTTATTCGCGAAACGTCCCATAGGTAGTGGTCACACCTTTCTGCAGCAAGGCCATTACTCAAGAGTTACTGGAGTGGGCGAGCACTGACAGTAGATAGCAGTGCCCGCCATACTCTTTATACTACGTGGAGCCTTATCTGCTACCGGCCAGGATTCTGTCCATCTGAGCAGCCGCTCGCTCTAGGTTAGTCTTGGCATCTCTTTGCCCAAGAATAGTTGCGTTAACTGCACCACCATAGGTGTCGAGCCACTCGTCGATCTCTGTGATTCTGGGGAACCCTGCCTCAGGCTTGGGAGCCTCCAAGGAGGTCAACACAGCTTCAGCCCAGGCCTGGGGATACTTCGCTCTGACTGCATCAGACTCTAGTACAGACTTGCGTCCAAAGACACCAGTGGCAGCACCGAGCTTGGCGCTGGTTTCTTTACCAGTCGCCCAGGCTAGAAACAGAGCTGCGCCAGGTTTGTTCTTGGAGGAGGAGCTCATGCTCAGAAGCCACGCCAAGGAGTTGGCAATACTACCTGCGGGCCCCTTGGGCATGGGTGCATAGCCAACCTTACCGGCTACTACCGACTTGTCCGGATTTTCAATATCGCCCATGAACACTGAGGCATCTAGATACATCGCAGCCTTACCCTGCTGGAAGTCAGAAACAGCCTCGTACCATGTGTAGTTACCGGCTCCTAGGGGACCAGCATCCCGCAGGAGATTGGCATACATAGTGATGGCCTCAGCTGCTTCGGGGCTGTTGAAAGCGGCTTTGGTTGGATTCATCGGATCGTTGGAAATACGGCCACCATAGGACCAGACGAAACCGGAGCTACCCCAGGCGGTATGGATCTTCTGCCCTCTGAGGAGGATACCGGCCATATTGGCACGATCATTCAAAGCTACAGCAGTCTCATATAGCTCGTCAAAGGTCTCGGGGACCTTAACCCCTTTGTCCTCAAAGACGTCCTTGCGGTAATATAGTATTTGAGTCTCACCGGCTACTGGCAAAGCATATATGCTACCATCTACTGTACCTTCGTCGAGAAGAGAGGGGAAGAAATCATCGATGGCGTATTCGGCTTGGTTCACAAGCTGAGGGTCGTTCAAGTATTCATCCAGTGGCGCAATCCAGTCCGCTCGAGCATATTGCACAACGGCTTGGTCCATCATCACTATGTCGAATATGCCGGCTCTAGAAGAAAGGTCAACTAGCCGCTTGTTCATATATTCGTCCTGTGAGTAGACCTCACTGGTTACCTTGATGCCTGTCAGTTCTTCAAATTCGGGAATAAGCTGCTGCAACGCATCTGCGTAAACGTGCTTGTTGAGCGCCACAAACAGCGATGTGCCTTCAGCTTGACGCCAGTCGATATCCTGAGCCAATGCCAACCCGGAGTAAGTGCCGATTAGAGCAGTAATTACAAGAGCAAATACAGTTGTCAACATTGCCTGACGTTTAATCATCTTTATCCTCCTCTTTTGTTTTGATACGTTTTCCCCGGAAGCTACCCACCAGTAAGTAATGCCCTGCACCACCTCCTTTGCTGCACAGATGTTGCTGGCTTAACACATGACTAATGCTTAGCTACATACCAACGGTGTGACTAGCTGGCAACATCTAGTACCATGCAATCTCTGCTTCAACGCCAGAGCTTAGCCCATGGCGGTGGCATCAATGTACGCCTCAGGACGAAAGACAAAGCGATCCAACGCTATGGTTGCGCTCCCCAGTAGCGGGAGAGCAGGGTTGCCGTCAACTAGTATATCTGGGGAGATCTGCTCCGATAGAAAATGAGAGTGCATCTCTTGCTTCATAAGGTCCGTAGCAAATTTGCTGGCTCGGAAAACATCGCCGGCCAAAATCAAGGCCTGGGGGTCATATGTCTTAATGAGATTACTCAAACCAATACCCAGATAACGGCTGAATCTGCGATACGCACCCCGAGCTGCCTCATCCCCGTCTTCAATCAGTGCATATATCTTTGCCATTGATATTCGTCCTGCATGGAGATCATCAATATCTATAGATGATATGGCTCCGCCCTGAACCTCCTCAGCGATCATTTCCCGCAATCGACTGGTAGATACCATAGCCTCGAAACACCCATGCTGCCCACAAGCGCATTTCGGTCCATTTGGATCGAGGATGGAATGACCAATCTGCCCAGCTGCCCCCGAATTCCCTGCCCAGATACTGCCTTGCCTAACAGAGCAACAGGCTATTCCCTTGCCTACATACACCATCAAGAATTGCTCATGGGACTGAGCTTGAAACCAATATCTGGCCAACGCCATGCCTCGTACATCATTGTCTATTATCAAAGGATGAGATATGTCTCTCTGCAGTCGTTCAACTAGCTTGACATCTTGCCAATCAAGTATGGAAGAATAACGAACGGAGCCGGTCTCAGGCACAACCATACCCGGGATGGAGACACCCATGCCGATAATCGGTCTATTGGCAGCACCTGCAAAAGCCGTAGCTTCCCCAGCTAGGCGGACTACTGCATCCTGGGCGGACTCAATCGAAGAACAGTCTGCTGCCATTCCTCTAGAAAAAACCAACTGTCCCGTGAGGTTGCTCAATCCCACCGTTACTTGCTCGCGTTGTACAAGAGCCCCCATGGCCCAAACAGCGTTCTCCCTGATACTCAGACCTACAGGGCTCCGACCCACTTTTTTGTCTTCAAGAGAAGATGAAGCTTCTTCTGTGACGAGTCCTTCATTGATCAATTCTCTGGTAATATCACTTACCGCAGCCGCGGTCAATCCTGTTTTATGTACCATATCTCGTCTGCAGGTACCGGGCTTCCTAAGGACAAGCTCTAGAATCATGGCTCGATTCCGCCGCCTCACCTGGGTAATATTGTCTCCCCTCAAGCTGTTCCTTGACCTACTCCTTGCCAACCTCATCGACTCCTATCCAACAACTGCTCGCTAGATTAGTTCGTCATAAAAACCAAAAATCCTCTTCTCCCCACAAATATCCCATCCCTGATTTGAGCCCATTTGAACTGGCAGCTGTAACAGCGTTTACGCTGGGGGTTATGGTGCTTTTCAGCCCAGACATTAAAACGCCCCATTATTTAGTATGTCGTAATAACAATGGTAACTTTTGCCCATTGCGCCTGCAAAAAGGGGCATCCCCTAGCCCATATCCCTAGGAGCTGCCCCGAATCGCCCTGCCAAAGTTCCTTCACCTCAGTACCACTACCGCCGCCCTTTGGCCCTTAATCGCCTACTGCTTCCCCCACTAGACTTGAGCTGATGCCTGCACCCTCTTCAGGCCATCCAGGCACCTTTTCACAGCTTCCAGAGGTGGAAAGGCATCACTCTCATATTCGATAATATACCATTCAGTCCCACCAGCTTCGCAGAGCTCGAACACCTCTTGCCAAGGCACATCATCGTCACCAATCAAAGGGCGATATCCATCGTGGGGATTATCCTTGCCAGCTTCCCGAGAATAAGGCTTCAGATGAATGGTAGTCGCTCGCCCTGGGTATTTCTGCAAAACGGACAGGACGTCAGCCCCACCCACCATGGCATTGCCCAGATCAAACTGCATCACAATTGGCTGTTTCGTATTCTGGAAGAACGTATCCCAGGGCTTCTCACCATCTAGCGCCACAAACTCAACACTATGATTGTGATAACCGGTCACCATGCCGTGGGGGGCGAGTTTGTCACTGAGTCCATTGAAGAACTCTGCTAGCTTCAGCCAATCGGCCCTGCTTCTACGCAGCTCGTCGGGAATCCCCGGTATGATGAGGTACTTATTTCCCAGCTCCTTATGGAAGGCAATGGTTTCCTCCAGTTTATCATCTTGAACCAGTTCAAAGGGTGTATGCCAGCCGCAGCAAGCCAGACCGAACTCCTTCAGTAAGGCCCGGAGTTCCCCCGCTGGGTGCTTGGGAAAGCCAAAGAACTCCACACCTGCATATCCCATCTCCGCCACAGCCTGCAGAGTCCCACGGAGATCCTTCTCCAAATCATGCCGAACCGAGTACAGCTGTACACCTATAGGTATGCTTTGAGTCATCTAACTCATCCTCCCATCGAGCGTGACAGTGAAAAGACATCTGATGGCTCGTTCGGCAAATGGCAACATAATCCTTTGAACACCAAGTGCTACTGGCCCCTGAAACGGCGCTATCGCCCCGGCCAGTGATTGGTCTGAGAACTGACTTCAAGAAAATGCCAAACTCCGGCATTCACCTAATGACACTGGGGTTCATCGTATCTTTGATTGTCGTTGTCGCATCCATCCTGGTGCAGTTCCTACTAGGCCAAGTGTGGGAGGTTCTCCCATCCCTACTTGATGGCCCCTGCGGTGAGTCCTTGGACGAAGTAGCGCTGCAAGAAGATGAATACTATCATCACCGGAATCATGGTAATAATGGAACCGGATGTAATCATTTCCCAGCTGGTCCGGTACCGGGATAGATAGAAATTGGTTAGCCCTACCTGCAAGGTCTGGATACTCTCCTTGGAGTTGAAAATGAGTGCCACCAAGAACTCGTTCCAGGTATGCATAAAGCTATAGACCAATACTGTTGCCAAACCCGGTAGAGCCAAAGGAAGATAAATCCGGCTAAATACCTTCAGTTCCGTACAGCCGTCTAGCAGCGCACTTTCCCTCAAAGATAAAGGTAGCGATGAAAAGGTGTTTTTCATCATAAAAACACAAAAAGGCAATTGGAAAGTTGAGTACACTAGCACTAATCCCCAATAGGTGTCCAACAGCCCCAAGCGACGCATCTGCCCGTATAACGGAATGAGCAGTGATTGCACAGGCACCATCATAATCGCCAGAAGTGCAATAAAGATCAGGTCAATCCCCCGAAATCTGAGGTTAGCAAAGGCATAGCCTGCTAGAGAGCTAGCGACGAGGACTAGGGAGATGGTCAGGACTGTAACCAAAAGGCTGTTGAGCAGGTATTGCAGGAACAGGCCATCATTTACAGTTAACACTGTCTTGTAGTGTTCCAGAGTTACACTACGGGGTATCAGCTGCGGTGGATAAGTAAGAATCTGGTCAGTCGGCTTCACCGAAGTAATCAGAGTCCACGCAAAGGGACCCAGAAACAGCATGGTAAGCACGATATTCAACAAATAGTACAAAGCTTTTCCTGCATGTCTCACAGGCAACCCCCTATTCCCTATAGTCTGCGTTCATAAAGCGGGTCTGAATAACGCTTAAGACTATCAGTATCAGAAGCAAAGCGATAGACATAGCAGACCCATAGCCCAGATTGAAGTACTCAAATCCTGTCCGGAATATGTACATCACTATTGTCAGGGTGGTATTAGCGGGCCCCCCTTGAGTCATCACATAGAAATGATCAAACGCTAGAAAAGAGCCGATTAGAGAGACCATTAGTGCCAGAGCAAAGGTAGGCCGCAAAAGCGGAAAGATAATATACCGAAATCTGTGCCAACCGTTGGCCCCGTCGATAGCCGCTGCCTCATAGACATGCTGAGGGATACCCTGTAAACCAGCTAGAAGCACCATCATGGAAAAACCCGCTGTCTTCCAGATGATCATCAAAGAAACGGAGAACCTTGCCATCCACGTGGAACCAAGCCAAGAGATTCTAGTCTCAACGAACCCAAGGCTCATGAGCAGATAGTTGAGTATGCCGTATAGTTCATTATACATCCAAAGCCATACTAAGCTTGCCACCACAAAGGAGATGGCAACTGGAGTAAAGTAAACAGCTCTAAAGAAAGTCGTCCCCTTCAGCTTGCGATTAAGCAATACTGCTAAGCCCAAGGCCACCCCAAATATCCCCGGAGTAACAATGAGTGTGTAGATCACTGTGTTGTTCATGGCCTGCCAAAAGAGAGGGTCATTCATAAGCCGAATATAGTTGGCAAGCCCTAGCCATTTACTAGTTCCAAGAACAGCCCACTTATGTAGGGACATGTTGATCACCCCGATTAGGGGGTAAAAGAAAAATAAGGTCGAGAGTATGATGGCCGGTGCTAGGAATACGAAAGCCATGCAGTTTCTGCGAAAAGATCTTCCGAGGGACTCCAGGTAACCCATCCCCACCCTCCTCTTGGATCCGGGCAGCCGAGAAGTACCCGGCTGCCCGTAACATACTAGATTCAGTCTGCCAGGACCCGCCGCATCTCCTTGGCAGCATCCCTATAAGCCTGTTCCGCTGTGGCAGTTCCCATCATGGCCTTCTGCATATTGGCTAGCATGGGAGCATATAGCTCGTTGTATTTGGTGGAGAAAGGAGCTTTCCCCACTTTGAGTATATCAGCGAAGACTTTGTAGATAGGCTCCGCATTGAAGTATTCATTGTCGTAGAGGTCAGAGCGAACCGGTAGAGCACCGTTTTTGGCCCAGACCTCCACCTGCACCTCTGGGGATAGAGAGAACTCAACAAACTCCCAGGCCAGGTCAGGTGCCTTCGTATCTCGGGAAATGGCGATTAGGTTGCCACCCGAGAAGGAGTGGTGCTGACCCTTACCCCTTGGTGTGTAAGTGATCCCATACTCCAAATCCGGGGCATCTTGTTTGAAGGTCATGATATTGAAGTTGCCACTTAGCATCATTGCTGCCTTACCTGTGATGAAGGAATTATATACATCAGCATACTGCCAAGTTGCAGCGTTCTTAGGAGCGATCTTATGTTCGTGGATAAGGCTTACCCAAAAGTCCAGGGCCTCGATGGCTTCTGGTTGGTCAATCATGATCTCGCTGCCATCGTCGCTAAGCAGACTTCCGCCATTTGACCAAACTACTGGCAAGAAACCGAACATCTGCCAACCAGCCGAAGCACCTATGATGGCAAAGCCATACTGATCCACGTTCCCATCGTTATCAAAGTCCTTGGTTAACAATTTCCCATACTCAATTAGCTCTGCCCAGGTTGTGGGAGGCTTTTCTGGATCTAGGCCGGCTTCCCGAAACAATTCCTTATTCCATACGAGACCAGATAGGTCTACGGTGTAGGGGATGCCATAGTAGTGGCCATCCCAAGCACCTAGTTCTAGCATTCCCTGTGGCAGTGCGCTGCGGTACTCCAGCGCGTTGATCCTATCAGACAGATCCAGGAACGCACCGATGGAGTTGAAATACGGGTTGAGAATAATATCCAAGCTGATGACATCAGGGGCATTTCCAGCGGCTAAAGCGGCCAGAAACTTCTGTGTCTGCTGCTCATAGGGAACCAACTGGAACTCGACCCGCTCTTTCCTGCCTTCAGCTTCTAGCTTGGCATTGAACAACTGGACTATGTCCTCTGTCTGCTTCTCACGGTCCCAGATGACCAAGTCCTTAGCCAAAACTACGGCGGAAAACATGCTGATAAGTACACAGATCATAATAATTGATGCAAATCTCTTCATCTGATTCCCTCCATTTTCACCATGGTTTCTTGCGTGCATCCGGAATGATTAGATTTATCCCCCCTTGGATTGGAAGAATTCGCCATTCCACCAGCACCAACAGGATACTAGTGCCGCAGCATAATACTTCACGGCAAGGTGAAAAACTCCTGCTAGTGCTTTCAGCCTTATCTCCCCTTGTGTAACAGTTGCTAATAGTCCATCAGTGCCATTTCGGCTTTCTTAGCCGCTTCATCTAGAGCTGCCTTGGGTGTCTTGCCCCCAATGATAGCTGCATCAAAAGCTTCGCGGATGATCTTAGTAGCCCCGCCTGCTTGAACAGGTCCTTGCTGCAATACATCACCAGGGTTGAAGGGTTCAGAGGTAAGCCCCAGACCTGACCGACCCTAGTGGCAGCTAGGATCTCAGGGATGTAGTCATCCAGACTAATGTATAGGGCATACCCCATCGCAAAAATGTAATACGCTGAATGCAATTGTGGCCGGAGCAACCATGACCCACTCAGTAATGTCGTTGCGCGCTGCTCTGCTTAGTCTCACCAAAAACATCCTTCAAAGGGATAGATTCATCTAGCTCGAAAGTATGCACCATAGGCGAGGTGAGTTGACTAATCATGATCATTAGTGCCAGTCGCCGCACAGACATCCCCGCGTTTTATTCCGATTGGTTTATGCAACGGGTGCAAGCACAGTGTTTTATGCGGGTTAATCCATTCAACCCCAAGCAAAAAAAGATCATCAGTTTGAACCCCACCGATGTGGATGCTATAGTCTTTTGGACTAAGAACCCAAGACCTATCATGCAGCACCTAGACACGCTTACTCAAATGGGGTATCACTACTATTTTCAGTTCACCCTCAACGATTATCCGCTTCTATTTGAGCCTAGGCTGCCCGACCTAACCGCAAGAATAGATACCTTCAGGGAGCTCAGCGACTCCATCGGCCGGGATCGGGTCATCTGGAGGTTTGACCCCGTGATCCTAAGTTCCATAACCCCAGTGGAGTATCTCGAGGACAGATTTGGGCAACTGGCAGCCAAACTCAGTGGCTACACCCAGCGGGTCATGATCAGTTTTCTAGACATATACGGGAAGGCTAAACCGAGATTGCGGATGCTGAAAGACAAACACGGAGTACTAGTTGAGGACATCACCCTACCTCTACACCATGAAGGGCTTATGCAATTCGCTGCAGCAGTGTCGCGAATATCAGCTGCCAATCATTTGACGGTATTCACATGCTCTGAAGCCATGGATCTAAGTAATATAGGGATTGAACACGGTGCCTGTATCGACGGCCAGCTTATAGAAACGCTGTTTGGGGTGACGGTGAACACCAAGAAGGATAGGAAGCAGCGGTCAGCATGTTTATGCACGGAGGCAGTGGACATGGGTTTCTACAACACGTGCCGATTCGGCTGCACATATTGCTATGCCAACACCAGCGATAGAGCAGTACAAAATACCATTGAAAAGCAAGGTCTTAACAGCCCTCTGTCGGGTTCTTTGCCCATGGACAGCTAGCACGCACCATCTACGGCACCAAATACCACAACCCGGTTTCGCCCACTTCTCTTGGCTTGATATAGTGCTGTATCTGCTTGCTGAATAAGAATCATCAGTCTATTCTTTTTTCATACGCTACTTAATATGTGGCCGTTGTCGGATTGGTCATACTCTAATCCTTCAACGACTATCACCGGAACTACCGATTGCTCCACTACCTTGGCGGTAACATCTATGGCAGATGGTGCGCCAGAATTGCTCTTGCCTATGAAAATCAAGTCGACTTCGTTGCTGATTGCTAACTCAACAATGCCATCCACTGGGTATCCATCATCAACAACAAAATCATGTTCAACATCGCTGAAGAGATACCGGTTACTGTCATAGAGCGCTGTAGCCCGTAGCTTTGGCCAGATAACCCACGCTCATAAAGATCTTCTCTTTGCCCGACAGAGAAGACTTGGCGGTGGCTAGCCAGATCCAACCCCAAGCCAGCCTTAAACAAAATCACCGTCAAGGCCAGCATCCTGATGTCATCACTTAGGTTCGAGAGATCGCCACTTATCCAGCCAAGTGCGTGGGGGCCTAGAAGGACCCCGGCTACCAACATTCCCAGCAGACGAGGAATACTCAACCGTTCTGCAAGATTACCTGCAAGAAATCCCACTATGAGAACCATGATGGCTCCTTGTACCATGGAAAGACCCCCCCCAACACAAAATGGCTTCTGCGACACTTAAATATCGCAGAAGCCATTAGCTCTAAAAGCGGTTTGGACGCTAGATCCCGGTGAGCTTCATCACCTAGCATATAGATCCATATTAGTAGATGGCCCGCCCGGTAGGACTCGAACCTACGGCCTTCTGATTCGAAGTCAGACACT
>DAIQRD010000064.1:0-13584 GCA_036786445.1 Bacillota bacterium
CGGTTTTGGAGACCGGTGCTCTGCCAATTGAGCTACTCCCCTACGTGGCCCTATTGTAGCATGGAGTCCCATTGCAGTCAAGAACGGATTGGAGGTTCAGTGGGCTGATTTTGCGAATCGGGTTTTTGCCCAGTTTTTCTGGATATGGTACAATAAGGGCTGTGAGAAACCTCACAAAGCAACAGGCTAGACATCACAGCTTGTTATATACCATAGCTAGGGGGCATGATAAACAATGGCAGACAAGGTTCTTGGTAAAGTACCAGTAGGTATATCCAATCGCCATGTACACTTATCTCAAGCAGATTTGAACAAGCTTTTTGGCGCAGGCCATAAGCTAAACAATGTGAAGGATTTGTCTCAACCCGGGCAGTTTGCTGCCGATGAGACAGTCACTTTAGTTGGGCCCAAAGGAGTAATCCCGCGAGTGAGAGTCTTGGGGCCGACCCGAGGCCAAACCCAAGTGGAAGTCTCTCGTACTGATGCCTTTGCCTTAGGAGTCAAACCGCCTGTGCGTGACTCAGGCGAGCATGAGGGCAGTGCTGGTCAAGTAACTGTTGTGGGCCCTAATGGGGCGCTCACCCTTACTCAAGGGGTTATTTTGGCCAAACGTCACGTTCATATGACACCTGCTGATGCCCAGCGCTTTGGCCTAAAAAACAAGGACAATGTTAAGGTACGCTGTGGTGGCCCTCGTGCCTTGATATTTGATCAGGTCTTGGTACGGGTGCATGAAAGCTTTGCATTGGATTGCCATCTAGATACCGATGAGGCTAACGCCGCTATGCTCAATAACGGCGATGAGGTTGAAATACTAGGCTAGCCTCCGTTGCGTAGAACGGTGGGTGGGATTGCTGAGCCCTTGGATCAAAATGCGGCCCTCAGGTGTACTGAGGGCTTTGTTGTCGCAATCCAAGATACTCTATGGTACAATTGAGCTGATCAAGAAGTGCAGGAGGAGTCAAAGTCATGCCTTTGCGGGAATTCCGATGCAAGAAGTGCGGAGAGAAGTTTGAGGAGCTGGTGCGCAGCGGCACGAGAATATCGTGCCCTAAATGCAGCAGTGAGGAGACTGAGTGTTTGATTTCCTCTTTTGGTTTCAAGGGCTCCGGGGAGTCTAGTGCAGGGCAAGGGGGTTGCGGCACTTGCGCCGGTGGTCACTGCAGTACATGTCATTGATTGTCAATGACAGATTCCACTCCTATAGATGAACACACTGAGAATAGCAGCGGTTTTGTGACGACTCTATGGCTTTTAGCATTTTCCTGACCCAACGGAAGGAAGATCTAGGCAGATGTCTAAGTAGGACAGGGCATCTTAATCAGCAATCTTGGGCTGGCAGACGATGACGCCGGGCCTGCTGAAATACGACGCTGGAGGAATCGCAAATGAAAAGAACAAGGGTCGCCCTTATCGGGTGTGGTAGGGTAGCTAGAGTTCATGCAGAAGCACTGACTGCGCTGGATGAAGTTGAGCTAGTGGCTGTCGTTGACATTAAGCCAGATCGGGCAGAAGACTTCAGCCAAAGATATGGAGCAAAGGCTTATGACGACTACAAAGCAGTATTGGGTCTGCCTGATGTGGATGCGGTGGAAATCGCAACGCCTCACAATACCCATGCTGGAATAGCCATCGACGCTCTAAAGGCTGGCAAAGATGTCTTGACGGAAAAGCCAATGGCTATCACTGTCCCTGACATGGAGGCCATGATCCAGACTGCCCAGGAGTCTGGCCGCACTCTAGGAGTTATCTTCCAAAACCGATATAATGATGCTTCTCAGGCAGTCAAACAAGTTATCGAAGCCGGCAAGCTTGGAGACATAAGGGGCACCCGTGCCATTATCACTTGGCGCCGCACCGATGAGTACTATACCCACAGTGACTGGAAAGGTACCTGGGACAAAGAAGGTGGCGGAGTCCTCATTGACCAGGCTATCCATACCATAGACTTGATGCAGTGGCTTACTGGGGAGATTGATTATCTCGAGGCTCGCTATGATACGAGAGCCCATGACATTATCGATGTAGATGATGTAGCTGAAGCCCACATAGTTTTTAAGAACGGTGCTATTGGTTGCCTCTATGCCAACTGCAACTATTCCTATGATGCACCTATCTTCCTGGAGATTCATGGAGAAAAAGGAATAGCCCATATTATTGGAGATACCGCCAGGATCACCATAGGCAACAAGACCATCACCGTTGAACAAGAGGCAGATGAGGCTTCAGGACTGCGTTACTGGGGATTCAGTCACAAGCGACAGATCCGGGACTTCTACCGAGCATTGCAGGCGGGCAAGCAGCCCTTCATTGATGGCAAGGTCGGCAAGGTTGCGGTGGATATAGTACTAGCCATGTACGAATCCTCCCGTCGCCAAATGCCAATCTATTTCCCATACGTACCTGGCGCGCCTTCATGCAGCAAACATAGAGATGGCAAGTGTGATTGTAGGTAAGTAGCTTGCGGCAACTTGATGGCAGAGCCAGTAGCTTGACAACGGATGGACGATGCTGGTATGCTTAGTGAAACATAAAAATTGATTCCCTTTAAGGTGATCCGGCGAGGTCAGCAAGGGGTAGGCTATCGGTGTGCCCAGTCATCGCACTGCGGCTTAACATAGGTTGCATCGGAGCATAAGACCCTGCCGGATCGGCGGGGTTTTTGATTTTGACCCCAGGGACAAGCTTGTCAAGAGATGAAGGTGCAAAAACCCGGAGGTGAAGCCATGGCATGGCAAAGAAAGAATCTACTGGGGCTAGCCGATCTATCTGCCGATGAAACCGAGACATTACTGAGATCTGCTTTGGCCTTCAAGAATGTGTTTCAGCGAAGCGTCAAAAAGTTCCCCACCCTGAGAGGCAAGACAATTGTCAACCTTTTCTACGAGCCCAGTACCCGCACTCGCAGCTCATTTGAGATCGCTGGGAAATGGCTCAGTGCCGATGTGATTAATGTATCTGCATCTAACAGTAGTGTAGTAAAGGGGGAGAGCCTTAAGGACACAGCCAAAACTCTAGAAGCCATGGGAGTTGATGCCATAGTCCTCAGACATTCTGCACCCGGCACCCCCCATTATCTGGCTGACTGCTGCAGTGCCGCGATCATCAATGCCGGCGATGGAGCCCACGAACATCCCACCCAAGCTCTGTTGGATCTCCTCACCTTGAAAGAACGCTGGGACTCCTTTGAAGGTAAGCAAGTTCTCATCATCGGAGATATCCGCCATAGTCGAGTAGCCAAGTCCAATATCTACGGCCTTACCCGCTTGGGCGCAAAGGTCACTGTCTGCGGACCGGCCACTCTCCTTCCACCCGGTATTGAGCGGCTAGGGGTAGAGGTGGCCGAGCGATTAGACGATGCCCAGCTTCAGACTGCAGACTTGATCTATGTGCTACGAATTCAACGGGAGAGACAGGAACAGGGTCTCTTTCCATCTTTAAGAGAATACAGCCGACTATTTGGACTAAGCGCAGCTAGAATGGAGCGGACCAAGCCCGAAGTAATTGTAATGCATCCTGGGCCTGCCAATTTAGGCGTTGAGATCACTACTCAAGTGGCCTACAGCAAAGCATCATCCATCCAGGAGCAAGTTACCAACGGTGTGGCGGTACGGATGGCTGTATTGTATCACCTAGCGGGGGGAGGGCGTCAAAGTGTCGATCTTGATTAGAGGGGGCAAACTCCTCATGGGCGGTCCATCAGCCCACACTTGGGAAACAGGCAGCATCAGGATCAAAGGTTCCCACATCCAAGCCATGGGGCCTGACCTTGAGCCACAGACCGAAGATGAAATAATCGATGCCGATGGGAGACTGGTTGCACCGGGCCTTATCGATCTGCATGTACATTTGAGAGAACCAGGCAGAGAAGATGAGGAGACCATCGCTACCGGGACCAAAGCGGGAGCGGCAGGTGGATTTACTACTATCGTCTGCATGCCAAACACGAATCCGCCCCTAGACTCGGGCACGGCCATTGAGGCTATCCACAGCCGGGCCATGTCTGCGCCCATTCGGGTTATCCCCGTTGGATGTATTACCAAAGGTCGTTTGGGCAAAGAATTGGCAGAGATCGGGGAATTGGTGGACGCCGGTATATGGGGCATATCCGATGATGGCAACTCAGTATTAGATAGTGAGCTAATGCGGCGGGCCCTAGAATACAGCCGACCCTTTGGCATACCAATAATCAGCCATGCTGAAGATCCCAGACTTGTGGGAGCAGGTGTGATGCACGAGGGTTTCATCTCTACCATGTTGGGCTTGACCGGCATCCCTGCCGAAGCCGAATCAGTCATGGTGGCCCGTGATGTCCTTTTGGCCCAAGCTACCCGTTCCTGGCTTCATATCGCCCATGTATCCACCCGGGAAAGTATTGAGATCATAGCGGCCGCTAGAGAGAGAGGAGCCAGAGTAACCTGTGAAGCTACTCCCCATCATCTGGTTCTTACAGATGAGGCAGTACGGGGCTTTGACACCAATACCAAAGTCAGTCCGCCTCTACGTAGCCTAGATCATGTTCAGGCCTTGCGGGCTGCTTTAGCTGCCGGAATCATCGATTGCATAGCTACTGACCATGCACCCCACAGCTGGGAAGAAAAAGACTGTGATTACAATCAGGCGGAATTTGGCCTCATTGGTTTGGAGACGGCCTTGCCTTTGCTGCTCACACATCTGGTGAGCCCAGGACTTATAGACATACCTACGCTTTGGGACAGGATGTCCTACCGCCCTGCTCAGCTCTTGGGGTTGACAGACCACGGTCTAGGTGTGGGTAACCGAGCTGATATCGTCATAGTCGATCTGAATCTGGAGAAAGAGGTGGACCCGGCCGACGGCCGCAGTCTCTCTCAAAACACTCCTTTTGCCGGTGAAAGGCTAACGGGATGGCCTGTAGTGACTATTGCCAACGGGAGAGTTGTTTTTCAGGAGGTGGATTAATGGCAGCCGATGGAGCTTTGAGAAAAGTGATGGTGATCGGATCTGGGCCCATAGTCATTGGCCAGGCGGCAGAGTTTGACTATGCTGGGACCCAAGCCTGCGGATCTTTGCGAGAAGAAGGTCTAGAAGTGGTGCTCTTGAACAGCAATCCAGCCACCATCATGACTGATGCCGACATCGCAGATGAGGTATATATAGAGCCTCTAACCATAGAAACTGTAGAAAGAATCATCGCTCGAGAAAGACCAGATGGCCTTTTGCCCACCATGGGTGGTCAGATAGGGCTCAATCTAGCAGTAGAGGCCGAAAGACAGGGTATCCTAGCCCGCTACGGTGTCCGGCTCCTTGGCACCCCACTATCCGCCATAGAGCAGGCTGAGGATAGAGAGCTGTTCAAGCAGGTCATGGAGCGTCTAGGTGAGCCGATACCGGACAGTGCCATTGTCACATCGCCTCTTGAGGCCTTAGAGTTTGCCAGAAAGATTGGGTATCCCCTGATCATCCGACCGGCATTCACCCTAGGCGGCGCTGGTGGCGGTTTAGCCCATGATGAGGCGACACTCATAGAGACAGTGGAGCGGGGTTTGGCCAATAGTCCTATCCGGCAGGTGTTACTAGAGCGGAGTGTGGCCGGATGGAAAGAGATTGAATACGAGGTTGTTCGGGATAGCCAAGGCAACTGTGTCGTCGTTTGCACTATGGAGAATTTCGATCCGGTGGGGATCCACACCGGTGACAGCATAGTCGTAGCCCCATCTCAGACCATCAGTCCCCAGGAAGATCAGACGTTGAGAACGGCTGCCCTGAAAATCGTGGAAGCCCTAGGCATAGCTGGAGGCTGCAATGTTCAGTTTGCATTACACCCCAGTGATGGCAATTACTGTGTTATTGAAGTCAATCCCCGGGTAAGTCGATCCAGTGCACTGGCCTCGAAGGCAACTGGCTATCCCATCGCTCGGGTGGCGGCGAAGGTAGCTGTAGGTTTGTTACTAGATGAGATCCTGAGCCCAAGTGGAGGTTTCCCCTATGCTAGCCAAGCACCGGTGCTTGATTACGTTGTAGTTAAGATACCTCGTTGGCCCTTTGATAAATTCGGAGAGGCTGATCGAGCTCTAGGAACCCAGATGAAGGCCACCGGGGAGACAATGGCCATTGATAGTAATTTCCCAGCCGCTTTGCTGAAGGCCATTCGCTCTTTGGAAACAGATCAAACGGGGTTTTTTCTACCGGAGCTAGCCCATCTCGCCGATGCAGAAATTGAGCAGCGCCTCAGGAATGCAGATGATGAGCGGATTTTCCTTCTGGCAGAAGCCATGCAGCGGGGGTGGACGACAGCTAGACTCCATGAACTGAGTGGAATCGCTCCTTGGTTCTTGGACCAGATCCAGTTCCTAGCAAAGACTGCACAAGAGTTGGGGTCAGCGTCCTGCCCGGGCGAGGTTGCTGCTTTCCGGTCGGCCAAATGGGCCGGTTTCGATGACGCCACTTTGGCCCGCATCTGGTGTATGAGAGAGGATGAGGTCCGGGCGATGAGGATGAGGATAGGACTAGTACCAGCCTACCGAGAAGTAAGTGTCAACGCCAGTCGCCAAGAAGTGACACCGGCCTATTACTATTCTAGCTATGGGGGCACCGACAAACCAGTCATGGAACCAGGCACCAAAGTACTGATCATAGGTTCTGGGCCAATCCGCATCGGTCAAGGCATCGAATTCGATTACTGCAATGTTCACTGCGCTCTGGAATTGAAGCGCCAGGGGATCAAGACGATCATAATCAACAACAACCCCGAGACCGTAAGTACCGATTTTGATATTGCTCACAAGCTGTACTTCGAGCCCCTAACTCCGGAAGATGTGCTCAATGTTGTTGCCCGCGAAAGGCCTCAGGGGGTTATTGTGCAGTTTGGTGGTCAGACAGCGCTCAATTTGGCAGCCACCCTAGATGAAGCCAATGTACCCATCTTGGGGACCTCACTGGAAGCCATCGATGGGGCGGAGGATCGAGAGAAGTTTGAAGCATTACTCACCAAACTCAATATTAGGCGTCCAGCGGGAAAGACCGCCCATACCGGGAAGGAGGCTTTGCAGGCTGCCAACCTGATTGGTTACCCTGTCTTGGTGAGACCGTCCTATGTGTTAGGGGGGCGGGCCATGGCGATTATCCACAGCGCTCAAGAGCTTGAAGAGTATATCGAGGGAGCAGTGAAAGTCTCCCGGGACAAACCAGTCCTCATTGACAAATATCTTCCCGGGGTAGAGCTGGAGGTAGATGCCGTCAGCGATGGCCAGGATATTCTCATACCGGCTATCATGCAACACGTGGAACGAGCTGGGGTTCATTCAGGGGATAGTATAGCTTTTTGCCCTGCCGACCTCGGCGATGAGCTGGAGCAAGAGATCGTTGACACTACAGCCAAGCTGGCTCGGGCTCTACCTATTTTGGGTCTCCTCAATATTCAATATGTAGTGCACCATGGCGAGGTGTATGTGCTGGAAGTCAATCCCCGAGCCAGTCGCACAGTTCCTTTTCTAAGCAAACTTACGGGCATCCCTCTGGTAGCATTAGCGTGCAGGGTTAGCCTAGGTCAGACCCTAAGAGATCAAGGATACGGCACAGGCCTGTATCCCAAATCTCCGGTGATTGGTGTCAAAATGCCAGTTTTCAGCTTTGCCAAACTCAAGGGTGTAGATGTATTCTTGAGTCCAGAAATGAAATCCACTGGCGAATGCATGGCAGCAGATACGGAGTGGGGTGCAGCCCTATATAAAGCGTTCCTCGCGGGAGGTATGTCATTGCCGGAGGATGGCGCCATTTTGGCGACCATCGCAGATCGCGACAAGAAGGAGAGCTTAGAGACACTGAGCGAGCTTTATAGGCTAGGCTTTCACATCTCGGCCACCCCGGGGACTGCCCAGTTCCTGAAGGCACATGGCATAATAGCAGAATCTGTAGGTAAAATCCATGAGCACCCCCCCACGGTCATTGATGTTTTACGGAAAGGTCACATCAAACTGGTGATTAATACCATGACTGCCGGCAAGCAGCCTCAAAGAGATGGATTTCGTATCCGAAGAACCGCGGTGGAGTTGGGCATCCCCTGTTTTACTTCCCTAGACACACTAGCTGCTTTCTTGGAAGCAGTCAGATTCCGCCGTGCTAACAAGGAACCTAGACTCCTATCATTGGCCGACTATGACACCTTGAGAAACCAGAATCGCAAAGGAGAATCAAGATGATCATCCATGAGGCAAAGGTATTGGCCAACACGGAGGTTAAGCCGGCTTTCTACCATCTCCACCTCAGCTGTCTGGAGCTAGCAAAGAGAGCCAAGCCTGGTCAGTTTGCTCTGCTACGCTGCAGCAGCAACGACTCAGTTGACCCGTTGCTCCGACGCCCCTTAAGCTTCCATAACGTTTTTCCCGAAAGAGGCGAGGTGTCTTTCCTTTATCAGGTCAAAGGTAAAGGCACCAAAGAACTCTCCCGGCTAGTAGCGGGTCACACCGCTGATGTCATGGGACCCTTAGGGACAGGATTTGAGCTGCCCGGGAAGTCAAAACCCATTGCCATAATCGGTTGTGGGGTGGGAGTAGCGCCCTTAGTATACTTGGCCTGCAACGCACACAAAGCAGGCCATGGGATTCACACCTTCCTGGGAGCCCGGAGTGCAGATAGTCTTCTGGACGATCCAGACCTTGTGGCTGCCTCCACGGAGTTTTCTGTGGCTACCGAGGATGGCAGTGCCGGTACTCGGGGGAATATCACTGCATTACTCAGAGAGAAGATTGATCAACTGCAAGCATGTGGTTCAGCCTATATTTGCGGACCAGAGGCAGCTATGAAGGCTGCCGTATCCATCTGCATAGAGCTTGGCATTCCTAGCCAAGTGTCCTTGGAAAGCATCATGGCCTGTGGGGTAGGAGCTTGCCTTGGGTGCACCTGCAGCACAACACGGAGCCCAAGCTATACCAGGGTTTGCACTGAGGGTCCAGTGTTTGATGCTAAGGAGGTGGTTTTCTGTGGAAACTCCCAGCCTTAAGGTGGGCATCGCCGGTCTAGAACTAGAAAGCCCCATTATGACGGCATCGGGTACCTTTGGCTACGGTTTGGAATATCTACCACTGATGGATCCCCGAGATCTTGGAGCAGTGGTAGTAACAGGCACTACGCTAGAGCCTTGGCCGGGGAACGCGGCGCCCCGGATTTGGGAGACTCCCGCTGGCATGCTCAATGCCATCGGACTGGAAAACTGCGGTGTGACAGCTTTTGTCCAAGAGAGACTACCGCTTCTAGCTCCGTATAATGTGCCCATCATCGTCAATGTCGCCGGCAAGACTTTAGAGGAGTACCCTCAAGTCATCCAACAACTAGAAGAAGCACCAGGTATCGCTGCCTACGAACTCAACATCTCCTGTCCCAATGTGCGGCAAGGGGGCATGGCTTTCGGTACAGACTGCCAGATGGCTGCGGCAGTGACTAGAAGAGTCAAAGCGGTGGCCACCCGTCCAGTCATTGTTAAGCTCTCCCCTAATGTGACGGATATTACTGCCATTGCTTTAGCAGTGGAGGAGGCTGGCGCTGATGCTGTATCCCTAGTTAACACTTTCCTAGGGATGGCTATAGATATCCATAAACGCCGCCCCATTTTAGGCAACCAAGTAGGTGGGTTGTCTGGACCAGCCATTCGGCCACTGGCAGTGCGTATGGTCTGGCAAGTATCCCAGGCGGTTCAGATACCGGTGATCGGCATGGGAGGCATTGACTCTTGGGAGAGTGCCCTGGAGTTCATATTGGCTGGCGCCCATGCTATTGCCGTCGGTACGGCGTTCTTTACCAATCTTGGTGTTGTCAGAGAGATCAACAGAGGGCTGATCAACTACATGCGGAAAGAGCACCTCACTGACATAAGTGAGTTGGTGGGGGCGGCCTGGCGATGAAAGTGATATTGCCAAGGTAATGGGAGTTTGAACAAGATAAGAGGGAGGGAGTCCCATGATTGACCAGAAGAGGCCTTCAACGGGAAGGGATAACCCAATTATAGTTGCTCTGGATGTGCCTAGCTGGCAACAAGCCCGGGATCTAGTGGCCGAACTCAGCCCCGTAGTAGGTTTTTTCAAAATTGGTATGGAGCTCTTTACTGCGGTGGGTCCAAAGGCGGTAGAAGCTGTGCAGGCTGCTGGAGGTAGGGTTTTCCTCGATTTGAAATATCATGATATACCCAATACGGTAAAGGGAGCGGTGGCAGCTGCCGCCAGTCTAGGTGTGGATATGATGACTGTCCATGCCAGCGGGGGAGCAGCCATGCTGCAAGCAGCAACCGCTGGAGCGCTTCAAGTATCTAAGCCCCCTGTACTCCTGGGTGTAACGGTACTTACTAGTATCGATGCCGAGACTCTGCAGTCCGAATTACATATACGGACAGGACTGGCCGAACAGGTTGTCCATTTGGGGAAGATGGCTATCGATAGCGGACTCCAGGGCATAGTTGCTTCACCCTTGGAGATTGCCAATTTGCGGGAGGCTCTGGGAGAAGAAACAATCATCGTCACCCCCGGCATCCGCCCCCCTTGGGAGAAACGGGATGACCAGCGCCGAGTGGCAACTCCCCGAGAAGCACTTGCTTTAGGGGCTGACTATTTAGTAATTGGGAGACCCATCACTGCTGCCACTGATCCGAAGGCAGCGGCAACCAAGATTTTAGCTGAACTTAGGGCAGATGGTCCAGGAGGCGAAAAGTAATGACAGATGAGGACATTTTGGCCATTTTGGAGCAAACCGGTGCTTATCTGCAAGGGCATTTTCTCTTGACATCGGGGCGCCATAGTGATCGGTATTTTGAGAAATTCCGAGTGCTAGAGCACCCGGAGCACACAGAGCGTCTATGTGCCGAGCTAGCTCGCAGGTTCGGCGATGTGCCCGTGGATGTAGTGATGGGCCCCGCCATCGGAGGCATCATCATAGCCTATGAAGTAGCTCGGCACCTAGGGGCGAGGGCCATTTTCGCCGAGCGGGAAGCGGGACAGATGCGTTTACGGCGAGGCTTTGCTATTCAGCCTGGGGAAAACGTTTTGGTGGTGGAGGATGTCATCACCACTGGAGGTTCGGTTCGGGAAGTAATCGAGTTGGTAGAAGGCACCAACGGGCGCATCCAGGGCGTAGGTCTGTTGATGGATAGGAGTGGAGGAACTATCGATCTTGGGTATCGTCTAGAAGCTCTGGTAACTGCCGAGCTCAAGAGCTATGTTCCCGGGAAGTGCCCTTTCTGCAAACAAGGCGTCCCAATGACACAAAGAGGTTCTCGCAATCTCTGACCTGTATAGATATAGTATATATAGTATAGGTAACATCTTGGAGGATGGTCGGGGGATGTATCAGGAAGGGAGAGAGGCCTCTCGACAGGGGGCCGTCTAGTATGGGGAAAAAACTGGTTGTGGCTTTTCTGATCTTGTTTGTAGTGGGCATTATCCTGGGCGCCGCCCATGAGTGGCGCAAGGGGGATTTGCCCAATCCGCCCCTAACAGATCCTGAACGGAGGGTGGAAGAACCATCTCCCGAGCCCAATCCGCCTACTACATCAGAGGAAATCACGGTTACCGTATATTTCGGTGACGGTGAAGCCATGTATCTGATTCCGGAGCAGCGCATAGTGGAAGCCCAGGACATGACCGAGGCTGAGATGGTGATAGGTGAGCTGATCCGGGGTCCACAGCATGGGGACCATGTCAAAACAGTGCCGCCCAATGCCCGCCTACGGCGATTATGGGTGGATGGGGGAGTGGCCTATGTGGATTTCTCTCGGGAGTTTCAGACAGAGCACTGGGGTGGCTCTGCCGGAGACACCTTCACGTTATTCTCAATAGTCAATTCGCTTACAGAATTACCGGGTATTGAAGCAGTCCAGTTTCTTGTTGAGGGAGAGATGGAGGAAGCCATCTTGGGGCACACAGACACTACAGAACCCATGGGGCGCCGGGAGGATCTGATCAAGCATTAGAAACCGGCGATACTCCTATTGACAATAGCTTCATATCATCATAGAATAGTGAGCAATAGATGCAAATTAAGCTTACCAAGGCTGTGAAAGGGAAAAGTAGTCCTGCCAGCACGTTGCAGAGAGCCGGGTCAGGTGCAAGCCGGTACGGAAAGCAGAGGCGAAGTTCTCCCTGGAGCTGTGTTGTTGAACATAAAGTAGACAGCACCGGAATTTCCACCGTTAAAAGGAAGCAGGCCTCGACTGTCGCTGAGCCCACTAGGGGATCGGAAGATAAAGGTGTCTGGTTAAGTGGTGTGGTCCATTGGATCACACAAAAAGGGTGGTACCGCGAGTTACCCCTCGTCCCTTGATTGTGGATGAGGGGTTTTTGTTTTGGTCAAGTATTTGGAGGAGGCAGCAACCAATGATTATCGTAATGCAAAGGGACGCGACCCAGGGACAACTAGAAGAAGTCTTGGCTCGTATCGAGAGCTCTGGGCTTGAGCCCCATGTCATCGTGGGAGTAGTCAGGACTGTAATAGGTATAGTGGGAGACAAGAACGGACTGGAGCCGGATTTCTTTGCAGGTCTTCCAGGGGTAGACAAAGCTGTTCCCATCATGGCTCCGTACAAACTGGCTAGCCGTGATGCCAAAATAGAAGACAGCGTGGTCGAAGTGGGCAATGTGGTCATCGGCGGGGGAGATGTGGTCTTCATGGCCGGCCCTTGTGCAATTGAAAGCCGGGAGCAAATCCTGGAAACTGCCCATGCAGTGAAAGCTGCCGGTGCTGCTATTCTGCGGGGAGGGGCTTTCAAACCCCGCACTTCCCCCTATAGTTTCCAAGGACTGGGTGAACTAGGGCTTGAGCTCCTGGCGGAAGCCGGTAGGGCTACAAGCATGCCTATTGTCTCTGAAGTGATTGACCCCGGTGATGTAGAGCTTGTCTCCCAATATGTAGATATCCTGCAGATTGGTGCCCGCAATATGCAGAATTTCTCGCTGCTGCGTCAGGTAGGTCAGACCCGCATACCAGTACTACTGAAGCGGGGTCTGGCAGCCACCATTGAAGAATGGTTGATGGCAGCGGAGTATATTATGTCAGAGGGCAATTACCAAGTGATCCTTTGCGAAAGGGGCATCCGGACCTATGAGACTGCTACCCGCAATACCCTCGATGTGGCTGCCATAGCTTTGGCCAGAAGGCTAAGCCATTTGCCTGTGATCGCGGATCCCAGTCATGCCACTGGGAGAAGTGAGTTGGTGGCCCCCGCGGGCTGTGCAGCCATTGCCGCGGGCGCCCAGGGACTCATGGTAGAAGTCCATCCTAACCCCGATGCAGCTCTTTCAGATGGAGCGCAATCTTTGACTCCCCCGGAATTTGGAGAAATGGTGGGGTCAGTAGCCCGGGTAGCTGCAGCGCTCAAGTCAAGCACTCTAGGGCATGAGTGGCAAAGGGATGCTGTTTAACAATGCAGGAAAAGGCTACCAGGTCGGGAAATCATAGGTTGCTGTGGGAATAAAACTGCGAAAGGAGAGATAGGCACAATGGATAAGGCCTATAGACTTCTGGAGAATAGCCTTCCCCATGGAGTAGATTTGGCTAGGGCCCGAAGGAGGCTGCTGAACCAAAGGATCGAGACTCCTTCTTGGGGGTATGGTGACAGTGGCA
>DAIQRD010000065.1:0-13576 GCA_036786445.1 Bacillota bacterium
AAAATGATGGAGATGGCGGATCGGAGGCGGATTGTTTGGGAGTATTGAATACCGCGCTTGAGTGGATGTTGAGGTTTTTCTATGATTTGAGCGGCAGCTATGGTGTGGCCATTATCCTGCTTACGCTAGCTATTCGGTTTGTTTTGGCGCCATTGACTTTCAGTCAAAGTAAGTCCATGGAAGCCATGAAGCGCATGCAACCGGAGATGCAGGCTCTACAGGAAAGATACAAAGATAAGCCAGAAGAGTATCAGCGTAAGGTTATGGAGTTGTACAAAGAGAACAAAGTCAACCCGCTAGGGGGCTGCCTACCCATGGTTGTGCAACTTCCTTTTCTCTGGGCTCTCTTCGCGGTACTAAGGGGATTCGATTTTGGTACCGGATTCCTCTGGCTGACGAGTCTCAGCGCTCCAGATCCCTTGTATATCTTGCCGGTGCTCTCCGCGGTGACGACTTATCTCCAAATGATCATGACTAGTGCCGATGCATCCCAGAAATCTATGATGTATATTATGCCTGTTTTTATCGGTTATATTAGCATTAATTTTCCGGCGGGATTGGTCATCTATTGGGTAGTTAGCAATTTGTTTTCCATGGGTCAGCAGTATGTGATTGCTCAGAGGATGAGCCCTCAAAAAGGAGGGAACGCATAGATATGAAAAGCATTGAGCGCTCGGCAAAATCTGTAGAAGAGGCTATAGCCGAGGCACTCGAGGAACTGCAGACTTCTCGGGACAATGTTGAGATAGAGGTTCTGGAAGAGGGAACCAAGGCTTTTCTCGGTTTGATTGGAGGCAAGCTGGCCCGAGTCCGGGTCACTCTACGAGATGAAAAAGAAGAAAGGGCTCAGGCAGCTGTAGAGTTTCTTCAGGGAACCCTCCAGCGCATGGGATTAGTATGTACAGTAGACTATGCTTGGGAACCTGACAGTGTACTTAAGATTCGGATCTATGGTAATGAGCTAGGTCTAGTGATTGGTAGAAGAGGCGAGACCTTAGATGCTCTGCAGTATATAGTTAGCTTGGCCATGAATCGCAACAATGAGTGGATTCGGATAGTGTTGGATGCTGAGGGCTATAGGGACAGGCGAGCAGAGACATTAAGAAATCTGGCCTTGCGGTTAGCTGACCGGGTAAAGCGAAGCGGCCGGCGAGCGGTACTTGACCCCATGAATGCCATGGAGCGCAGAATTATTCACTTGACTTTGGAGGATGATAAAACCATCCACACACACAGTGAAGGAGAAGCGCCTTTCCGGAGGGTGATTATTGCTCCTCGCCGCAATCGGTGAAGGGGAGAGCAGTCTGGGGGTTCGGTAAATAACCCACCAACGAGGAGGAGCGTGTCTAAGTCGACGCGTTCCTCTTTTGTACTTCATTCCGGAAGCCAGAAGAACAGAGATCTTTGTTGCAGCACCACGGTGAAAGAGGAGTGGCAAGATGGTATCTGAGCGAGGTTGGATAGAAGACACTATAGCCGCTGTAGCTACTCCTATTGGGGAAGGCGGGATCGGGATAGTGCGGATCAGCGGAGTTGCCGCTATCCCCATAGTAGATAGAGCGTTTCGCTCGCCTAAGGGCCGCACTTTAGCGACTGTCAGAAATTGGAGCCTAAGCTATGGCTGGATAGTAGATGATGGGGGAGAGAGACTTGATGAAGTCGTCGTAAGCGTCATGCGGGCTCCCCATAGCTACACCAGGGAAGATGTGGTAGAGATTAACTGCCACGGGGGCCTTGTCCCATTACAGAGCATATTGCAGCGCATGCTGGAGCTAGGCGCTCGGCTGGCGGAGCCGGGGGAGTTTACCAAACGTGCTTTCCTGCATGGGCGGCTGGATCTGAGTCAGGCAGAAGCAGTGATTGACATAATCCGGGCCAAGACTGATAGAAGTCACCGCCTAGCGCTAAGACAGTTGGAGGGTGGTTTATCCCAGGCCATCAGCGATATGCGTCACGGCCTAGTGGGGCTGTTGGCAGCCATAGAGGCAGGTATTGATTTCCCCGAAGAGGTCGGAGACATGGAATCGGAGGCGGTAATGTCGATTTGTGAGGATTTGAAGGCACAGATTGCAGCGTTGGCGGCCACAGCCGATACAGGTAGGATTTTGCGGGAAGGGATCGACACCGCTATTGTCGGCCGACCCAATGTGGGGAAGTCTAGTTTACTAAACATGCTAGTACGGGCGAATCGGGCTATAGTCACGGAAATACCTGGTACCACTAGAGACGTCATCGAGGAGATAGTAAATATTGGAGGTTTCCCATTTGTGGTGCGGGATACTGCCGGTATCCGCCACACTGAGGACGTCATCGAGAAAATAGGAGTAGAGCGGGCTAAGTCCTTGATGGAAGGAGCTGACTTGATTCTCTGTGTGGTCGATGGCTCAACTCCATTGCAGGACGAAGACATTTACCTTCTGCGTCAGTTGCAGGACAGAACTGCTGTGCTTGTAGTCAACAAATGCGATCTCGGTAGCGCGGTATCTCTAGAGGAATATCAGCGGTTGCTACCCGATACCCCCCTGGTGAGAATTTCTGCCACAACAAAGGTCGGGCTAGAAAAGTTGGAGCAGACTGTGGTCTCCGAGGTTATGGAGGGCAAGATAGATCTAACAGGAGACTCTTTGGTGGTCACTCGCGCCCGTCATAGACAAGCCCTAAAGGACGCAGCAGAAAGCCTAGTGGCTGCTCAGGAGACATTGCGTAGTGGGTTACCCATGGACCTTGTGGCCATAGATATTAGGGGAGCGGCTGAGAGTTTGGGCGAGGTTACCGGTGATACAGTGCAGAATGAAGTCATTGACCGCATATTTGCCGATTTCTGTATAGGGAAGTAGGGGTTTGGGTGGGTGCTTTATACGAATACGATGTAATCGTAGTGGGCGGTGGACATGCAGGGTGTGAAGCGGCCTTAGCAGCGGCGCGCTTAGGCTGTAATACGGCTCTGATCACCATGCAGATAGATAGCATTGCCCAGCTTTCATGCAATCCGGCCATAGGGGGGCCTGCGGCCAAAAGCCACTTGGTCAGGGAGATTGATGCCCTCGGCGGAGTGATGGGTCGCATAATCGATGAAGCCTATGTTAATATACGCATGCTGAATCTATCTCGGGGTCCTTCAGCCCATGCTCTGCGGGCACAGGCCGACAAACGCCGTTACCAGAGTGCCATGATTCAAGCATTGGAGAACCAGCCAGGACTAGATTTGAAGCAGGGTATAGTCACTGAGATTTTGAGATGTGATGGCCGAGTTTGCGGTATCAAGACCAAAATGGGTACAGTGATGAAAGCTGCGGCAGTAGTATTATGTACCGGTACTTTCTTAAATGGTTTTATTGTTGTCGGCGATATCCAGTATCCCGGAGGCAGACAGGGTGAACCTAGCGCCACGGAGCTTTCCCAAAGTCTAGAGGAGGCCGGATTTTCTCTGCGGCGTTTTCAAAGTGCAACCCCCCCGCGGCTCGATGGCCGCAGTGTCGATTTGACCAAGTTGACGGAGCAAAAAGGCGCCGAGGAGCCTTTGCAGTTTTCCTTCTGGGCCCCCAGGCAAGAGGTGCCGCAGATGTCTTGTTGGTTGACGAGCACCAACGATCAGACTATTGCAGTCGTTAGGGAGAACCTCCATCGTTCACCCATTCAAACAGGCTTAGTATCCACTAAGGGGCCCCGTTTTTGTCCATCTATCGATCGCAAGGTGATGCGTTTTCCCGACAAGACAGACCATCAGATTTTCCTGGAACCCGAGGGACGTACCACCAGCGAGCTTTATATGTTGGGCTTGACCACCAGTATGCCAGAAGATGTGCAGTTAGCACTGCTACACACAATACCGGGATTGGAAGATGCCAAGATCATGCGGCCAGCCTATGCTGTTGAATATGATTTTATCGATCCTTGGCAGGTGAAACCTTCCTTGGAAAGCAAGCTGTTGGGAGGGTTGTTTACAGCAGGACAGATCAATGGAACATCAGGCTATGAGGAAGCGGCTGCCCAGGGTATAATCGCTGGGATTAATGCTGCCCGGCGGGTCAAGGGTCTACCTGCCTTTGCGCTCAGTCGGCGGGAGGCATATATTGGCGTTCTAATTGATGATCTGGTGACTAAGGGTGTAGATGAACCATATCGGATGATGACATCTCGAGCCGAGTATCGGGTAAGTCTGCGGCAGGACAATGCTGACTTGCGGCTTGCTGATTATGGTTATCGTTTGGGGCTTTTGGGAGAGGCCGAATATCGCACGTTCCAGATGAAGCGAGACGCCATCAAACAGGAGATTGCTCGCCTGAAAAGTGTGATGGTAACCCCTGTTGAGGCAGTGCGGCAAGCATTGATTGATTTGGGTAGTGGGGATCTGGCCAAAGCTGTAAGCGCCGCGGAAATTTTGCGAAGACCACAATTGACCTATGGTGATCTGGCCAGGGTGGGTGTGGAACTCCCGGATCTCAGCTGGCAGATCAGACAGCAGGTGGAGATCGAAGTGAAATTCGCCGGTTACCTGGCCCGTGAACGAAAACAGATGGCAGGTATGGAGAAGTTAGAAGGGCAGACAATACCTTTGGGAACGACATTTCAAGAAATAGCCGGTCTGCAAGAGGAAGTGGCGCGGTTGCTAGAGAGAGTGCAGCCTTTGTCTATAGGCCAGGCGGCCCGAATACCCGGGGTGGGCGCTGGTGATATTGCGGTACTGCAGATATGGCTGGAGACACAAGCAAGGTTGCATGATCAACAAACTGTCCAATGAAGCCGGGGAGTATTTTAGGGTAGGGTGAGCAGTGGATAAATTTGATGTAATCGTTGTGGGCGCAGGCCATGCAGGGTGTGAAGCTGCTTTGGCCACTGCCCGTATGGGTTTTCGCACAGCAATATTCACCCTGGCACTAGATAGTGTGGCTATGATGCCATGCAATCCCTCTATCGGGGGGCCGGGCAAGGCCCATATTGTGCGAGAGATCGATGCCTTGGGTGGCGAGATCGGACGCAATACAGATCGGGCTTATATGCATATGCGCCTGTTGAATACCAAAAAGGGGCCCGCGGTGCGGGCCTTGCGAGCCCAAACCGATCGGAAGCTCTACTCGTGGGGGATGCGACAACTGCTGGAAAGACAGCCAGGACTATACCTGCGGGAGGGATGCGTAGAAGGTATCCTAGTCAAGGCAGGCAGAGTGTATGGGGTCACTCTCCGCACTGGTGAGCGGGTCCAAGGCCGATGTGTGATCGTAGCAAATGGCACATTTATGCGCTCCGTGATTCATGTGGGCGAAATCCACTATGAATCCGGACCTCAATCACAGCAGACCACCCATGGACTGAGTAGTAGTCTGGAGGAGTTGGGGTTTGAGTTGGTGCGGTTTAAGACCGGCACACCACCCCGGGCAAATAGCCGATCCCTTGACTATGATAAAATGACACCGATGCCAGGCGAGTCCGTCAGGCGGGGATTTTCATTTGCTGAGGAACTGGAGCCCAAGGAGCAAGTGCCTTGCTGGTTGACGTATACGACGCCTCGGACCCATGAGATCATCTCTAGCAATTTGGGTCGAACGGCACTGTACGGAGGGGCCATAGAGGGCATTGGGCCAAGATACTGTCCCTCAATCGAGAGCAAAATCGTCCAGTTTCCTGATAAGAAATCCCACCAAGTCTTTGTGGAGCCAGAGGGTTGGGATACGCAGGAAGTCTATCTCAGCGGAGTCTCAACTAGTCTGCCCGCAGATATACAGATGCAGGTAGTGCGGAGTATTCCTGGGCTGGAGGAAGTAGAGATACTACGGTTAGCTTATGCTATTGAGTATGACTGCTTAGGCCCACATCAGCTAAAGCTCAATCTAGAATCGAAAGAGATTGCAGGTCTGTATTTCGCTGGCCAGATCAATGGGAGCTCCGGGTATGAAGAAGCCGCCGCTCAAGGTCTGATGGCCGGAATCAACTGCGCACTTAGCCTACAGGGGCATGCACCTTTGGTGCTGAGCCGTGATCAGGCCTATATCGGGGTGCTGATTGATGATCTCGTGACTAAGGCCATCCATGAGCCCTACCGCATGATGACTTCACTAGCTGAGTATCGGCTATTACTTAGGCAGGATAACGCGGATCGACGCCTAGGTATCTATGGCAGAGAACTTGGGCTAATATCAGAGGAGCGCTATGAGAAGATCCAGAGGAAATGGGACGGGATAGAGGCAGAGATCGCAGGCCTCCAGGATTGGCGCTTAGTGCCTTCGGAGGTAGTCAATCTAGCCTTGCACGAGATGGGTAGTACGCCAACTAAGCAGGTAGTGACGGGAGAGGAACTACTGCGCAGACCGGAGATCAAATATGGTCAATTGGTGGCCCTGGGATGGGAAAGCGATCTAGGCGAAGAGTTGCAGGATCTAGTTGAGACTGAGATCAAATACGCAGGCTATATCCGTAAAGAGAGAAGATCTGTCGAAAGATTTAGAGCCATGGAAACACGAACCTTGCCGGAATGGATTGATTACGCCAAAGTGGTTGGTCTTTCCAAGGAGGCGGAAGAAAAGCTGACAGAGGTAAGGCCGGGTTCCTTAGGTCAGGCATCGCGAATTGCAGGCGTGTCACCGGCTGATATATCGGTTCTAATGGTTTTTCTGGAGCACCGAGGTCGGGGCAGAAGAGACACAACAGTAGATTAGGAAGGTGGCTGTGACTTGACAGTTTCAGGTGCAGAGATCAAGGAAAAAGCCGCGGCCTTAGGTATACAGATACCGGAGGGGGCCGGGGAGCTGTTTGAACTCCATGCAGCTATGGTCATGGAGTGGAATCAAAAGCTTAATCTGACTCGCATTCCCCCGGCAGAGATGGCGGAAAAGCACTTTGTTGACTCTCTTACCTTGCTATTGGTGCCAGAAGTGGCCAGTGCTCGTAACACCATTGACGTCGGTAGCGGGGCTGGCTTCCCTGGTATTCCCCTTAAGATAGTGAAGCCTGATATGGATATCACACTGGTGGATTCCCTCGGTAAACGGGTGAAATTCTTGGATAACGTCGTAAGGTATCTGAAATTGGAGGGGATTAGTTCCTACCACCGGCGCGCGGAAGAGATGGGGCGAGACCATGAGCACAGGGAGCAATATGATGTTGCCTTGGCTAGGGCCGTTGCCCCCCTGGTCTTGCTGTGTGAGTACCTCCTACCTTTAGTTAGGGTGGGGGGGATAGTGGTGGCCATGAAGGGGCCCAGTGGCAGGCAGGAAGTTGCTGAGGCGCAAAGAGCCCTAACGGTGGTTGGCGGGCGTCTGCAAAATATCGTGGATACAAGGCTACCAAGTGGAGACGAGCGTCAATTGATTGTTATAAGCAAAATCAAGAAGACTCCTGTCTGCTATCCCAGGAGGCCTGGGATGGCAAAAAAAGATCCCTTGATATGATGTATGGAGGTCTTGATGAGTATGGAGTGGGGTTCAACTTGCAGGGGAGTCAGCGCCGTAGATGGTGAGGGCTCCCCTTCTGTTGAAGAACAGGGTGTTTGCTATGCGACTGTTTCTTGTCGAGGAGAGAGCGGAGGGTTAGTCCTCGGAGTCAATGGAAGGAATGCTGCATAAGAAGAGCGAAAAGGACTAGAGGGAATTGCTGCATTAACAAAATGGAATTCCGTTGGTAATTAGTTGCAGAGCTGCTTACTCTAGGGGGAGGAGAAGTATGCGCTTAGGTGATGTACTTAGAGCGCGGGTTAAGGATACGCGAGAGGTGCAGGAGAATGAGATAATCAACCCAGAGGATGCGATTCGCCAGATTCCCCTGGTGAATATCGACGCCAATCCGTTCCAGCCACGGTCCACCTTTGATGAAGAGACTACAAGGGAGTTGGCTGAGTCCTTGGCTGAACACGGGTTGATTCAGCCTATTGTAGTGCGTTCTTGCCCCGGGGGGTATCAGCTGGTGGCAGGTGAAAGACGAGTGAGGGCTGCTCGATATTTAGGATGGGACACGATTCCAGCCGTTATTAGGGAATTGGATGATGCCACTAGTGCCCAAGTTGCCCTCATTGAAAATCTGCAGCGAGAAGATCTAGATTATTGGGAGGAAGCTCAGGCTTACCAACGCCTGCTCCAAGAATTTGGCCTGACCCAAGAGGAGCTCGCTCGGAAGATCGGGAAGAGCCAATCGGCCATCGCCAACAAGCTCAGGCTTTTGCGGTTGAGTCCTCAGGTGAGGGCGGGTATTTCCCGGGAAATAATGACTGAGCGCCATTGCCGAGCTTTATTGAGCTTGGATTCGGAAGTACAGCAATTAGAGGTTATTGAGGCAATTAAGGAAAAGCAGCTTTCGGTGCGGGACACCGAAGACCTAGTGAAACGCACATTAGAAGGCGAGAGCAAGAGACAGTCTCGCCAAAAGGTGATCAGACTTTGGCGGGATGCTAGGTTATTGCGGAATAGTGTGCGACAACTGGTGGAAGAAATGCGGGCCGGGGGGGCGGAAGTAGAACTCCAAGAGATCGAAGCTGCTGACACTTTGGAATTGAAGATCAGGATTAAGCAGACTACCAGTGGTTCGTGAACATTGGTTTTCCAGCGGTCACAGAGAGCCGAGGGGTGGGTGGAGCATTTGGCCATATGTCTAGCTATAGTGAACCAAAAGGGTGGCGTCGGTAAGAGCACCACTGCAGTGAATCTAGGTGCCTGTTTGGGGGAGTTGGGTAAGCGGGTGCTTTTGATAGACTCTGATCCCCAAGGCAATGCTAGCAGTGGGGTCGGGGTGATGAAAAGCCAGGTGGAAGGCTGTATGTATGATGTGTTGATTGAGGGCCGAGCTATAGAAGAGGTGATTCAGCCTACAGCCATTTCTGGGCTTGAGGTGGCTGCCGCCACATTGGAGCTAGCCGGAGCTGAAATCGAACTAGTTGCTACTATGTCTAGAGAGTACCGATTGAAGGAAGCATTAGGACCTGTCCAAGACAAATACGATTACATCTTGATTGATGCTCCGCCGTCCCTGGGATTACTGACCATCAACGCACTCAGTGCGGCTACGGCTGCGTTAATCCCAATTCAGTGTGAGTACTACGCCTTGGAAGGTGTGAGTCAACTCATGGGGACCGTGCGATTGGTCAAGGAGCATTTAAATCCCGATTTGGAAATAGGCGGGGTTTTGATGACCATGTATGATGCTCGGACCAACCTTTCGCAGCAAGTCGTTGAGGAAGTGAGACGGTTTTTCGGAGACAAAGTATTCGAAACGGTTATTCCCAGGAATGTGCGATTGAGTGAGGCGCCTAGCCATGGAGAACCAATCACTTTGTATGATCAGCACTGCCGTGGAGCCCAGGCCTATAGGGAGCTAGCCAGGGAGTTGGTTGGAGCATGAGTAGACAAGCACTGGGCAGGGGTCTCAAAGCGTTGATGCCACAGGCGGAAGATGCCCATAGTGAAGGAGTTAGGCAGATCTCGGTGGACGCGATACAACCCAATCCCTATCAGCCGAGACGCACCTTCAATGAAGAAAATCTTCGGGAACTGGCGGACTCCATCAAGGAGAAGGGAGTCTTGCAGCCTGTTACTGTGCGGGCCGTGGGGCAGGGTTTTCAATTGGTTGCGGGAGAACGACGCTGGAGGGCAACCCAGATTGCAGGGTTAACTGAGATACCGGCATTAGTTAGGGATCTATCTGATCGCGAGGTCATGGAGATCGCCTTGATAGAGAACCTGCAAAGAGAAGATCTGAATCCCATTGAAGAGGCTAAGGCCTATGGGGTGTTGATACAAGAATTCCAGCTTACCCAGGAAGAAGTGGCTCAAGCGGTAGGCAAGGGGCGTCCCACTGTCGCCAATCGGCTGAGATTATTGCGATTACCCGGGGCAGTGCAGGAATGGATAGCTGATGGTAAGCTCAGCCCGGGCCACGGTAAGATATTGGTGATGATGGATGAGGAGCGGGCAGCAGATTTGGCGCGTCGCTGTGTGGAGTACACATGGTCGGTTCGGCAATTGGAGGATTACCTAGCGTCTGTTGGAACCAAGGGTACTAAAGGGCGGAACCTCACTCCATCGAAGACTATCCAAAGCCCTCTGATTAGAGAAATTGAAGATCGATTACGAGGAGTATTGGGTACTAAAGTTAAGGTTCAAGACAAGAAGGGTAAAGGTAAAATAGAAGTAGAGTACTATTCCACGGAGGAGCTCAATCGCATCCTGGAAATCATCGCCGGAGGGCTCTGGGAATAGGTTGTCGTCGGGGCAATGGATATGGATGTGGCAATAGCAGGAGAGGATCTGTGATCGGAGTAGAGTTTGTTGTGGAAGGTGAATAGGTTGGTCGATGAGAATTTGGACCTACTTCTGGAGAGATTTAAATCCGGTGCAATTGAGAAGGATACCCTCGTCAAATACCTGCAGAAGCTTTCGTACGAAGATCTAGGATTCGCCAAGATAGACTATCATAGAAGCGCTCGCCAGGGTTTTCCTGAGGTGATCTACTGTGCTAGCAAGACCGAGGAGCAAGTTGCGGAGATATTTTTGCGATTGGCGCAGCGGTCTGACAAAGTACTAGCCACCCGTGCCACTCACGCCATGGCATTAGCTGTCAAGGATCTGGTGGATGGGGCAGCGTACCACGAAGTAGGCCGGCTCATTACCTTAGGGTGGGAGCCGACTCCACACGGCGTGGCGGGGGAGGGGGCGGGAGTTACTGCTGGCACATCAGATTTGCCCGTGGCAGAGGAAGCTGCTATTACGGCAGAGGTGATGGGGAGCACCGTTACAAGGGTATATGATGTAGGGGTCGCAGGGCTCCACCGGTTGCTAGGAGAAATCCACCGTTTCAAAGATGCTAGGGCCATCGTCGTGGTGGCCGGTATGGAAGGAGCTCTAGCTAGCGTGGTGGGGGGATTGATTGATAAGCCCATTGTGGCCGTGCCTACTAGCGTAGGCTATGGTGCTGCTTTTGGCGGGTTGGCGGCACTTTTGGGCATGCTAAACAGCTGCGCCTCGGGAGTGTCAGTGGTAAATATTGATAATGGTTTTGGTGCAGGCTACACTGCCCACTTGATAGCGAGGCAGGCCATGGTGTAGGAGCTATTGGTGGATGTTCCACGTGGAACATCCACCAATATTTTTTGCGGAATGTCTAGTCAGCCAATGTTCCACGTGGAACATCCCATGGGAGAACTAAGTTAAGGGTTGAGGGAGGTAGCAGATCCAATGAAGGCTTATATTGATTGTTTTTCTGGTGCTAGTGGCAACATGTTTCTGGGGGCTCTACTAGACGTTGGAGTACCGGAAGATGTTTTTCGGGAAGCAATAGAGGTATTGGGGCTGGACGATGTACATATTGAGGCCACCACTGTGACGAAACACGGTATTGCAGCCCGCCATGTACAGGTGCACTACCCCGAACAGCATGTGCACCGCCATTTACAAGACATTGTAGAAATTATCGACAGAGCCCAGCTTGAACCGGTTGTTGCTAGGCAGGCTATTCAAGTCTTTCGTAGGTTGGCGGTCGCAGAAGCTAAGGCCCATGGGACAACTGAGGATGAAGTTCACTTCCATGAAGTGGGTGCTGTGGATGCCATTGTTGACGTAGTCTGTACAGTGGCGGGTTTTCACCACTTGGGGGTAGAAAGTGTGCACTCGTCGCCGGTACATTTGGGGACGGGTTTCATTCAAGTAGCCCACGGCACTATGCCGGTACCTGTTCCTGCCACAATGAACCTGCTTACAGGGGTGCCCACTTATTCCAGAGGTATAGCTGGTGAGTTGGTGACCCCCACCGGAGCAGCATTACTAACTGAGCTTGCCAGCTCGTATGGTGCTTTGCCCGCCGGGCGATTACTTAGGGTTGGCTATGGGGCCGGCACCAAAGATTTGCCAATCCCCAACTTGCTCAGGCTCGTATTGTTGGAGCCGGTGCCTAGTGGCAAAACTCTTTGGGAAAGGGATGAAATAGCGATATTGGAATGCAGCATTGATGACCATAACCCTGAACTCATCCCGCCGTTGAGCCAAAGCTTATTGGAACATGGAGCGTTGGACGTGTATGTCCAGGATACTATCATGAAGGGAGGCCGCCCTGGCCTTACCCTCACGGTCTTGTGCCACCCAGACAACCAAGACGCGCTGGTAACACTAGTTTTCCGCGAAACGACTACTTTAGGGATTCGCACAGATCAAAGGCGGCGCTATGTTCTTCCCAGGGAAGTAGTGCCGGTCCAAGTGGCAGATCAAGAGGTGCGAGTCAAGATAGGCAAATTGGGGCAAGAGGTCGTCACTGTGGCACCGGAATACCGTGATTGTCTCGAGGCTGCTAAAAAGGCCGAGTTGCCGATAAAAGAGGTATACGACCGAGCCAAAATGGCCGCCCGGAAAGCACTGCACCTCGACAACGGTACCCCCCAGGCCGTTTGAACCATTGGGTTTCGCCTAGGGCATCTCGGCGACCCATGTCAGGATATCCCTCCCATGTATAGGCGGCTGCCAGGGGGAAACACTATGGCTGTCGATGGGAGGTGACAAGGGACATGCGGCCTCTGATTGTGGTTGACGATAAGGTGGCAAGTGTGAAAAGGGCCCTTGAAGAGTGGATATGATGTGCAGGATCTCAGCCAAGGATGGGAGCATGCGACGGCTATCATTGTCAGTGGTATGGACGAAAACTTCCTGGGCCGGCGAGACATAGTGAGCAGGGCCCCGGTAATCGAGGCTACCGGCAGAGATCTTGATGAAATCATTGCGGATGTGAACCGAATAGTAGCACTGCAAAGCTAGGAACACTGGCTTATATTAGAGAGCGGGCCTTTAGGGTCCGCTCTCTGCTCTTTGGCTTAACTCAACTCCCGGATCTGGTGAAGGGTGACGGCCACGCCTCTCAGTCGCCTGAAGAGGGTGCCGCGTGGGTAGCCGCCCAGCCACTTGTGGTAGAAAGATCGGCTGGGCTGACTGATTCCTTTTCCCCAGATAGGTATGGGTGGAAAGACTCCCAATATAGACTGAGCATTTGGGCTAGACCATTGCCAATAACATCAGCCATGCGCATTACCAAGCTCAATCTGGTGTTCTGCAAAACGAAATACTCCATAAAACCCCCGACATTGACCACCCCAACTATATGAGATGCGCCAACTTCGGCTAAATTCTTGTTGACTCCAGTGCCGGGCTTAAGAGGACCGTCCTTGATGGTGACATAGCCAACGTTTTCACACTTGCCCAGACATGCATCCAGTGCCAGTACGTATGCACGCTTGTGCTCACGCTGCAACATTTGCAGCGAATCATCTAGGTTGCCAGCATGGACTGGTTCATCTAGTGTACCAAAGACCCGCACTGCAGGAGGAAGAGCCCCCAGCGCCGATAACTTCGAACCAACCAAGGGTCCTAGGCAATCGCCGGTAGAGCGATCGGTGCCTATACAGAGGATAAGGAGTGGCGCTTGAAACGGATGCAAGCGGGGTCCTAGGAACCCCCAAAGGCCCTTGGCAAGGATCTCGGGAGCCTGTGCATCATCAACATGGACCCGGGATACACACTCAAGACCGTTCCCTTCCCTAGGGGCCCTCATCAAATCCCTCACTCCTCGTATACTAAGAATTAGGGGAGATCGTTTTGAGGTTTCATCTCCCATT
>DAIQRD010000181.1:0-1711 GCA_036786445.1 Bacillota bacterium
AACTACACCGTACCATATGGTAAAGACGTTGTCAAACACTTGTTCGCCTTTCATCCCCGGAATGAATTCCGGGGTTTTCCCGGCGCGGATCTATAAGGAGCCACCTGCCGATTGACATAAACTAGGCGGCTTACACAGGAAGTCAAGAGCTCCAAATCATGGGAAACCATGATAATCGTCATGTTTTCTCGCATCTCGCCAAGCAACCGCATTATCTCTTGCTCTGCGACGGGATCAACACTGGCAGTGGGCTCATCTAGAACTAAGAGCCTGGGTTCGGTCACCAAGGCTCGTGCCAATAGAACCCTCTGCCGCTGACCTTCGGAGAGACTACCTAACCGACGCTGTTTAAGGTGCCAAACACCCACCTGTTCCATGGCCTGCTGGGCTAATCGCCTATCCTCCTGGCGGTAATTCCCCAGAAGCCGAGTGAGGCCCAAGCGGCCCATGAGCACTACATCAAGGGCAGTGACGGGAAAACTTCGATCGAAATCAACATATTGTGGCACATAGCCGATCTGCTTTCTGGCCTGAACTGGGGGCTGACCGAAGATCCTGATCCCGCCTTTATCCGGAACCAGCAAACCCAACATCAACTTCAATAGGGTTGTCTTGCCTCCCCCATTGGGGCCGACTATACCTAAGGATCCCCCGATTTCCAGGGTAAAGCTGACGTTCTCTAAGGTGGGGGTACCGCCATAGCTGAAAGCTACTGAGGTTACTTCAATGGCTTTATTCGAGGTTGTCACTTCAACGCCTCACTTATCGCCCTCGCCATGGACACCATATTATCAATGTAATCCTCCGCTAAAGGATCTATCCGCACTATCCGGGCTCCAACAGCATTGGCTACGGTCTTAGCTGGCTTGACATTGAACTGACTTTGAACAAAGATGACTTTGATTTTCTCCCGGCGAGCCAAATCGATGATCTGAGTCAGCTCTTTAGCAGTGGGCTCCTTGCCTTCTAGCTCGATGGGTATCTGCTGAAGTCCGTATTCATCGGCGAAGTAGCCCCAAGCGGGATGGAACACCATGAATTTACCGCCTTCACCACTACCCACTATCCCACGAATTTCCCCATCCAGGATCTGCAAATCATCGAGAAAGAGCTGGTAGTTACGGAAATATACGGGGGCTTGGGTGGGATTAAGAGCGGCCAAGGCCTGATAGATTGACTCTGCCTGTTGCCTAACTAGGCGAGGACTGAGCCAAATATGAGGGTCTAGTAGGTGTTCTTCGTTGCCTCCGGCAGAGGGCGAACCGTGGCGATGTCCTTCTATCTGCCTAAGCGCAATACCCTCCCGGGTATCAACGACCATCAGCTGAGGGTGATTTGCTTCTATTCTACCTAGCCAAGCCGCTTCAAAGGGGACGCCAATGCTAAAATACGCCTGGGCGTGGGCCAACTCTGCCATCTGTTGGGGAGAGGGCTCATAGGTCGCCGGATCGGCACCTGGTCTGACCATAACAGAAATCTGCACTTCATTTCCCGCGATTCGCTCTACAAAATATCTTTGGGGCAAAATGCTCACAAAGACCGATAAGGGACGATTCGCTGCCGCCGTTCCACTGCCGATAGACAGTAGACATAGGACTGTCACGATCCATCTGAGACTGCATAGTCTACCCATATATGACCCTCCTAGGCTGCTTCGCCTTGCCAATACCTCGTGCCTTCCCACATCGGGAAACACTAGGGCTCACATACC
>DAIQRD010000066.1:0-9676 GCA_036786445.1 Bacillota bacterium
CTGACGGACCTCATCCTCTATGAGCCGTGCCAATCGCCAGAGAACCTCATCACCCGCGGTATGGCCCAGGTTGTCATTGACCTTCTTAAAGTCATCAACATCCAGTAGCAAAAGGCTCAGTGGCCGGCCTTGCTTTTGCATCCTCAGCCACAAAGATCTGCGGAGCCAGCGCAGCAATTTGCGGTTGCCCATACCGGTTAGGTCATCGGAGAAACTGCCGACATACAATCTCTCCAGAACCCCAAGATGCAGCATGAGCACCATGGGAATCAGAAAATAGATCAGAACTCCTATGGCGGTTATGGGAAAACCAGGGAGCGATTGTAAGCAAAAATATTCCATAGACATGCCCACGATAATTCCCCAGGTTACCAAAGCCAAAAAACCACCCCGAGAGGGCACTTCCACAATAGCCAAAATGGCGCCCACTACCATAAAAACACGGCCTACGTTAAGCAAATGGGGTACACTAAGCATAATACCGGAAAGAGCAATCCAAGCTATGTAGTAGCCCGCCCAACTCACAGCTAGATAGCCGTGGGTGCGGCCCCATATCCACCCACTGAGGCCAGCCACAGCAACAGTCCAAAGGAAAACGACTAGCCCCGCTCCACGTACCGGAGCTTGCCCTCCCAAGGCATGCAAAGCCAAGACAACCAGCGCAGAGGTCCAGGCAATCCTAGGGGTGGCAGCCAGACCTTGACCCAGCAAATAGCCGGCGGGTCGCCAACGTATATGCTGCAAAATCCGGTCTCTGTCCCTGTTGTCAACCAACGGCCGCTCCATACCGGTCCTCCTCAGGCACCATCCCGCAAAACCCTAACCATAGGATTCATGCCCCGGGCCCAATGTCCTGCATATTCTGTATGAGCAATCCCAAGTGAACTTCCTCATCATAGTAGGTCGAAGCCGGATGTTCAAGCGCAGGAAATGCAAACAGGGGCGGTAGTATCCACCCCACCGTCCCCTGCCCGCCAGTCCTAATGGCAATGTCAGCAAAAGCTAGATTGGCATGCTTCCAGCTCTAGTACATGTACCCTGAAAATGTTCCTTGCCGCATACCATTGCTTCTACCTCTGCCGCCTCGCCCGCCTTGGTGCCTCCTTTGACCCCAAGATTCAGCCTTGAGTTTCTCCAGCTGCTCGGTTGTAAGCACTTCTTCTGCAGCCTTCTCCAGTTCTCGATGTATTTCCACCATCTCGATCCTGGCATTGACCAGCTCTGCCTCCTTAGCTGCGATAGCCTCGGCATCTAGAGGTTCTTCTGACCACAGATCCCTCAATTCCAGCTTGAGTTTCTCATGGGCCAGCCGCACACCCTGCTTCTTCTCCAGCCGCTGCAATTGCAGCTCGGTCAGCTCTTTCTGTTGTTCGGTAGAGATTCCCAGTTCATTGGCCGCCTGTTGGCCCATCATTCTACCCATACCGCCCATTTGCCCACCGGGACCAAAGGCCAATACTCCTTGTGCTATACCCAGAGCTAGAAGACCTACCAGAACGACTACCAGCATCCGCCTCTTCATACCCTTGCCTCCCTATACCATATTGATAGCTTGCTTAATGCCATTATAGGAGGCAAATGTGGCTATTTTATGACTGAGGCTGGAAGATTTAGTGACATAGATAGTTAATTTATCCTTTAGGTACGTCCACATAGGCACGCAACATCAAAGGCCTGCACAATGGCAGGCCTCAAGAGACATGTTGACTAGATTGCCAAGGTAATCATCGATCCACCATCAGCCCTGCATATTCTTGATCAGGCTGAAATCCCCTACCTTAGCTGCTTGGAGGATGGGTGCCATGTATTCATCGACCAAGTCTGCACTGAGGGGCACTGGCATGTTTTTCAGTTTCATATCCAACTGCGGATTCTTGGCAGCAGCCAGGGCTCGAACTATGTGCTCATCTGTAAAGTTCTCCAGATCAGTCAATTTGGTGGGAAAGCCGATACGACGACTCAACTCCACCATGCCCTGGGCCACGGCGATCCCTAGATCGCGGCCCGATAGCTTATCTAGATCCTCATTGATGAGCCCCGCTCGTTTGTAGATATCCCCCACCAACCGCAGCTGTTTTTCTATACTGGGTGCAAAAAACACTGTGTAATATGGGTTCATCAGAGCACAAGCCCGGCCATGGCTAGTAACATCCACCAGGGAGAAACTAGTCAAATGGGCGCCATTGGTGCCACCGATCATGATGGCACAGCCGCCTAGATCGGTGGCCAAGCCCAAAGCTTCCCTGCCAGCCTCATCAGTAGGATTTTCCATGACTTGCTCAAGATTACTCACTACCAACTCAATGCCCAACAAGGCCACGTCTTTGATCTCGTCAAAGGTTTCAGGTGAAGCTCCAAAAAAGACTTCTAGGCAATGCGCGACGCCATCCAAGGCTCCATCTGCTGTAAAGCCCTTGGGCATCGACGTGGTGAGGGAATAATCAAAGATCGCCCGAGTGGGGACAACAGCATCATCCACGATGAGCTTCTTCTGACCCACTGTCAAATCAGTGATATTGGAGTATTTGGTAAGGTGAGCACCGGAACTAGCAGCAGTAGCCACCGCAATCAGCGGCCGGAGCTTCTTACCGGTAGCCTGGAGAACCTTGGTCACCTCTCCAGTACCAAAGTAGGCTTCAATATCTGGATCATGGGTGCCCAAACTAGCCAGGACATTAGCGGCCTTGGCTGCATCGATACTACTGCCGCCACCGATCACGATGATCACATCTGGTTGGAAATGCAAAACATAGGTCTCCAACCGGAAGACATCCTCCCTGGGAGCGTTGGGCGCAGCATCGGGCACTATATAGCCCGGTACCAGCTTCACCTTGTTCTTCTCCAAAGAGGCCAGAACCCGATCTACTGTGGGTTTCAGCCAGCTAGCGGTGTTGGCGATTACCATAGCCGTCTTGCCCAGGCCGGCAGCCTCCTCCCCCACCTTCTCCAAAACACCTAAGCCGAAGACATAGGAATCTCCCCGAAACTTTCGAAGCAACTCCCCTGCCCGTCGCTTTTGCACTTCTGTCATAATACAGTCCCTCCATTTACGATCAGCTAAAGCTCCATAAGAGCCATAAGGTGCTAATCTAAGCTCCTTACTTATTACTCCATTTCCAGGGGTAAATCCTTCTTCAAAGCATCCTACCCTGTGTTACCATTGTTTTAAAAGCTCTCTAGTCCTTATCTCCCCATATCTCGGAAGCAGTGATACCACCCATAATCACTTTATAACACCCATCTATGAGTTCAGTGAGATCCTTATTGGGTTCAGTGACCACTGCAGATAAAGCGGCTGTATTGATAGTGCCAAAAATGCTAGCTAGAATCACATTGGGATCAACAGCAGCAAATCTACCTTTATCTTGCCCCGCGACGATGGTGCTGCGGAAGTGATCGATAAACCGATCATATTCTGCCCAGAAATCAGTATCTAACTGCTGCTTTATTGACTCTAGGTCCAGGAAATCCATCCTTTCCCGCAAAAGCAACAGAAAGCCATCTCGATTATCTTCGAAATAAGTAAGAATGGAGCTCACTAACTGGAAGATCTGGGTGTCGTAGGACTCATCGGCAACCACATGGGTGAGGACAAATCGATACAAACCGGCCACTGTGTCCTTTATGACTTCCTTCCATAGTTCTTGCTTGTTGGCAAAGTAGTGGTACATGGTGGATTTACCCATTCCCAAGGAACGGGTAATGTCTTCGAGGCTGACAGCATGAAAGCTCCGCCGCGAAAACATTTCCCGTGCCCTGTTTAAGATCTCTTGCCGACGGTTGCGCATATGCGTTGTGCTCCCTTCACTAGTGGCTAAACTTCCAGGAGGCTCGTCCCATTGCCATGATTTGCCCAAGCATATGCAGCTTTCCTGCAAGGATGGTGGGAGCGCAAGATAGTTATGCCCGCGCCCCCATTTATGGTCCCTAGAAATTGAGGCTGACCCCAACCAATACCTGGGTCAAATCTTCCATCTGGCAAAACAGGGATTCATCATCGCCACCGGGGATGGCCAGTTTGCCACAGATTTTCATGTTACTGCTCAACTGATAGACAGCTTCAGGCATGATCATCCAGCCCTTATCACCAAAGCAGTAAACCACCTGGCCTTCCAGCCTGAGCCGGTTATTCAAGAAATCCTGATAAATATCTGCCGCCAGATAGGTATTGAGCATACTCTTAGTCACTTCCTGGGGAAACCCATGAATCACCTGGCCGTTGACATACACACCATTATCAAAGAAATAATCCATTCCCATAAGACCTGTTACGTATTTTTCGCTGGTGAACTGATATTCCCGGGGAAGCGCTGGGTTTTGCATCCCCTCTGAGAAAAACCCTGCCTTTGGTATATTATATGTCAATTCACCCCAAATACCGGCATCACCCATTGTCCCCTCAGCTGTTACCCCTATCTTTTGCAGGGGCAGATAACCCTTGATGAGGTTGAGCCGCATCAACGGTTGCTGGGAAATGGGGTCGAACCCGATAGGCTCTTTCTCTATCTCAAACCCAGATACCATAGGACTGGGCACATATCCCCTCTGGTATACAACACCTAGGTCATAGTCGCCCACCAGTCGAGAGGCCTTAAGTGTGAAGCCCATACCATCCTCTTTGTAGGTAGGAGAAGCTTCCTTGTCAACCACTTCAGCCATCTGAATGCCCTGGGCCTGACCCATGGCATGGAGAACGGGAAGCAGCGCTGCCTGCTGGGCCTTTCCATAGACAGCTTCAATGCGTTCACCTGTTTTGGTGGGAGTAAGACGGGGCTGCAAGAAGGCTCCCACATGGAAATCACCGGGATACCAGTCTGCCCTGATACCGGTTACTGCTCGAGTGTTCTGCAGTTCATCGATGAAATTGGCCGCCACTGGTTTCGTCAGGTTAAATGTAGTGATCCCGTCACCCACACCTGTATCCACATATTGCTTCCCTAATCTAAGATCCAAGGCTTCTCCTGCCACAGAGTAAAGATTCAAGTATGCTTCATCTAGCTCCAGAGTAATGCATTCCTCTGCGGCATCGGTATCATCTGCATCCCAAATGTCTGACCGGAACTTATTGAGGGCCTTATCTAGGGATGTGTCCAGCACCAATTTCCAGCTGCCGGCATCACCCAAGTCCCCGTCCACATCGAGCTTCACTCCCATAGAAGCCACAGCATTTTCCAGTGGCTTATCTTCCTTGGTCAGCACCCTCAACTCACCGGTAAACTCCCCACCGACAACAGCAGCTTGTACACCGGTTACAGCAGTGAGCATCAATACTAATACCACCGTAGCAATCAAATTCTTGCGCATCTTGTCTCCCTCCCTAAGAACGCCAGCTAATAGCGGATTCTAGTTCTCTGTAGTGTGCGGGTCGTGAAAATGCTGTCATCGAGCTCCCGGTCGAACTCCGGTTCTCTCAGGTGGATCTCGGTACTATGATTAGCCAAGAGATCCACCATCTCCAACCGTTGGGGATATTTGTGCTTTCCATATGTTGTAACATCATAGGCTGTCAGTTCTTTCTGTAATTTCCCCTCGGTGTTATAGAAAACGATCTTGGCTGGGAACCAGTCGCTCTTGCGCACCGTCATCAAGACCTTTTCATAGCTACTATCCTGGCCATCTGTGGTGCGCAATTCCAATTCATAGTCATCTGGAGTCTCCGCCACCAGCTCAGCTTTGTAGTCCGATGTATCATAGTTAATGAAACTCATGTCGCTGTAGGTAAAGTCAGTACCCATAAAGCTACCGTTTTTGGCACTGCCGGCTATCCTCCGCACTTTACTGAATTCCGGCAGGTACATATACATGATATCGTCGCCTTGATCGAGTAAGCCGACTCCTTCCACATCTTTAGGTGCCAGGAACTTGAGCAAAGATTGCTCCACATCACCTTTTTTGCGGGTCAAGACCACAACCTCTCGATCAGTCACCAAACTCTTGCCATCATAGGTCTTGATCTTCATGGTGACGACTTGGCTTTGAAAATCACCATACTCATCTTTGACCCTGTCGATGACTTCTTGACCAGTCATAGCCAGAGCAGGTAGTGCGGCTCCCACCATGACCACCGCTACCAGCGCCCAAATCCCTAGCCAATCGCAGATCTTCCTCATCTCACATAACCCCTTCCTTTGTTCTTGGTGAAATCTTGGTGTGCATAGTGCCCGTCAGGGCATATAGTGCCGGCAAGAATACCAGAGCCAAAATGGCACTAACTATCATGGTGAGGGCCGTCAATCCACCAAACTGAGCGATGGTTACCGTAGAGGAAAGCATCAACACCAGAAAACCCAAAGCCACAGATAAAGCGTTGGCCACTATAGCTTTGCCCACCTGACTCAAAGTAAGCTTGAGGGCATCTTCCAAGGACCCGTTCTGCCCCAAAGCTCTGCGCAAGCGGTTGGCGAAATGGATAGAATAGTCCACTCCCGTCCCCACAGCTACACTGGCAATCATGGTGGTCGCTACATCTAGGGCAATGCCGGTGATTGCCATGGTCCCGAAGTTAATCAAGACTGTCAAGGCTATGGGAGTACAAGCAATGAGTCCCATGGGTATTGACCGCAACTGCAGGATGAGCAGCAAGGCCACTAGGAACAGAGAGATGATAAGACTCCGCCACTGACTGGCCTGCAACCGGCTAGTGGTTACTTCATATATCACTGGCGAACCCGTCAATTCCACCCGGAATTCATCTCGACTAACAGCCGGATCTTGCCTAAACTCCTTGGGGAGCTCAGTAACATATATTTCATCTACCCAGATGTCTCCCAGAACGCCCACCAGTGCATCATAGGCGATCTCCTGGTCACCTGCCGAAACAAAATCCGCCGCCACCAAGTCCACCAATTCGTTCCGCACATCCTGATACAACCAAGTGACGTCATCCCAAAGATAGTCTGCCAAATCTGCCAAGTCCAAGGGATCGCAACTGGGGTTGATCTCCTCCCAGGCTAATGCCAATTCCTCTGCTGTCGCTCCCCCCAGGAACATCTCCATTGCCAGCTGACTACTGGCCAACACGTCATCCAGTTGGAACCACAGCTCCTCAGGGGAAAGGCTATCCCCGATGACTTCTTCAACCTCCCACTGGTGCTCTTGGGCAAATGCTACCGGTGTGTAGCTTTGCATAGTCTCCAGCCCTCTTTTGACTTGCTCTAGCTGTGCCAAGGTAGGCTTTTCCCACAGCAGCCGGGCAGTCTCTTGGGTGAGCCCTTCCAGCAGACTGTCTGCCGCTAGTTCTGCCAGCTTACCTCGGGCAATCCCGCCATCGATGACATAAGTAGCTTTGGGCAGGTTATCCAGGAACGCCCGAATTTCATCGTTAGTTTTCGCCATCCTAGTTGACTTCGTCTCTGCCACCCGGGAGACAATCAATCCCTGGGCATAATCCGGGGTCAAATATCCCCTGACCTGTTCTTGACCCTCTAGAAACAGACCTAAAGATGCCACTTGATTGCGGGTGGCGGGAATTCGGGCTGGTCCATTGATGGTTCTGTTGGCTTCCTCAATCAATGTGGCATAGGATACTGGATGTTTGGCTTCTACAGATTCCAAGAAATCCTCGATAGCCTGCATCTGGCGCAAGACAAAAGGACTCTTCATATCCCCCACCACATGTACCTGGAGAGGAGAGGAACCGCCAAAGTTGTCATTTACAAGGTCGATGGCCACCCTAGTGGGGTGACCGGGTCTGAAAAAGCCGGCTAGATCTGTATCGTAAGTAAGTTTGGGAAATTGGCTCATGCCTAGGGCAACTATAGTCACAACTACAATTACTATGGCCGTCCGATTCCTGAACACACCTCCACCTAGCTTCTTCAAATACGAAGAGCTAGTCTCTGTCCGAACTGCCCCCGGTCGAAACTGCACCACCGACAGCAAAGCCGGAATCAGTGAGAATGCCGTTATGAAAGCCGCAAAGACGCCAAAGACTGTATAAAAACCAAACTGCTTGATAGGAAGGAGATCGGCGGTAACCAGGGACGCAAAACCAGCCATAGTCGTCAGACAAGAAAGCAAAATTGGCATTCCCACCTGGCCCATGGCTTGTATAAGATCTTCCTTTTTTGTCGCTTCACTCCGCACAGTGCCGTAGTATTCGTTCATCACATGAATACCGTAAGCACTGCCCACGGCGATGAGAATCACCGGAATGGCTATCCCCACAGTGGTCAACGCCTGGCCGGTGACAGCCACAAGGCCCATGGCCCAGATCACTGAAACTATTACCGCTACTAGGGGGATTAGAGTACCTCGCAGTGTCCGGAATGTCAGGAAAAGCACCATCACGACAAAGAGGACCACTGTAGGCAACAGTGTTCGCAAGTCATTTTTGGCTACTCGATCGCCATCTACACCAAAAAACGGTGTTCCTGTACGGTAGTGCTGAAAGCGCCCATCACCATTTTCTTCTTCGATGATTGCATCCATGGCGGCCACAGCTACTTTAGCATCAGCATCAGCAGCCAATTTCACCATTATAAGTGCAAAGCGTCCGTCTTCTGAGACCAAGTTGCCGGCATACATCTCCTTGCCCATTACATATTCCTTTAGATCTACCAGATCACTTGGGGAATAGGCCGGGTTTTCCTTAACTAAGCGCTCCACCTGCATCAGATCACCGTCAGCCCGCATGTCCATGACATTGGTCAGACTGATCGCGGAATTGACCCCCTCCACCCGGGAGAATAGATCAGTAAGCACATCAATATGCTGTAATGCTTCATTGGTGAAGACGTCCTCGGTTTCCACCATGACGACACCTACGGCATTGCCTTCAAAGAGTTCGTCGATCTCCCGGAAAGCCGTTACTACAGGGTCATTCTGGGGCAAGTAGTTGGTCATATCATCATCGATGACCAGCCCCGATGCAAACACGGCGAAGGTCAGTGTGATCAGAGCATTGATCCCAATAAACAACCAAGGATGCTCCACAATGTACCGGCTCAATCTCTCCATAAGATCTATTTCCTCCTCTATTCAATTCCCGACCGACCGGTTGGTCCATAGTAATTATACCACGAGCCATATGGGTGTCAATGGTGACCAACCCCAATTTTGCCTGCAACCATCCCGCAGCACTTCCATATATGTTGTAGAGATTTATATATCGTCACTAAAGAGCAGGAATACTACACAACATACCGAAATTGGCTACATGGCAGAATATACTGGCTTAGGCGAGGGGAGGCGGGAAGAGAGCCAAAGCCACCTGAGTACACTATTTCATCGCGAGAGGAGCGTTTATGCTGTGAAGAAGATCTACGTGTTGACAGTTGTCGCTCTACTGCTGTGCATATCTACGTTTTCGCTAGCTGCTCCAGTCAAGGTCACTCTTTGGCACTCCATGGGCGGCGATATCGGCAAAGCCATGGAATCACTGATCAGCGAGTACAATGCTGAGCAGTCCGAGGTTGTGGTCGAACCGGTATTCAGGGGTACATACCCTGAGGTCCTCAACGCCGCTGTAGCATCGGCCCGGGCAGGTACTGCACCTACATGTGTGCAGATATACGAAGTAGGATCCAGAGCTGCTATTGACTCTGGCGTTTTTATGCCCCTTGATGAGCTGCTGGGACCAACCGATGTAGATTGGGATGACTATGTAGACGCTGTAATCAACTACTACCGAGTGGGCGTCAGACGATATTCTGTGTCAGAAGAGGCAGAAGAAGCC
>DAIQRD010000066.1:9686-13181 GCA_036786445.1 Bacillota bacterium
GACCTATTCCGCAAGGCGGGTTTGGATCCCTCAAATCCCCCATCTACATTCGACGAGATAATTGAAGCTAGTGAAAAGATAATCCAGTCCGGGGCAGCCCCCTATGGCATCACCTGGCCCCTGCACACTTGGTTTGTTGAGCAGTGGATGGCTGAGCAAGGGGCTCCACTGGTAGACAATGGCAACGGGCGCTCAGATCGTCCTACCACAATCCATGCCGAGTCCGCAGAGATGAAGCGTGTCTTCAACTGGTGGAAGCGCTTGTACGACGAAAAGCTGTGGATCAACCCAGGTGTGGAGGACTGGGACCAGGCCAATGCACTGTTCATGGGCCAACAAGTGGCTATGGAGATTACATCCACATCGGACGTAACCTTCCTGACCAACGCCGGCAGAGATGCTGGATTTGAAGTAATCTGCGCCCAGCTACCTGTGCCAGACGATGTGCCAAGGGTAGGCGTCGTTCCTGGTGGCGCGTCCATTTGGCTCGTGGGTAACAAGCCCCAAGCCGAGCTGGAAGCCGCCAAGAAATTCCTGATCTGGATGAGTCGACCCGAGCAGCAAGCTGTATGGCATAGCTCCACCGGCTACTTCCCAGTGCGCAAGAGCGCCATCGCCTTGCTCGACAGCGAGGGATGGTTCGTTGCGAACCCCAATTTCCGCATTGCTCTCGATCAGGTACTTGAAACCAAAGCAGGCATCGGAACGCAAGGGGCTCTCATCGGCAGATTTCAGGAAGTACGCGCCATCCTTGAGGAAGCATTCGAGAAGGTCATGGGCGGTTCCACAGTGGACGCCGCTCTAGAGGATGCCAAAACCAGAGCTGAGCGTTCATTCAGTGACTACAATAGCCTCTTCTAGGCTGAAATAGCAAAGTCGCTCGGCCGCTAGTCGGTCGGGCGGCTTCATAATTCATAGAGACAAAAGGAGGCTAATCATGCAGGCCAAATTCCCTGGTAAAGTATTACCCTATATTTTCTTATTGCCGACAATTGTCATATGTGGCCTGTTCATTTACTATCCTGCGGCTCAGACCTTCCGTACAAGCACTTATCAGAGCCTGTTCTTTGGCGCCAGACAGAAATTCGTGGGATTACAGAACTTTGGACGGCTACTGACATCACCGGATTACCTGCGCAGTATGGGTATCACCATATGGTTTACCATCTTGGTTGTCTCGATAGGCTTGAGTCTATCCTTCATCCTTGCCGTGTTGCTCAGCAGGAAGCTCAGGGCGGCCAAAGCACTACGCATCTCCTTGGTGTGGCCCTATGCATTGTCGCCAGCGGTGGCGGGCACCATCTGGCTCTTCCTGTTCAATCCACATTCAGGTCTTGTTAATCGAGTGATTGACCTTGTTGCAGGTGTGAAACCTGACTGGTTCTCTAACGGCAGGTTAGCCCTGACCATGCTGGTTGTTACAGCTATCTGGAATAACCTGGGATATAACCTAGTGTTCTTCCTAGCAGGCTTGCAGAACATAGCCAGCTCATTCCTGGAGGCAGCAGAGGTGGATGGCGCGTCTTTCTGGGAAGAGCTGTGGTATATTGTGATCCCCCTACTCTCACCGACAACTTTTTTCTTGTTGGTTATCAACATCAACTACGCGTTCTTTGACACGGTAGGCATGGTGGATGTAATGACTAGGGGCGGACCTGCCAATGCAACCAATCTCCTCATCTACCAGCTCTATAAAGACGGGTTCCAGAACTTCAATTCGGGCTTAGCTGCCACGCAATCACTGATCCTGTTCGTATTCGTTGTGGGACTAACGCTCATTCAGTTCCGCACCACGGGAAGGATGGTGCACTATGGGAACTAAGCCCGGGCTTGATAGGAAGAACACTGCGGCAAAGCGCAGGCGCTCTATGGGCACAGTTATCATATATGCAGTACTCGTATTGCTGCTCATAGTCATCGCAGCTCCCATTGTGTTTGCCATAATCAAAAGCACCCAAACATCTGAACAGGTGCTCAGATACCCCCCGATGCTCAAATTCGGCAAGGTAGCGGGGGCAAACTTCAAAGCAGCTTGGAGCCAATACGGATTGGGCCGAATGATGCTGAACAGCTTCTTCATTGCTGTGGTAGGATCGACGGGGAAGATTATCACGGCTTTACTTGGCGCCCTCGCCTTTGTATACTTTGATTTCCCCGCCAAGAATTTCTGGTTTTTCTTCGTATTGCTCACTCTGATGTTGCCTGTACCGGTAATCATCGTACCACTGTTCAACGTCATGGCGAGCCTGCGATGGTGCAACACATACTGCGCTGTGACGATACCATATATGGCCAGCGCCACAGGGATATTTCTGTTCAGGCAGCACTTCATGTCGATTCCCACGTCTATCGTAGATGCCGCCAGAATCGATGGAGTGGGGCCTTTGGGGTTCCTGTTCAAGATCCTGATGCCCATGTCACTTAACGTGGTAGGCGCCATGGTCGTGATTCAGTTCATCTACCTTTGGAATGAGTACCTCTGGCCGTTAATCGTCATCTCTGAGCCCAGCAAGCAAGTGATTCAAGTGGGTTTGAAGATTCTCTCTGGTGGAGGTGCGCAGGGAGTCACCAATTGGGGAGTCGTCATGGCAGGCGCCTTGATTGTGGCCTTGCCCCCGCTGGTAGTATTGCTGGTATTGCATGAGTATTTCATGGCAGGCGTAGGCCTGGCAGATGAAAAATAGTAGCGAGCGGGCTGGGGTCAACCTGCCCGCTTGTCATTTCCCCCAAGCGTATCCTAACAAGAGCTACCTGAAACTACACGACTTACCTCATGGAATTTCTGCACTATGTTTCGTAAAATCGCAATACCTCTCGCCTGACATCCTCTAGCGCCAGGATACGCTTATCCTGCAAATGGCGAAGGAAATCTTGATCTGACTGCCGAGCTGGTCCACTTTTGCCCCCGTCCCATTTAGGCCTGGCTGTTCGTAGCCCCCAACTGGGCAGCCAGGACCTACTTCCGCTGGTACTACCACTGCCAACAGTGACATCTGTAGGGACCGGAGATAATGGCTCGCTATCCTCCTGCCAAACGAATTTATCTGTATTGGCATCCCAACGACAGACTGGTCTATGGGTCGATCGGGGATCTCCCGTACCCACATGCACCTGGGTCACCCGCCGCTGCCACCGCATTGCACCCTGTACCCTTATGGCTCGGATGCAGATAATCAGATCTAATCTGGCGAAATCCTCCGCTGAAAGGACGATCTCTGATCCTAGGAGCAAGCGTCTGAGTTCGCCAAGATCATCGGCATGCACAGTGGTGGCGCAAAATCTGCCTCCATGGGGCATACTCAAGAAAGATCGAGCTCCTTCTCCCCATAGATACGAATACCAAGGACCAGGGCCTAACTCATGACAGACAAACCACGTGGACAGCTCTGGATCAGACTGTTCTGTATACCACTTTAGTGGCTCAGCTTTCTCCACAACTTTGATCACGCCCTGCCTGGGTAGAAATCCCAACAAAGCCCCTAGTAAAGTGGTCTT
>DAIQRD010000067.1:0-13146 GCA_036786445.1 Bacillota bacterium
GCGGCCATGGTACTGCCGGGGTAACCCGGTGGGAGAGTAGCTAGTTGCCAGAAAATTTTTCGTTCCTCGGTAGCTCAACGGTAGAGCACCCGGCTGTTAACCGGGTGGTTGTTGGTTCGAATCCAACCCGGGGAGCCATCATATATCTTAGTAAGATAAGTTGGTATCACAGGCTCTAAGGAGAGTACATAGTGTTAGAACATTTTCTAACATCTCTGTTGGTGGTTGCGGCATCGGAGATGGGCGACAAGACACAGTTGTTGGTTTTAGCCTTTGCGGCGCGATGCCCCTTGCCCACAGTTATTGTAGGGGTATTGCTTGGCTTGCTCACAACGAACTTGATGGCAGCACTCTTAGGAACAGGGATCGGTATGGCATTACCCCTAGCTCAGATCAAACTGGCGGCAGGGGTGCTTTTTTTGGTATTTGCCGGGTGGACTCTTTGGGGTAAAAGTGGGACCTGCGAAGAAGGTGAAGTAGACACACCATTGAAATCCCCTTTGACTGTGGCCGGTGCTTTCTTCATGGCGGAACTGGGGGACAAAACCCAACTGGCAGCCTTGACCTTAGCTGCGCGCTATCAGGCTTTTTGGCCCGTTTGGTTAGGGGCTAGTGCCGGCATGATAATGGCCATAACACTAGCAGTAGGCGTGGGATACTTCGTAGGTAGAAATATACCAGATAAAGCGTTGAAATGGTTTTCTGCCGGTATATTCGGGATCTTTGGCATAGTGACTATCATTACTGCTTTAGGTTTGTTTTGAGTTGCATTTCCCGGAATATGTTCACTGAACGCTGTAGGAACTTGGTGGCTTGATCATTATCCCCCTGAAGTTGGCATAGCTCACCTAAACGAGAGTACACTTCTGCAAGACGTGACTTGTCATCGACCCCCTCTAGGAGTTCGGCCGCTTCAGTCAGCGCCTCAACGGCTTTATCTAATCTTTGCTTATGGTAAAAGACTTCTCCCAAGAGCTGTTTTACAGCGGCTTGCCTTCTGGCATCGGTATACAATCGGAAAGCCTTCTCCAACACTGTCTCGGCCTTATCTAGTTCTTGGATTACTGTTGGTTGCCAATCCAAGTATACTTCCGCTAGTTTCTCCAAAGCATGGGCTTCATGAAATGGTTGCCCTAAGGTTCGGGCCTTTTCTGCTGCCTGTAATAGCTGCTTTTCTGCGACAGCAAAATTGCCTAGGGCTCTCTCTATGGATCCCTGATTGATCTGACACTGAACCTGCAAGTTTTCATTCTCGATAGCTACATAGAAATGCCAAGCTCGGGTTGTGAACCTGTTGGCATCTTCCAAAGCCTGCTGATGAAAATAGATGTAACCTAAAGCCATGCATATGTCGCCGTACTTGTAGTATGTTTGGTTTGATCCTGATCCCTTTAGGGCTAACAAAAGGTTATGCTCTGCTTTTTCATATTGCTGGGCCCTGGCAAAGGCAATCCCTAGGTTTGTCAAAGTCGTGGTATGGAGGCCCGGTAGCAGTTCCGGATGGCGTTGGGTAGCATCTAGGGCCTTCTCAAAGGATAGGATAGCTGGTTCTACTTGTTCTAGACCCAATAGAAGATCGCCCAGTCCATTATGTGTATAGCTAAGTAGCTCCCAATCTCCCGCGCGCTCCAATTCGGCGCTAGCCAATTCCAACATCTGAATGGCATCTGACGGTTGCCCCAAGTCGCGGTATGCTTTCCCTAGCTGGAAGCACAATCGGCCTCTTCGCTGGTAATCGTCTTTATCGGTTAGCGACAATGCCTCTTTGTAGTAGTTGACAGCGTCTGATAGTTTGCCCTCCTGTTCAATACGGGACGCCAATAGGGTAAGGTGGTCTACTTTATCCGGATCGGCAGGGTGGTGGGCGTACTCTTCGCCAAGGAAGTAGCCTACAGGTTTGCCCAGGCGAGCGGCAATGATCTGCAGACTCCTGAGCGAAGGTCGAGCATGGCTCTTTTCAAGTTGGCTTATGAAACTCTTAGTAAAGGTATCGCCAGCTAGATCCTGTTGGGTCATACCCATCTTTAGGCGCCGTGCACGAATCTTCTGACCGACACAGGGCAATTCAGTCATTCTAGCAACCTCCTAATGGCAAGGCGGACGGGTCTCTTACCATGAAACAGTCAGTCTGACCCATGGGCAGCAGACCTCAAGATCTATGATGGAGATCTACGGCGGGGGTTAGGATAGCCAGACATTACCTATCGCGAGTGTATCACAGCTTAACTGTGCAGTCAACGAGGCGAATGTCCAGGGTTGATTGACACGTGGAAAGCGGTCCTGTACAATGGGGTTAAACTAAACATAACAGAGGGGGCCGTATGTAGTGGGTGCTAGACTGACTGCACAGCCAGATCAGGATGGGGAATGGCAGTATGAATGGTGGATCTGTACCTAAGATCAAGGGAACCGAAGGTAGGCGGTGGACCTGGAAAGAGACGGATTTTCAGATCTTTGGCAGAGAAGGGGCGGGCACTTGTCGGGAATGGTCCGGGAAGGCAGCAGCTTTCGGGGCAAATCCAAGATGTCGTGTGCCTATGGGAGAAGACGATCATCCTGTGACCTAAACTTACCGCCGACGGATCCAGGCGGCATTGGGCGTCCATAGGGGATTTGGGTCTTCTGTCTTTGGATAGGCAGTCCGATTGGCTTGGCCCGGGCTGCCTATCTTGTGGTATGAAAGCCCAGGCATACAGGATTTTGTGTGGAGATGTTTAATACAGAGATGAAGACCGCTTCACCTTAATTTGGAGGGGGAGCCACAAGCACCGGTCAGCACCTCCTTGAATAGGCTGGAGGAGAGGACGGTGATACTGTTGGAAAGACAGATTGATCTGGCGGAGTGCATAGTGTGCAAGCGCCCATGCACCACGGGCATATCTGTTTTAGGGTGGCGTGTGTGCACCCAATGTGAGGAAGCCCTTGTAAAGAGTAAGGCGCATAACCCCGGTTATGATATGTATGTAGCAAGTCTGAGGGCTATCTGGCGTGGCATATCTTTGAATGAAGACTTGGGCAATGGCGGAGGTGAGCCTACAGAGGCCTCACACTCTTGGGAGGCATCTGTATGTACGAACCCACATACCAACTAGATCAATCTAGAGCGCCTTTCCTAGAGGGACTGGTGCGTTACAGTTCTGAAGATGTCATCCCGTTCCATACACCAGGCCACAAACAGGGCAGAACGCTGGACCCAGAGCTTCAGCAAGCTTTGGGCAATGAGCCATTCCTGATGGATGTGTCCGATGAGATTTCCGACCCAGGCAGCGGCAATGACTCTGCTGCAGTCCTGCTGGAGGCCGAGGCGCTAGCAGCAGATGCCTTCGGGGCAGGCAGGACCTTCTTTCTACACAACGGCACTACAGCCGGCATCCAAGCTATGCTTTTGGCAGCCAGTTGGGAGTTCGAGCAGATCAGAGGGAGTGATTGGCCCAAAGACAAGCCGGGGGAAGTGGTCCTTCCTCGCAGTGTACATCGATCAGTGTTCGGTGGCCTTGTTCTGGCAGGTCTCACCCCGCGATTTGTGGAGGAGACTTGGGATAAAGAATGGAGCATACCCCTACCCCCGTCTCCATCTGCGTGGCAGAAGGCGGTGGGCGAGACTGACGGCTTGGCGGCTGTGTTTGATACATACCCCAGTTACTATGGTATTGGGGGTAAGATCAATGAGACATTTTGCCTTGCGGATGCGTTGGACAAGCTCTTGCTGGTCGACGAGGCTCATGGCGCCCATTTTCGTTTTCACCCGGAGTTTCCTCCCACTGCCTTAAGCATGGGGGCTTCTGCTGTAGCGCAAAGTGCTCACAAGACCTTGGGCGTTCTAACACAGGCTTCGCTTCTGCATACTGGTAAACCAGAGCTAGCCAAGTTGATGCCAACGATTCTCGCACTACTGCAGAGCACAAGTCCCTCTTTTCTGCTTTATGCTTCTCTAGATGCAGGTCGTCGGCAGATGGCCCTAGAGGGGCGGCGGCTGTGGCAAAGGGCATTGGAACTGTCTCAGGAAACTAGGGCTAGTATCAATCGAGTGCCAGGTTTGCGATGTTTGGATGAGGAAGTGCTTGAGAAACCGGGAGTTGGTTTTTGGGATCCCACCAAACTCCTTATCCGTGTAGACGGGCTCGGCCTATCCGGTCCTGAAGCGGAAGTTCGGTTGCGGCAGTGCGGGATCCAAGTAGAACTAGCCGGGTTGAACCATATACTTGTCTTGATTACTATTGGTGATGGGCCGCAAGAGGTTCGTCGGCTAGTGGAAGCTCTCAGGGAGCTTGCTAGATCCAAGGGCTCAGGTGTGCAGAAGCAACAAGAAGCCCCCATAGAATCGCCAGCGCTGGGCAGGATGCTGCTTTCCCCAAGGCGTGCGGTACTATCTGCTCGGCGTGAGGTGGACTTGAGGGAAGCAAAGGGTGGCATTTCCTCAGGTACTGTGACTCCTTATCCTCCGGGCATTCCCATATTGGTACCAGGAGAGGAGATCACCGCAGAAAGCTTAGAGTGTTTGGATGGCTATCGTCGGCAGGGTATTGAGATCCGTGGATGGGCTCATCTTGGTAGGAAGACAATCTGGGTGGTGGATGACGATTGATGACACAGGAAGAGATCGTTGATAATCTAGAACGCTTATTGGAGGTATTGCCCCAGTTTGTTCGAGAGGCAATCGAGGAAGAACCGGAACTACCTGACTTGATTGAGATTGTCTTGGATCTGGGGCGACCGCCGGAGGCTCGCTATCCAGACCGATTTGTGTATTTGGCAGAGGCAGAGATCAACCGGGAACACATTGATACAGTGCTCAAGCGAGTGGGGGATTTTGGTCTAGATAATCGGGCAGGTATCGAGCGCACTTTACACAGAGTATCGGCTATACGCAATCGCCAAGGTGAGATCATCGGATTGACATGTCGGGTAGGTCGGGCTGTATTTGGTACCATCGACATTATCCGAGATGTTATCGAAACTGGCAGGAGTATTCTTCTATTGGGAAGACCGGGTGTAGGAAAAACCACCATGTTGCGTGAGGTCGCTCGGGTTTTAGCCGATGAATTCTTGAAGCGGGTTGTCATAGTGGATACATCCAATGAAATAGCTGGTGATGGCGATATCCCGCATCCAGCCATTGGGCGTGCCCGTCGGATGCAAGTGCCACGCCCCATAGATCAGGCGGCCGTCATGATTGAGGCTGTGGAAAATCACATGCCAGAGGCCATAGTAATCGATGAGATCGGTACAGAGGCCGAGGCACAAGCAGCTCGCACCATAGCGGAACGGGGTGTACAGTTAATTGGTACAGCCCATGGTGTCACCCTGGACAATCTAGTGCTCAATCCTACCCTGTCTGATTTGATCGGGGGTATCCAAGCAGTAACCTTAGGTGATGAAGAGGCCCGCCGTCGAGGCACACAAAAGACTGTGTTGGAGCGAAAAGCTCCTCCGACTTTTGACGTAGTCATTGAGATCCAAAGCAAACAAAGGCTGGCCATTCATCACGATGTGGCGCAGACTGTAGATCTGTTGTTGCGTGGTGTTGAGCCCCGCCCGGAGATTCGGGAGCGTTCTGTGGGCGGAGACATTGAAATAGTGCAAGAAAGTGATCTTGAGGACCTCGTAATCCAGAGTGAGGGCAGCATTCCACGGGGGCTTGCCGGCTCTATTGCTACGGCAGCTCCCAAGACTAGCATGCCAAGATCTATCAGGGTGTTTCCCTACGCCATTAGCCGCAATCGGTTGGAAAAGGCTATTAGCGAGGCCGGGGTTCCAGTGGAGATCATAGAAGATCTGAATCTTGCCGATTTGGTGCTCACCCTCAAGGGTCAATACAGAAAAATGCCGAAGAGGTTGCGGGAAGCAGAAGCTCGGGGTAAGCCTGTATACACACTGCGTAGCAACACCAAGACACAGATACAGGAGTTCATAGCTGAATTGGCCAATGACGAGGAAAGCCAGGCAATGATGGAGGCTGAGAGAGCTGTGCATCAGGTAAGACTATTTGCTAAGCCGGTGGATCTATTGCCTCAGAATGCTTATGTGCGTCGTCTCCAACATCAGTTAGTGGAGAGATATGAATTGCAGTCCACTAGTATAGGAGCTGAGCCGGAGCGTCGAGTTAGGATCCTGCCCGGTGATTCTATGATTGAGGGTAGGTAGACAAGGTATGCGAGGAGTGCTTATTACACTAGAGGGACCCGATGGCTCGGGTAAATCAACACAGGCAGCTTTGCTAGCAGCAAGGCTTGAGCAATTGGGCTTGCCTGTGCTTCTGACGCGGGAACCGGGTGGTACCCCGCTGGGTCTTACTTTACGGCGGATTTTGCTAGATCCAGACAATCAACTGGCAGTAATGACAGAAGTTCTCTTAATGGCGGCCGACCGGGCTCAGCATGTTGAAGAGGTAATCAAGCCAGCTTTGCAGAATAATATGATAGTGATCTGTGATCGCTATGTTGATTCAAGCCTTGCATATCAAGGTTTTGGTTTGCTGCAAGATATCGCCCAAGTGAAGGCTGTCAATGAAGCGGCCGTGGGAGGGCTGTGGCCTCACTTAACTCTCTTACTGGATGTTGAGGCGGAAGTCGGTCTCGGGAGACATGCCATGGCATCTAGCAAACGACCGGCGAACACAGGATTGGATCGTATCGAACAAAGGGACTTGGATTTCCATCAAAGAGTACGTCAGGGCTACCACCAATTGCACAGTGCCTATGCAGAGCGTTTTTGCTTGGTGGATACCACCGAACTAGAGGTGGAAGATGTGGCACAAAGGGTTTGGCAAATCGTTGAGCAAAGATTGGGCATTGGGGAGTGCGAAGCCACATGCGCCCAGGAGGAGGGGGAAAGCCATGAAGTTGATCGTTGCCATAGTGCAGGATCAAGACGTTAATAGACTCCTAGAGAAGCTCTTAGATAATGGCATAGGGGCAACTAAGCTAGCCAGTACTGGCGGATTTTTGAAGGTTGGAAGTACAACACTCCTCATCGGAGTGGAAGAACACCAAGTTGAGGATGTCATGGGGTATTTGCGGGAAACCTGTAAAGCTCGCAAACAGCTAGTCACGCCGTTGGCAGCTGTGGGCCGCTCTATCAGTGCATTTATTCCCCAACCAGTGGAAGTGCGCGTGGGTGGAGCCACAGTTTTCATAATAGATGTGGAGCGTTTTGAAAAAGTCTGATGAAAATTCGGTCACAGAAAGAAAGGTCACTGGGGCGGGAGATGCCGCCGGGGAAGCCCACCAACTCATCTCAGATGCAGTTGCAGGAAACACCATTTCTCACAGCCTTACAGAAGACCATTAACGAACGAGATGAGGATTCCTTAGCCCGAGCTTTTGCTGCCATAGAAGAGGCAGCAGAGGTTTTGCGTCGCTCAGTGACCTTACGCAATCTCAAGCGCTATAAAGAACTCATTCGGGAATTCATTCGCGGTTTAACAGCTGACGCCTATGCCGTTCAGCAGGAGGTAGGCTTTGATCAATATGGTCACCGCCGTTTGTATCTCATTATTCAAGAGATTGATCAGCAGCTAGAGAGTTTGACACGGGAAGTTGTGCATGGGCAGGCGGCTAACATAGATTTGGTCAGTCGCCTAGATGAGATCAGGGGCTTGCTGTTGGACATCTACAGCTAGTACCCATGAAAGGGGATACCAGGTTGAAGGGATTTCATGGTCTAGTCGGCCAGGAAGCGTTGGTGGAGTGGCTGCACCATGCTATTGAATCCAACCGGGTTGCCCATGCTTATCTCATCAGTGGAGAGTCGGGAAGTGGTAAGCGGACTTTGGCGGGAGCCTTTGCCGGGGCTCTATTGTGCCAAGAGGAGACAACTGGCGCCTGTGGTCAATGTGATAGTTGTCGGCTGATAGAAGCGGGCAACCATCCCGATGTCGCTATTGTGGAGCCACAGGCAGGCAGGATCCGCATCGATCAGATTAGAGGCTTGAAAGATAAATTCGCGCTGCAATCCTATGCGGGTGGCTGGAAAGTCGGAACTATCATAGATGCCGAGGTCATGACTGAAGCTGCGGCTAATAGCCTTTTGAAGCTCTTGGAAGAGCCCAGTGGGCAGGCAGTGATCATGCTCCTCAGTTCTAACCCCTCCATGTTGCTACCTACCATAGTGTCCCGCTGTCAGATGATCAAGATGAACCGTCTTCCTCGAGCTAAGATAGCAGCTTATCTAGAGGATGAATACGGCATCTCCTGGGAAACGGCCATGGTCATCGCGGGATTGGCCGATGGGTGCTTGGGACAAGCTAGGGTGATAGCTGGTGCAGACAGCCTTGTTTGGAAGGACCGAGTATTGGCTGTAATGACTGACGAGAGAGCTCGAGGCTTGGAGGCTTTGCGGCTAGCGGCAGCCCTAGATAATGAGCCAGATGCCATAGAATTTGTCTTGCATGTTCTCACTACTTGGTTTCGGGATCTGCTGCTTGTAGCCAAGGGATGCCCGCGGGAGCTGGTGGTGCATCAAGACCATTTTACTCACCTCTTAGCCCAGAGTAAGACATATGAAACACTGGCTTGCCAGGAAGCAGTATTTCAGATTGAGGATACCTTGCGGGCCATCCGTAGCAACGCCAATCGGAGACTGGCGTTAGATGCGCTGTTCTACCAAATTGCTGATTTGACTTCTCTTTCCAAAGCGAGTGAGGTTTGTGACTATGGTAAAAGTAGTAGGAGTTAGGTTTAAGCACGCTGGGAAGATCTACTATTTCGACCCAGCTGATATAGATTTGACTGTCGAGGATGCTGTGGTGGTGGAGACGGCTAGGGGAGTGGAGTATGGGGAGGTTGTAGTTCCTCCTAAAGAAGTGACTGAAGATGATGTGGTACAGCCCCTCAAACAGGTGATACGACGGGCTACAGAAACTGATATCCAAAAAATGCAAGAGAATGCAGAGAAGGAAAAGACTGCTTACAATATTGGCCTGGAGAAGATAGAAAAACACGGTCTGCCCATGAAGCTAGTGGATGTGGAGTATACCTTTGATGAAAGCAAGGTCATTTTTTATTTCACAGCTGATGGGCGGGTGGATTTTCGGGATTTGGTCAAGGATCTAGCCAGTGTTTTTCGGACCAGGATTGAGCTCCGGCAGATTGGTGTGAGGGATCAAGCGAAAATGCTGGGAGGCCTCGGGCCATGTGGCCGCTCGCTATGCTGCGCTACTTTCCTCGGGGATTTCGAGCCAGTTTCCATCAAGATGGCCAAGGAGCAGAATTTGTCCCTAAATCCTAGCAAGATCTCAGGCATCTGTGGCCGGTTGATGTGTTGTCTCAAGTTCGAAACGGAAATGTACAAAGCGGCGAAAGAACCCGCTGCTGAGTCCACCAAGACTGTTAACCCGGTATCTGAAGCAACTGATCAGGGCTGTGCTTGTGATTCCTGTGCTGCAAAGGATGGCACCGAGGAGGCTGTTTGCCTTCGGGAGCAACCAGCAGCTTCTCGGAAACCCCCGGAGCCGGATATAGTTCAAGCATCCGATGAAGGAGCAAAAGCCAAGACTGCACCCCCTCCCAAGAGTAACCGCAATCGTAAGCGACGCCATCGACGGCCTCGCAATCGGCCGAAAAAAGAGCAGCAATCTAAAGGCCAGGGCAAACCGGATCAATAAGGGGTACTGTAGAGATGGCTCCCGAGGGTGACCAGCATTTCGTTTATATAGTAGAGTGTACTGATGGTACACTTTATACTGGCTATGCCCAGGATCTTGAGGCAAGAATCAAGACCCATAATGCGGGACGGGGTGCCAAGTACACTCGGGGGCGGCGACCTGTGAAGCTTCTCTATGCTGAGATCCATGACAGTAAGGGTGGCGCCCTTAGACGGGAGCAAGAGATCAAAGCAAAGACCAGGGCCGCCAAACTGGAGCTAATTCAGAGCGGCCAGAACTATTGAGATCTGACACAGGGGAGGATGGTTGTGAAAGAGACTACAGGAGCGCTTTACGTATGTGCCACACCCATCGGTAACCTGGAAGATATTACGCTCAGGGCTCTTAAGGTCTTGGGAGAGGTGCAATTAATTGCAGCAGAAGATACTCGCAGAACCCGAAAATTGCTCACCCACTACGATATCCACACACCTTTGATCAGTTACCATCAGCACAATAGGTTGTCCCGCATTCCGGAACTTGTGAGCAAGCTCAAATCGGGTGCCGACATTGCTTTGGTATCTGATGCTGGGACACCGGGCATTTCCGATCCTGGACAAGAGATAATTCAGATTGCCATCCAAGAGGGGATTTCTGTGATCCCCATACCGGGGGCTAGTGCTGTGCTCGCTGGCCTCATCATCGCCGGCTATGAAACTGATATTTTCACATTCTGTGGTTTTGTCCCCCGAGGGCGTAGGGAGAAACGGCAGTTCTTAGAAGAAGTCAGCAAATGGTCTCATACAGTAGTACTGTACGAGGCTCCCCATCGGTTGATAGATACTTTGCAGGTGTTTGGAGTGACCATGCCCCAGCGGCCATTAGCCATTTGCCGTGAATTGACCAAAGTTCACGAGGAAGTTGTGAGAGGGCTGCCCCAAGAGCTTCTAGAGCATTTTGAGGCTGTCTCTCCCAGGGGTGAATTCGTATTGGTGTTGTCTGCCCAAAGAGGTGAGCAACTAGACACAGAATCGAACAGGGGGGAACCGGAGGAGATGGTCCCCATACCCGCTGCCGTTTTGCAGCTCATGGCAGAAGGTGTTGAAAAGAAGGCTGCCATCAAGCAGGTGGCACGGGAGCGGGGGGTTTCCCGGCGGGATGTCTATAGGGCCGTAATAGATATACCTGCCCAGCCATGCCCGATGAAGTGAAGAGCCTAGGTATGCATGCCGCTCTTTGGGGGCATCTTGACAGTCAAGCGGATTATGGTATAGTTGAGTTGACAAGTGATAACCCAAAGGCAATGAATGGGAAGAGTAATCGCCCAAAGAGGTAGATAAAGAGAGTCGGGTAAGGTGCAAGCCGATTCTACCTTGTGGTGATGAACATGGCCCGGGAGCCGCCGTTCGAACGCCCCATTGATTGGGAGAGGGGCTGGTAGGATGAGCCGGGAGCCTTCGAGCAGAAGGTTAGGTGCCCGTTATAGCGCCGGGGTATAAAGGCTATTTGGCTGGAGTACCTAGTGAGGCCATTGCTGTGAAGCACTGGCAAAAGTTGGGTGGTACAGCGTGAGTGATCTCTCGCCCCTGTGGGAAACAGGTGTGGGAGATTTTTTGTTGGGAGAACACGTTTTGGTGCACATTACATGTGAGAGGAAGAGCGTCTATGGGTGACAAGGGAAAATACTACATTACGACTCCCATCTATTACCCCAGTGATAAGCTGCATATTGGGCATGCCTATACATCAACTATTGCCGATTCCATTGCCCGGTGGCATCGCTTTAACGGCAAGGATGTGCTGTTTCTAACGGGCTCAGACGAGCATGGTCAGAAGATCGAGAGGATCGCCAAATCCCGGGGAATAGAGCCTAAAGCCTACGTTGACAGGATCGTAGGTACATTCAAGGCTCTTTGGCAGAAATACGACATCACCTATGATGACTTCGTGCGAACCACCGACGAACGCCACCGCAAAGTGGTGCAGGAAGTGTTTCAGCGCATTTATGCCAAAGGCGATATTTACAAGGACACCTATGAAGGTTGGTATTGCACTCCTTGTGAAGCCTTCTGGGTGGAAAACAAGCTGGTAGATGGCAACTGCCCCGATTGTGGCCGCCCAGTGGAGCTAGTCAAAGAAGAAAGCTATTTTTTCCGGATGTCCAAATATGCTGACAGACTTTTGCAGCATATCCAGGAACATCCTGAATTCATCAGGCCGGAGAGTCGCCGCAACGAGATGGTGAACTTCATCAAGAGTGGTCTAGAAGATCTTTGTGTGTCCCGGACTACCTTCGACTGGGGTATACCGGTGCCCATCGATGAGAATCATGTAATCTATGTATGGTTTGATGCCCTGACCAATTACTTGACTGGATCTGGCTTCTTGCAGGACGAGGCGGCTTTTGCCCGCTATTGGCCTGCGGACCTACACCTAGTAGGCAAAGAGATCGTACGTTTTCATACTATCATTTGGCCCATTATCCTTATGGCTCTGAACCTACCCTTGCCGAAGACGGTTTTTGGCCATGGCTGGCTGCTATTTGGTGATGACAAAATGTCAAAATCCAAGGGAAACGTGGTTGATCCCATGGAATTGGCCGATGAATTTGGCGTAGATCCCGTTCGGTATTTCCTGCTAAGGGAAATATCCTTTGGCCAAGATGGTAGCTTCACTCGCCAAGCGCTAATAGACAGAATCAATGCCGATCTAGCCAACGACCTCGGGAACTTGCTACATCGTAGCGTGGCTATGATTATTCGCTACCGAGATGGCATTATCCCTCAAGCGGGACCTGCAACAGAACTGGAGCAGGATCTAAGGCAGTTGGCTAGTACAACCGTGGGGGAAGTAGGCAAGCACATCGCCGACTTGGAGCTCAATGCAGCTCTATCTGCCATCTGGCGCTTGATTGGTCGCACAAACAAATATATCGACGAAGCTGCCCCCTGGGTACTAAGCAAAGCGGGGGAGAATGAACGGCTAGACACTGTGTTGTATCACTTAGCGGAGACTCTTCGCATTCTGGCACTGCTCATCAAATCCTTCCTCCCGACGACAGGGAGTAAGATGTGGGCACAGTTGGGCATAGACGAAGATCTACAACTCTGCCAAGTTGAGGATACCCAATGGGGAGGACTCCAGCCCCACACCAGAGTGCAAAAAGGGGACCCGATTTTCCCCCGCATTGAACTGGATGATGTTACTGACGTTGAAAAGCCGGCCGTTGCAGTTGCAGAAGGACCCAAAGCAGGAGGTAAGACCATGGATCAAACAGAAGCAGGTAAACCCCTAGTATCCATCGATGATTTCGCCAAGCTGGAACTGCGGGTGGCAGAGATTAAGAAAGCAGAACCTGTCCCTGGGGCAGATCGGCTGCTGCAGTTGCAGATTACCATCGGCTCTGAAGAGAGGCAGATCGTAGCAGGCATCGCCCAGCACTACCAGCCAGAGGATCTGATTGGCAAACACATCGTAGTTGTAGCTAATCTCAAGCCAGCCAAGGTGCGGGGCGTGGTTTCTCAGGGGATGCTGTTGGCAGCATCGACGACAGATAGTTTGGG
>DAIQRD010000068.1:0-7719 GCA_036786445.1 Bacillota bacterium
GCTGGGTTTGACCGGCGGGATAGCTAGTGGGAAAAGTACTGTGGCCAATATGTTCAGAGCACTAGGTTGTACTGTACTGGATAGTGATGGCTTTGCCAGAGATGTGGTGATGCCTGGTACACCCGGGTGGTGTGAGATACGTGAGTCTTTTGGGGAAGAGTACTTCTTGCCCGACGGGAATCTGAACCGGCCCCTCTTGGGTGCAACTATCTTTGGCGACAGTGCCGCTCGGGCAAAGCTCAATCAAATAGTTCACCCCAAAGTGATAGAATTGATCGAGTGTGGGATTGAGGAATCACGCAAACGGGGTGATTCCGTTGTGGTGGTGGATGTTCCTTTGCTTCTTGAGATCGGGTTTGAAGGGCGAGTGGACGCTGTCGTGGTTGTCAATGTCGAGCCCAAGATACAGAAAGCTCGCCTCCGAGCAAGGGATGGCCTGACCTTTGAAGAGGCTCAAAGCCGCATTGATGCTCAGTTGCCGCTATCAGTCAAGGTCCAGCGGGCAGACCATGTCATAGACAATTCCGGTTCACTGGAGGATACTGCTCAACAGGTAGCCCGACTATTGGACAAGCTGCTTGGTGGTCCGCTGACAATAAACTAAGGGCTGCAGGCATAGATTGGATATATACCGTGGAAGGGGCTGCCGGACTATTGCAGCGTAGATGGCGTCTATTGTCGGTATTAATCATAGCCATTACAGCATGCCTGCTGAATTGGCAGGTGTTCTTGCGGTGGTTCTATCCCATCCGATACGTGGCCGAGATCTCGTCTCATACTCGGACGAGCTCCCTAGATCCGTATTTGGTGGCCGCTATTATCAGGGTTGAGAGTAATTTCCAGCCAGAAGCCCGCTCGCCCAAGGGAGCTACAGGACTTATGCAACTGATGCCAGAGACGGCGCAATGGGTGGCCCAGAGAATTGGACAAAATGATAGGGAACTTGATCTGGTAGATCCGGGGCTCAACATTAGATTGGGTAGCTGGTATATGGCCATGCTGCAGGAAGAATTCGGTGGCAATCTAGTGGTTGCTTTGGCAGCCTATAACGGGGGACGGGGCAATGTGAGTCGTTGGCTAGCAGAAAAACGTTGGAACGGGCGCCTGGACTCCGTGAGAGACATCCCATTTCTGGAGACTCGCCTATATGTTCAGCGGGTGCTTAGTGTCTATAGTTGGTACCTGCGCCTCTATGGAGGTGTCTGGCCGCCCCAGGCTGTCGATCTGCCTGTGCTGCCAGATATTGGACGTCAGCTGGAATCGTGGTGGCACCGTGGTAGGCATGTTTTTGACCAATATCGCGAGTCTCTATTCTAGGCTCCTTTTGAAGGGCGGGCCCATAACTAGCGACGGACGTATAACTATGCACATCTAAAGGATGTTTACAAGGCAACAATATTCAACCCTTTTGACGGATTGGATATTGTATACAGGAATACAGTGGGCATCCATGCAATCCCTAGTCCCAGAAATCTCTGGTGATCTAGGTCTTTTTTTACAGAGATAACATTGAATAGTGACTTTTTATGCTTCCCATAGAAGGATTTCCCCAGAGCTAGTGCGAATTAACATTACTAATACGCCCATGCCCCCTAGAGATGTGTAGGTCATAGACAGAAAGGTGTGGCGGGGAAGGGAAGTTAAGAGATGCCGGCAGTCCCAGCAACAAAAAAGGAGCAGATTCTGACTCTTGCTCGCCAGGATCCGTTTCTCAAAGTCGAAGAGATCGCCACTAGAGTGGAGACAACTCCACGATATGTCCGCACGACTCTATCTGAAGCGAAGATTTCGTTGATGCAGCTGAGGCGCAACTATGCGCGACGGATGGAAAGGCGGTTAGGTGTAGATGTCACTGCGTATGCTGGTGAACCCGGTTTGCCATCGGCACATGCAAATTCCGACAAACAGCTCGGCACAGATGAAATCCGGGTGCACAAGGTCCGGCGAGCTGAATGGGCTAGACTTCTAGAAGTCGGTGTTGATGAGCACTTGCTCAAGATCAGTCGAGTGCGAGTTTTGGATGGGGTGCCGGTTTTTGTCAATCACCTTGTGACTACTGGCGAACTCAACTTGTCGGAGGAGATGCTCCGAGGAGATTTGCCCTTGGGGGAACTGTTGAGTCTTACGCTGCCGGGACTTACGCAATTTCGAGAAAGAAGTCTTGAAGTAGAACAGGCCGATCCCTACATCGCCGCTATCTTGGGAGTTTTGCCGGGAGAACCAGTCCTGCGCTCCGGCAATCTCATCGTTACCAAGGGGGTTCCTGTGGGATTGGAGTTCAACATATTTCCCGCCTATGCGGTTCGTTTCGTTCTAGTTGGGGACGGAGACTATGAACTAAAAGTGGTGGGGAAAACAGGCTGAAATGGATGCTCAGTGGACAAACAGACATAAGTCCAGTGTAAGAGACTCCATGGGTTTTTCGCCTGCAGATAGAAAAACATGGATAGAAGATTAGAAAGGAGGATCGTGACAGTTTAGCGAAGTCTATAGTTTGGTTAGGTGCTAGACTCTGATTATCAGGAGGGTGAGATTAGTGCGAAAACATACATTTGTTGTGTTTGTTACTGTCCTAGCTCTGGCTTTGATGAGTGGTATGGTGGCCGCAGCAGAGCCAACATATGGAGGTATCTGGAAGGATGCCTTGGGCTCCAACCCGCCCCATATCGATCCGGTATTTGCAACGGATACAACATCGGCAGAAGTTGGCTACCAGTTATTTGAGACCCTGGTGGGTCTGGATCCCGATGGGGAGATTGTTCCCCTATTGGCAGAATCTTGGGAAGTCGAGGATGGCGGGACCAGATTCATATTCAACCTGCGCAAGGGTGTGAAATTCCACGCCAGTACCGAGGGTGGAAAGCCTACCGCTAACGGTGGTCGTGAAGTCACTGCCCATGACTGGGTGTGGACCTTCAACTACATCTGTAGCCCAGAAACCAATTCTCCCAGAGCCTATTTTGTCGATATGGTCAAGGGATACGAAGAGTATATGGGAGGCAATGCCGAGAGCTTGGTTGGTGTCAAAGCTCTTGATGATTACACCCTAGAGATCGAAACAACCTATCCCTTTGCACCGTTTGTTCAGGTGTTGACTTACAATACTTTTGTGGTTCTGCCCCAGGAAGATGTGGAGAAGTGGGGGTCAGCAGACTTCAACTTCCACCCAGTGGGCACTGGCCCCTTCAAGTTCGAGTCGTGGGCTCAGGATGAGAAGGTAGTCCTATCCCGGAACGAGAACTACTGGGCCAAGGACGAGTTTGGCAACCAGCTACCTTATCTTGATGGTATCGAGTTTAGGATTATCGTCGATCAGACCATTGAGTATACCGAGTATAAGCTAGGCAATATCTATCAGACCTATGTTGATGACCCATACTACGAGGAAGCCAAGAGCGGCAGCGTAGGTATGTTCTATGAGCGCCCCCAGATGGGTACCTATTACTATGGCTTCAATATCGAGAAGGAACCCTTCAACGATAAGCGGGTCCGTCAAGCTTTCAACTATGCCATCAATCGTGAAGCCTTGATTGATCTCGTGCTGGAAGGCCGTGCAAGTCCTGCCAAGGGAGTACTACCTCCAGGCATGTTTGGCTATAACGAGGATCTTGCCGGCTACGAATATAATCCTGAAAAGGCTAAAGCGCTTCTCAAAGAGGCTGGCTATGGCTCTGGGTTGGAGACGACCTTGCAGTATAACACCCATGCTGGACATAAGCGGATTGCCGAGGCTCTGCAGGCTCAGTTCGCTCAAATCGGCGTGAAGGTTACGCTGCACAACGTAGACTGGGGAGTGCACCTAGATACCACCGAGCGAGGCGAAGTTCCCTTCTTCCGCATGGGTTGGGTAGTTGACTATCCCGATCCTGATAACTTCCTGTATGTACTGCTTCATTCCGGCAATATAGGACCCCAGGGCAACTATTCTCGCTTCAATAACGAGAAGTTTGACAGCTTGACCCAGGGAGCTAGGTTGGAGGGTGATCAGGAGAAGCGACGGAACCTCTATCAGTTAGCCGAGAAGATCGTGGTAGAAGAAGCTCCATGGTTGTTTATCTACCACTATGTCGATCACACTCTGCTTAAGGAATTCGTCCGGGGTTATGAGCTGCCTGCCTTTGGTCAGTACACCAACAAATTCACCGAAGTATGGCTAGAACAGTAACCCACTAGCTGGCTAGGTAGACACAGAGCACTATGGCGGCTTGGCCTGCGGGGAAACCTTTATGGTCAAGTCGCCTTATGTGTGATCTTAATGTTTTGGTTGCAAGTGGATGGGGAGGGATAATATGGGACGCTACGCAGTTCGTCGCTTGATAGGCGCAATTCCAGTTTTCGTTGGTGTTATTGTCGTTGTTTTCATATTGACGACCATAGTCCCAGGGGATCCCGCCCGGATCATGGCGGGGCAGGCCGGTAATCCTGAGACTATTGCTAAGATCCGCCACGAGATGGGTCTTGATGATCCCATACTGGTACAGATGGCGAATTTCTTCAAATCGGCTGTTACTTTCAACTTGGGTAGATCCTATCGCAACAATATGGACGTCAATGAGGCTATTTGGGGCCGGTTCCCGGCAACTGTGAAATTGGGGATGGCTGGGATGGTGATAGCCATAGTCCTAGGCTTGACTTTCGGCATCATATCGGCGGTTAAACAGTATTCATGGCTTGATTATGGCAGCATGTTTCTGGCGTTGCTGGGTATCTCAGCTCCATCTTTCTGGGTGGGTCTGCTTTTCATATACATTTTTGCTGTAGTCTTGAGATGGATTCCCGGCACAGGCACCGGAGATGGGGAACTCATATATCTGATTTTGCCGGCCATAACCTTGGGCATTCGGCCAGCAGCACTGATTGCGCGTATGACCCGCTCCAGCATGCTGGAAGTGATCAGGCAGGACTACATCAGGACCGCGTGGGCTAAGGGGTTAGGAGCGAAGACAGTTGTTCTGAAGCATGCATTAAAGAATGCCATGATCCCTGTAGTAACCATCATAGGAGTGGAGACAGCCAGCCTCTTGAGCGGGGTTGTGCTCATCGAGTCAGTATTTCAATGGCCAGGTATTGGTCGATTGTTCGTTGAAGCTCTGACTTATCGTGATTTCCCTATTATCAGGGGAGAAGTGTTGTTTCTTGCAGGGCTTTTCATTCTTTCCAACCTGGTAGTGGATATGTCATATGCCCTGTTTGATCCCCGTATCCGGTATGACTAATGTCAGTCTATCGGAGCTCTAGGGCAATCTGTGTTTATTGGAGGGATAGAGTTGAGCAAGCAAGAGACGGCATTGGAGCCTGCTGCTATTGGGCAAACAGAGACCGGAAGGGATCCAAAAGGGCGTAGCCTGTGGATAGATGGTTGGCGGCGCTTGAAAAAAACCGTTTGGCCATGTTTGGTTTGGTCTTGGTCATATTCATGATTTTTCTGGCCATATTTGCTCCTTTTGTGGCCCCCTATGATCCCATTGAGCAGTTGATTTGGACACAGGGGAAATCTGTCAGACTGGCCGCGCCCAGTGCTCAGCACTGGTTTGGTACAGACCTCTATGGGCGGGATATCCTCAGCCGGACGATATATGGAACGAGAATCTCCTTGACCATTGCAGTCGCTGCTAGTGTAGTGTCACTACTGATTGGCGTCAGTCTGGGCGCTGTAGCTGGTTACTATGGAGGCAAAATCGACGATTTCATTAGCTGGTTGATTAACGTGATTTATGCTTTCCCCTTTCTTTTGTTTGTGCTTTCCATAGTTGCCTTCCGCCCGGCTAGCCTGGGTCTTGTGTATGTGGCCATTGGCTTTGTAAGTTGGCCCTCCATTGCCCGGGTGGTTAGGGGTCAGGTATTGTCCATCAAGGAAACTGAATTTGTGGAGGCAGCACGGGCCGTTGGAGCCGGGGATTTCAAGGTCATATTTCGACATATACTGCCTAATGTCATCGCCCCAGTCATTGTCCAAATCACGTTGGGCATGGGCTCCATGATCATGATTGAGGCATCTTTGACTTTCCTGGGTTTTGGTACTCAACCACCTACACCAAGCTGGGGGTATATGATTAACCAAGGCAAAGATTACTTGCTGTCAGGTCAGTGGTGGTGGTCCATTTTTCCTGGAGGAGCCATTTCCCTTACAGTACTAGGTTTCAACTTGTTGGGAGATGGTTTACGGGACGCCTTGGACCCACGATTGAATAAATAGCAGAGGGAATGGCGAAGTTTTGTGGAATATTGCACAACGGCTGTTTTGTGGTCCGAAGAGTGCATACTCCCTAGAAGATGGCCCGTTTATTTGTGGTAATGGAGGAGGCGAGGACCGGTGGCAGAAAAGCTACTTGAAGTTCGAGGTCTGAAGACGTATTTCTATACTGACGATGGCGTTGTTCCCGCCGTCGATGGTGTGGATTTTAGCTTGAATAGGGGTGAGACTCTAGGAATTGTTGGGGAATCCGGTTGCGGCAAAAGTGTGACTTCACTTTCCATTATGGGTCTGATCCCCAATCCACCTGGTAAGATTGTAGGTGGTGAGATCATCTTTGAGGGATCCGATTTGCTGAAAAAAACTGAAGCGCAGATGCGGAAGATCCGAGGCAATGATATATCCATGATTTTCCAAGAGCCTATGACATCACTTAACCCGGTTTTTACAATAGGTAATCAGATTATGGAAGCCATTATTCTGCACCAGAATTTAGATAAGGCAGCTGCTCGCAAACAGGCCATTGAGATGCTCCATCTAGTAGGTATCCCTTCACCGGAGAGCCGGGTCGATGAATACCCGCACCAACTAAGTGGTGGCATGAGGCAAAGAGTGATGATCGCTATGGCTCTGTCCTGCAACCCCACATTGCTGATTGCCGACGAACCGACTACAGCCTTGGATGTGACGATACAGGCCCAGATCTTGGATCTGATGAGGCATCTACGGGATGAATTTGGCACATCCATCATGCTGATCACCCACGATCTTGGAGTTGTGGCGGAACTGGCAGAGAAGGTCGTTGTCATGTATGCCGGGAAAATTGTCGAACGGGCCGATGTTAAACCTCTTTTCGGTGATCCTATGCATCCCTACACATTGGGATTGCTTGGCTCTATTCCCAAGCTTACGGAGCAACAAGAACGTCTGCAGGTTATCGATGGTGTAGTACCTGATCCAGCCTTCATGCCTGGAGGATGTCGTTTCCATCCTCGCTGCAAAGATGCCCGGGAGATCTGTAAGATGGAAGAACCGGAGTTATTTGCACATAAGCCAGGCCATGAGGTAGCCTGCTGGAAATACACTGAGTACCGCAGGCTAAAGGAGGTCGGATGAGATGGGTGCTGCGCCATTGCTAGAAGTAAAAAACCTAGTCAAGCATTTTCCTATCACAAAGGGTTTTCTCATATCCAAGCAAGTGGGAGCAGTTCAGGCCGTCGATGGTGTTTCCTTTAGTATCAACCGAGGAGAGACATTGGGCCTAGTAGGGGAATCCGGCTGTGGAAAATCTACCACCGGGCGACTGATCTTGCGACTCATTGAGGCCACTGCTGGGGAAGTCTGGTTTGATGGGCGGAATGTATTAGAGTTAGGCCGGGAAGAGATGCGGGAACTAAGGCGAGACATGCAGATTATTTTCCAGGATCCCTATGCTTCTCTCAATCCCCGTATGACAGTGGGGGATATCATTGGAGAGCCCATGCAAATCCACGGTATTGCCCGTGGCCAGGAGAAGGAGCGGCGGG